>CANRIB010000024.1 GCA_947630575.1 uncultured Bacilli bacterium
TTGTACTTATTTATGGGAACTTTTTTATTAACATACCTTATATCATGATAGACGGGAACTTATTTTTTTATTCTTCCGTTTTTTAAGAAAATCTCTTAGAAAGCTTAAATATTAAAGTTATTTATTACACTTTATTAAAATATCATTAATGCCCTTTTATTCTTTAGTTTTATTTATTTCTTTTATTTTTTCATTAATCCAAATATTTAAGTGTTTTTTTAGAGGCATAAAACCATCCTTGGCAGTTTCGTCCATACTTTTACCATCTACTTTATAGTTAATATTTTTAATAGATAATTTTAAATGTTTATTTTTTTCGTCTACTTCGATTACTTTCGCGTATATTTCTTCTTTAATATCACCATAGTCGGTTACATTACGAACAAAACTTTCAGAGATTTCAGAAATATGAATTAAACCATCATACTCTTCATCAACTTTAACAAATATACCATAGTTTTTAAAACCTGTAATAGTACATTTTACTATATCGTTTTTTTTATACATTATATTTCACCAATAACATTATAACATTTTTGCTTTACTTTAGCAATTTTTTAACTTATAATTAGTTTGGTGTTATATATGGAAGAAAAAATTAAAGAACTTATTGATGATTTAAGGCCTCTTATTAATCAAGATGGAGGCGATATTGAATTTATTAGATATGAAGATAAATATGTTTATATTAAATTAAGTGGAGCTTGTAGTCATTGTTTTTATCAAGATGATACTTTAAGTTTTGGAATAGAAGCTTATCTTAAAAATGAAATACCAGAGATTGAAGGAGTTATAAATGTGGAGTTATGACTCTTTTTTTAATAACCATTCTACTCTTTCGATGGGAGCATATCTACTTATTTCATAATAAGCATCTTTAAGAAATGTTTCATAAGCTTCACTTTTTTCAATGATGGGAATTAAAGTTTCTTCTTCTAAATCATTATTCATTATTTCTTCATATAAATCAAAATAATATGTTGGATATAAAAGTCTGGCATATAAAAGTTGTAAACTATAGATGGAATATTTGTTGTGCTTTAAAATACTACTTAAATAAGATAAAGCGTTTTCACCGGCAAAAAAAGCACTTTTTAAATATTCGGCAATATCTCTTATTTCTAAATCAAAAATAAAACTTAAAGGATTAAAAAAGTTTAGTTTATAGTTGGGATATTTTATTCTTCGATGAGATAATGATACTTTATCAAGACTTGTAGGTTTATAATTTATGAGAGTACTATTAACATAGCAAATGGCATTTTCACCTAAACCAATATAATAACTAAAACTATTTAAAATTATTGTTTTGTCTTTGCCTAATTCTCTAATTTGATATTCAAAATAATCTATTTTATCACTCCAAAGTTTATTCCAAGATATACGATATAATTGGCTTTTATTTTCTGTTAAAGTTAGACTATGACTCAAATTAACAATAGAATTTAAATCGTATTCTTCATAGATATTACCCAAGGGTTTTAATAAAATATAATTAGTATTATAAACATTAGTTATAAGACTATTAAAACGATTTAAAATTAAGTCATGAACTGGTAAGCCTTTCATTTTAAGTTCTTTAGTTACTTCTAATAAATCATTTAATTCAGAATTATTTCTTTTTAAAGGGACAAAATAAAATTGATCATCATGTAAATTAAATCTGTATATATTACCCCATTTTTCTACTTCACTAATAGTTAAATTATAATAGTAATTAAGAGTTTCTTTCATATTAATCACTATTAAATTATATGAAAAAACTGATGTCTATATAACACCAGTTTGGGGCGGATTAACTGCTCCTTCAGGAGTTGGCATTGTTGGCATTAAGTTTCCAATGTCCATGATTTTTTGAGCATTATCGTGAGCAATATTGGCAACTTGTTCTCTTGCAGCAGCATTGGCTAAATGTTCATTAGCGTTTTGCATTTTAGTGGCTATTTCCATTTCTTTTTGTTTTATTTCTGCTTCTCTTGTTTTTAAATTATTGAATTCTTTTTCGTATTTAGAAACTAAAGCATCAAACATGTTTTCACAGGCTTTTAAGAAAGTAGCTTTATCACTTTCAAAATTAATATTGATTGTATTTTCTAAATTTGAATTAGCATTAGTTGAAGGGGCAACAGATGGAAGTGGATTGATAGCAGGTATAACAGAAGGTGTTTTAGTTTCTATTGAGGGTTCGGGAACAGGATTTTCCATGTTTGGAACGACGGGAGATGCTGGGGCTATATTAACTGGGGGCACAACAGGAGTACTATTGATGGTTTCGTTGCTGGCCGCCGGAGTGCTTGGTGTTATAGGAACTGCAGGTATAGGCTCTGGGATTGGTGTTGCTGGTGCTACTTGAGGTGCTATATCTACTGCCGGAATAGGATTTATAGTTTCTTCTACGGGAGCTACAGGTGATGCAACTTGGGGATTTACTGTAACATTTGGAGTTACAGGAGGCGCTATAGGTTCTGGTGCTGCATCAATAGTTGGAATAGTAGATGCACCTTGAGAACTTTCTTTAACTACATAATGGTTTTTAATTGTTTCTAATGAAGCGGTGCTTGGTAAAGTAAGTGGAGTATAATATGCTTCATCACTTACTATACTATCGTTAATATTTATATATTCAAAGTTTGTACCATTAATTATTCCTTTTAAATAATTTTTGACACTTTCCCATTCATTTTTGTCAATTATTTTTTCTAATTTATCTGTTAGTTTACTAATATATATAATTGGTAAACCCATAGAACCAATTTTTTCACTGTCAAAAACTACATAGGTATTATTTTCAACTTTAAAAGCACTTATAAGACTTAAATTTTCTACTCCAGTTGGAGTTGTTATATTTATTTTAGCCATCTTTATCACTCTTCCCTTTTATTCTATTCTTATTTTATTATATCAAATTAATTATGTGATATCAATCTTTTATTTCACTTATCATGAACCATCGACATCCATATGCACAGTTGTTTTTAATGTATTCTTCAACTTTATCAACATCATTATAAGGTTTAAAATTTTTATTTGTTTTACTATTAAATCCTTTTAAACGAAGTTTATTATAGGCAATATCCCCGACAATATAATCAAATTCATCAAAATAATCAGTTAATTTTTCAGTTAATTCTTCAATATTTAAAGCATCTTTATAATTTTTTAAAACTTGATATTGGCGATTATTTATTGTTATAACTTCCATAAAACCCTCCTAGAAAACTGTAAAAGCAATAATTGCAATTACACTTAAAGATGTTACAATAACACTCATTAATAATAATATATCAACATAACCATTACCACTAGTTATAGTTTTTTCATTTATTTTTTTTAAAGCGGCAATTTTAGAAGCTAATTCTTCATCTCTACTCGCTTTAGTAGAATCTACAGAAAAATATTTGTAGGCAGCCGATTTGGCACTGGCAAGTTCTTCATTGCTTAAATTATTAACATTAGATAGATTAACTCCTACATAATTTAGAGCCTCTAAATTTAAGTTCATGCTTATAGTTTTGTTAAATTCTTTAGTTACATCTAATTCATTTATTTTAGAATAGTAGTATTTTTCATTAAAATTAGGATTGTTATTCATTAATTTGCTATAAGCAAGCATATATTCATTATCAGTATGATTAGTATAAATAAGTTTTAAAAACTCCTCTTCTTCATCAAATGAGACACTGGTTATTTTCCTTTTTAAAGCAAACATATCAATTAAATATTTTAGAATATTTAAAAAATAAGGATTTACTTTGGTAATTTCTGTACGATTATTTTTTATTTCAAATTCATAATAATTCAATATTTCATCTTTAAAGACCGCAACATCGGATTTGTTCATACCATAACGACTCATATTACTTAAAAAAATAACTTTATTATTTAAATAGTATGGGTTTAAAATATCTGTTTCACCATATATTAAAGCAAGAGCTCTGATAATTACAACTAAAAAGCAATTATAAGTGATACTCTTTTTATCATTTTTACATGAAAGATATAGTTTAATAGCTTGTTCAATGGCAATATTAACAAAATAATCTTCCTTCATACTATTCACCTAATTTATTATATCACATATTGGATATTAAAAACAATTAGAAATCAGTTAAATTTTTAACATGATAGGAATTTTACATTAAAAAAATAATATTAAGTAAATTTAAAAGAGCACTTTTTCCTTTGTTAGGCATGAAGCCATAGAGAGCTTGGGAGGATAAAGTGCTCTAAACATACAGAATAATTTCTGTACTACTTATATTTTATATTTACTCTCAGTAATAGTCAACATATTTTTTTAATCAAATAAGAAAAACTTTTTATAGGCTTTACTCTAGTTCATTTTTTTTATTTTTCATACAATAAATTAGGTGAGATATATGTATCATAATAGAAATTTTGGAGGGAGCTTTTTTACTATTTTAGCTTTGTTTGCTCTTTCAATATTAATTTTTTATCAAATTATTATTACTTTAATTTTGCCTTTAAGATTTAATTTGTTTATTTTACTTATTGAAGTATTTTTATTTTTTTACTTATTATTTAGAATTATTTATCCGCGGCATTTTTAGATTTTAGGGAAGCAACAAGACTTTCAGTTTTAAAGATATAATCAAGTTTTTGGCGAATTTCTTTGGTTGAAAACATTTCATTTTGGGTGAAAGTTATCACAGGAGGTATACTAATAACTATAAGAAATAAATTTAATTCATTATCCTTTAAGGGATAATTTTTTAAATATTTTTTTAAGAGAGTTTCAAAATCTAAAGATAAATATTCTTTTTGATAAAAGGTTATTAAATCTAAAATGGGAGAATCTATCTTGGATTTTTCCCAACTAATTAAATATGATTTATCTTTTTTGATAAAATGGTCTGTTTCTAAATTATTATGAACTAGGGATACTCTTTCTTTTAAATCATTTTTAGTGTTATCATACCATTCATCTAGTGATTCTTCACAGAAATCTAAAGCAGAAAAGATTTTATAAATATTTCTTAATAATAAATAATGACTGGGACTTGGATATATTTCTTCAATCATAATATTATATAAATTATCATATTCATTTTTACTATAGGTGATATTATTTTTTAAGTTATCATATATCTCTTTATATTTATCTTCAGTAATTTCTTTATAATAAGTTGTTTTGTTATGGAGGAGAGCAACTAATTCAATTAAATCACTCGCCTTTTGTTCTTTGGGTTCTTTTACTTCATCAATATATTCAAAAACATTAACATCATCTCTATTTTCCCCTTCTAGTTTGGGAAAGTAATCAAAATTACGACTTATTAAATAATTGTAAACATCAGCGACTTTAGAACCTTTTTTTTCTTTAATGACATAAGAACCACTGGTAGAATCAATTATAGTAACATTTTTCTTTTTAGTATAACGATATGGTTTATAAGTATTTTTTAATTCTTCTAAGGAATTATTCATCTTTATCAGGTATAATTATTTTATCACCAGAACTTAAATTACTTAAATCATTGTATTCTGATAGAATATTTAAATTGGAATTATACATAGTACAAATAGTTTCTACTGATTCACCATCAGAAACCATATGAATATGATAGGTGGCATATTCATCGTTTATATCATTAACACTATTAATGATGGTGTCTTCACTGGTTTTAGTTATTTCTTCTTTAGAGGAAGAATCCAAAGTATTTTCTTTTATAGTTTCTTCTTTCATGTCTTTTTCTTCGTTATTAGTGGATTCTAAATCTTTTTTGATAAATGGTATTTGGGATAAATCAATGGTTGGTATATTTATTCTGTTTTCTTCTTCTACAACTTTTTCTTCGACTTTTTCTTCTTTGGTTTCTAGAGAATTATTTATAGTTAATTCTTCCATGTTTGGTTCTCTAAATAAATTGTCCTCAATAGTTTCAGGCTCTTCTACTTCTAACTCTTTAGTACTTCCAATAACATTAAAATCAATATTAACTCTTAAAATGTTATTTTTAATTACTTCATAAGTAAAATCTTCTATCATAAATTCGATGGTTTTTTCATCAATGTTTTCGGCTAAAGCAATTTCAAATGGTAAAATATAAGAAAATGGTTCTTTATTAACACTTACCTCATGACTTTTATAATCGCCAGATATAATAAAGTTTCCTTTTAAAGTATTATCTTCTACTTTTATTTCATGTTCTAGGCTAATACTGGTTATTTCGTATAATTTTTTGCCAAAATCAATATCTTTAGTAAATGGTATTTTACAGTTCATTTAATCATCTCCTAAAAAATTGTATGTTTTCTAAAGAGAAATATGCTAAAGAGAGCATAAATAAATTGACTTTTGGAATATATTATAGTAAAATTTTAGAAGTAAAAGAAATTTGGAGGTGGCAAAAATGGCTAAAAAAGTTACAACAAAGAAACCTTTATCTGGTAACAAAAGAAGTCATGCTTTAAATGCAACTAAAACAAAACAAAAACCTAATATTCAAAAAAAGTCTATTAATGGAAATAAAGTAAGAATCAGTGCTAGAGAAGCAAGAACAATAGAAAAGTAATACCTCCAAGATGGTATTTTTTTCATATTTTTTATTTAAATCACTTATACTATAGTGGGTGATTTTTTTATGACACTTAAAAAATGGAAAGTTATAAGTGTATTTGGAATATTTTTATTTAGTAGTTTATTACATTTTATTTATACGTGGTTTCCTAATAATTTTACGGCTTTATTTTTTCCAGTAAATGAAAGTATTTGGGAACATAATAAAATTATTATAGGAGCATTTCTTATTTGGGGAATATTAGAAAAACTGTTACTTAAAGATAAAAGAAATACTTTATGGGCAGGATTAGTTTCGGGTTTATTTTGTGCAGTTTTGGTAATGCTTGTATTTACACCAGTTTTTTATCTTATTTTAAAAACTAATGATAATATAATAGTTACTTTTATAATATTTTTGGTGGCAATTGGAATAAGTCAAATTGTAAATTATAAACTCTTAGAACAAAATTATAATCCTAAGTTAGAAAAATTAGCTATTGTTGGTTTTATACTAGTAATAATATTAAATGCTTATTTAGCTTTTAACCCTATTAAAGTGGGAATATTTTATGATTATAATAAAATGATTTATGGAAGTCCTTAAGCTTTTATAAAGAATTTATATTTGGTGGTTTTAAATTAAAGCCACTTTTTTTATTAAAGTATTTAATAATTAAGCATGAAAAAAGTGCCTTTTTAAGCACTTTATTTTAGTTTTTAATCCCAATTAAAGATATTATCATTTTGGTTATAATTATTTAAATTATATTCTTTAGATAAATCGGCACCAACATTTGCTACAAGAACAACTATAACTATGAGATCTATTATCACCCAAAGGCTTACTAGACCAGTTAATAGATAAGCTTTTTTGTCTTTATGAACGGATACATAATCTAAATAACCAAGTATGTAATGGAAGAAACATAAGATGCCAATTACAATACCAATGATAGCTCCAACTACAGTTAAAATATTTAAATAATATAGTATAGCCATGATAATGTTAGATACAATCATTGGAGTCATACTAGTACTGTATAAACTTATGGATTTTTTAAAATCAAATTTTTGATTGCCTATAATTCTTGCTAAGATAAATGATGCAAGAATTGGAACAAAAGATAAGATAAAATAAATTATTACACCATATAAGAATATTCTAAAATAAGGAATATCAATAAGATTATTTATACTTCCTAAGGAACTAAAAGCGGTTTCACAGATACCTATAACATATAAACCAAAAGTAAGAGCTATAGCTAGTAACATAATAATATTGCTAGTAGTATCTTTTGCTTCAACTTCTTTTTCGATTGTTGTTTTGGGATTTTTAAACATACCTATGATAGTATCAACAAATTTCTTGCCATAACTTTTCATAGCTTCTTTGTTGACACTGATGACTTCCTCTTTTTTCGCATCCTTTTCACAGGAACAGGCTTCATCACCAGTTAGTTCTTTACCACATTTAGTGCAGAACTTTTTTTCGACCTTTACTTCTTCCTTTTCTTCTTTTTTTTCTGTTTTTTCTATTTCAGCCATTTTTACTCACACTCCTAACTATTTATATAAATATGGCTCAACTAAATAAATATTGGTATCGTCTTTTAGACTTTTACTAGTAATTTCTAGTTCTATTTTTAATTCTTTAATATCTTTTATGTTTAGTTCTATAAGTTTACTTTGAAAATCTTTATTTATTTCTTTACTTTGATATAATTTTTTATTATCTCCATAAATTATAATTGTTCCTTTAAAATCATTACTTACGGGAGAATCAAGAATAATACTGGTAGTAAATTTTTGATATTCTTTTTTTAAATCATAAATTATTTTACTTTTATTAGTATTGGTTTTAAAATAAATAGCACTTTCATAAACTTTGTTTGATATTTCGCGTTCTTTAGAAGTAGTATTTACATTACTATCATAAGATATGGTACTTTTTTCTACAAGTTTTTCGGGTTCTTTGGCAACTTGTGAATCTTTTAATTCTAATAATTTCTGATATTCTTTATTTTCTTTATCATTAATTAAATCTAATATTTCATCTATTTTAGTAATATTTTCTTCGTTATCTTTGTTTTCAGCAATTATTTTTTCTAGGTAAGTAACAATATTTTTTAAAACTTCATTATATAAGTCTTGATATTCTTGATTAATACTTAAATCAATGTTATTGCTGGTTTTATTTTCTTTTAAATATTTTAATTCTTCAGTTAGAGCTTTTAACATTTCTTCATTATTAGTTTTATCTTTATCTTTAACTTTATTTTTAGCTTCTTCAATTACTTTATGTAATTCATCACTGATATAATTATTTATGTATTTACTTACCTCTTTATAATAACAATCATCTTTTACTACTTTTTGATAATAATAATAGGTTTGATAATCATTATTGCCTTCATATTCTTTACCATAAAAATAGTTTACTTTAGAACGATATAAACTATCTAGTTCTTCGGTATATTTTTGATATAACTTATCAGATAAAATATATTCTAAACCATGATAATAATTATAGATATTTTTTAAAATACTTGTTAGTTTGTCATAGGTGTTATCTAGAGTTTCTCTATTTTGATATTCGGTATTAAAGTTTTTTACCCAGTTATTTAAAGATTTACTGGTTGATTCTTTAATGCTATTGAGAGTTTTTGGGTCATTTTTGTTATTTTTTAGAATTTTACCTATAGTAACTAATTCTTTAATATCATTTTCTTGGTAATGGTTATAATAACTATCTAAATTATCTTCAACTTTTTTTATGGGATTACTTAAAAGTACTCCTAAAATAATAAGAGAGATAATTACTATAATGGAAACTATGGCCATGATAATCTTCTTTTGTTTGGGAATGCTTTTAAAGCGAGTTTTTAGATTACTAGAAGAATTAATTAATTTATAACCGCATTTATAACAAAATTTAGAATCTTTTTCATTTTCTGTTCCACATTTTTCACAGTGCATATTTTTTCTCCTTACTTATTTAATTTTACAATATTTTTTTTATAAAATAAATACTTTTTTAGCCATTTAAAGCTTTATTAATTATTTCTTTATTATTTTTTAAACGTTCTTCTTGAGGATTAATTTCAAGAGCTTTATTTATATATTGGAGACTTTCTGGGTATCTTCCTAAATTATAAGTTACAATAGCCATTAATTCATAGATATATTCATTCCAGGCAAAAGCTTCATTTATATAGATGGGAGGTTTATTTTTAATTAAAAATGCTTGTTCTAGTAAATTATAGGCTTCTTCATATAAAGAATCATCAGTATAAATTTTAGCTAATTCAACATAACTTTCTCTTAAATATGGGGCTTCTTTAATCGCATCTTTTAACCACATGATAGCTTCTTTTCTTCGTCCTAAATTAATATAATCACGAGCAATAAAACGCATGGATGCACATCTTTCAGCGTTCCAGGTAGCACGAGGCATATTCAAATGTTTAATTAAAGTATCAATAGATTCTTGATAACGGCCATAATACATATATTCTCGGCCTAAATAATGCATATTACGGTCATCAGAAGGATCTTCTTTAACACTTAATTCTAATAAAGGTAAATAACTGCTGCGGGATTTTTCGCGGTCAGGATAATGGTTTAAAGTAACTCCTTCGGCGATTAGTTCTCTTTCATTGGGAAGAGAGTTTAAAACTTCATGAACAGGATGAGTCCATTTATACCCTTTCCTTTTATGAACTTTAGCAATATAATAAGTAGTCGCGGGATTACCTAATTCATCAAAACTCCAATTGTAATTATATTTTAATTTATCAGCACCCTTTGCCCAAGATTTTTCAAAAAGTTTACGCCACCCAGGATTAAATTCTTCATCTATATCGGTACAAACACATATATCGGTATCATCGGGAACTAAATCTAGTGATGCATTTCGGGCTTCATCAAAACGCCACGGAGATATAATTTTAGTAGTAACATTTACGCCTAATTCTTTTAAGAGAGCCACACTGTTGTCGGTAGAACCAGTATCTAAAACATATATAGCATCGGCTTCACTCATGGATTTTACCCAACGTTTTATAAATTTACTTTCATTTTTACATATCGCATAAACACATACTTTATATTTATTCAATTTTTATTCATCCTCTCTAGTAAATTATATCTTTAGCTTAATAAGACTAGAACAAAAAGTAGAAGTAATTTCCCTAGGTTTTTTAAGGTAATTAGATATTAACACAAACAAGAATAATTAGAAAAGCATAACCTATTAATGGAAAGGAGATATAAAATTGAATAATAATAACAATATAAGTAGAGCTCAAGCTTATATTAATTGTTATAATAAACAACATCCAAATACAGGTTGTTGTTGCTGTTATGGACCAACGGGTCCTACTGGACCTACAGGGCCAGCAGCAGCAACTATAACAGTTGGAACAACTACGACAACTGAGCCTGGAAGTGCGGCAACAGTTGTAAATACGGGAACAAGTTCTAATGCAATATTAGCCTTTACAATTCCAGCAGGTGCTACAGGTCCTACAGGTGCAACGGGAGCAACGGGTGCGACTGGCCCTCAAGGTTTGCAAGGATTAATTGGTCCGACTGGACCAACTGGAGCTACCGGGGCTACTGGAGCGACAGGCGCAACAGGACCTCAAGGACTTCCAGGAATAGGAACAATTGGCCCTACTGGCCCAATTGGAGCAACAGGTCCGACTGGTTCAACGGGTCCAACAGGTGCCACTGGTCCTCAAGGTTTACAGGGATTAATTGGTCCGACTGGACCGACTGGAGCTACCGGGGCTACTGGGGCGACAGGTGAAACAGGACCTCAAGGATTAATAGGCCCTACAGGAGATGTTGGGGCAACAGGTCCGACTGGTCCAACCGGTCCTACGGGACCTACAGGGCCAACTGGAGATACTGGTCCGACGGGAGATGCTGGAGTAGCAGCAACTTTAGCAGCCGGAAATGTGCAATCAGTGCCATTTGAAAATGGGGCCTCTGCTGAGATAGTTCCTAGTCAAACTAGAGCATCTGATAATGCTTATTTATTAAATCTTTCAATTCCATATGGTCCAACAGGACCTCAAGGGGTAGCTGGTGCGGCCGGAGTAAGCCCTACTCTTACAATTGGTGATGTTGAAACTTTAGCATCAGGAGATAGTGCTACTGCCTCAGTTGAAGCTGGTGAAGCAGAAAATGAATATAAAATTAATTTAGGTCTTCCTGCTGGTCCAACTGGTCCTACTTCAGGTTTAGCTGCATATGGAGGATTATACAATTCTGCTACTCAAAGCATTAGTACGACTGGAGGAGGAACTGGAGATCAAATAGGTCTTAATACTCCAATGGAAGAAGCTAATGTAACTAATTCGACAAATCAATTAACAGTAGCACAAGCAGGTAATTATGAAATAACTTATACCGTTATATTATCACCAACTACTACTGGTGGGGAAATACAAGTTTATGCTAGAGGTAATGAAACAGAAATTGAAGCTAGTAATGTAACTTATAATGTTACAACAGGTACAACAGGAGTATTTACTAATTCCGTTATAGTGCCTTTAACAGCAAATGAAAGAGTTGACCTTGCGGTTGAAACAACAGGTGCGGATAATATTTCTATTTCTACAGCCTCTTTAACTGTTAAAAAACTTAATGGAGAAACCCCTACTCCATAATAAAAAGGCTTTACGCCTTTTTTTAATGATTTAAATTTCAACTAAAGATGTAACTTCTTTTAGTTTTTCCCAAATTTTAACCATTGCATAAGTATCTAGTTCACAATATTTAAGAAGTCTTTCTCTTATTTTTTCTTGTTCTTTTAAAGATAATTGGCCTAAATTATGATAAGCATTCATTGCTTCACTGCCATTATGGATTAAATCTAAATTATGATAATTTAAATTTTCGTCATGAGGAAATAAAGCAGGTAAAACATATTTAATAGAATAGGAACCTTCCATTTCTTTAACATAATAATTTCTATTAATAAAAGGAAGCATTAAATCTTTAATATTATCATGAATATTCATTAAATGTTCTTGTAAATCGGGAAATTCTAAGGCTAAATTTTTAATAACATTTTTTTCAAAGCTCATGTTATAGGCAAGAATGCAAACATTTTTGGGGATATTTTTAACTAAGCTTAAAGCAAGACTTCTTCTAGGGTCAATATTTGCGTCCGCTAAAAATTCTTTATGCTTTAGTTTACCATTTTCTTTTTCTATATAATGAAGTGAATATTGAAATGGAATCTGCATATAAGGCTTTACTCCAATATATTCGGGGATTGCTTGTTGGAAAGTTTCAAAATCAAGGAAATATAAAGGATAAGATAAAGTATTTAAAAATTCTTTAATTGAGGCAATTTCAATTTTAGGTTCTTTATTATTTAAAGTAAAATCTATTTGTTCTTTAAATTTATAATCAATGTTTTCTTTTAATAAATCTTGATAACTATAACTACCTTTATGATATAATTCTAATTTCTTTTTAGTATTCATCCTTCTAATATCAAAGACATTGTTGGCTGGTAAATGTTTAGTGCAATATTTAAAAAAAGGACAATCATAAGGTTTAAAACAGTAATAATCAATATCTTTAGTTGGTTCTTCTTTTAATTCTATATCTTCATTTATTTTATTAATATTTTCTTTTACTATCTCTAATCTATTTAAGGCAAATTCTGTAATATCTTTAATTTTAAAGAGTTTATCAAGTTCTAGTTTTTCCCCACGGACATACTCACTGTTTAAATAAACTAAAGAAGCTTTTTTTATTTTATAGCCTAAATTATATAAAACATATACTTGATAAGTTAAGTCTTCATAATAAATATCTTTTAGGGCAGTAGAACTTTTAACTTCATATAATTCTATTTCGGGGCCTTCTTTTTTTAATATATCAACACTGCAAAAATTATTTTGATAGACAAAGGAAGCTTCAGTAATAATAACATTTTCTTCTTGCATTAATTTGTTAGTATCGGCAAGCATTTTATTCAAATTTGGATTAAATTCTATATCTTTAGAGCCTTTAAATAAGTCTTTGGCAACTATTCCAACCATAGTGCCATTGTCAAGAACACTTTCATTTTTAATGTCTTCTTTTCCTTCAGGCTTATTTTTATCTAGCCATAATATTTTAGAACATTGAAGACCTAAACAATATTTAGATTTTGATAAATTCATATATATCCCTCTAATTAATCATAGCATTTTTCATAAAAAAATTCAATTTAAAATATTTACCAATTGGATTAGAAATAATATTCGAAAAAATTAATAATTCATTACATCTTTTTTAATTTTAATTGTTAGTTTAACTGAACCATTAATAAATTATAAACTAGTTCTGGGATATTTTTATTAATTATAGTTATATAAATATTATTTTACATTGTTTAACATAGAAAAAGAAGTATTGCTACTTCTATAAGCCGCCTCCAGAACCAAAGGAGTCTAATTCTTCTTGAGTTACAACTACATTGATACGCATACGACGGTTACCACAGATAAATAGGGCTTCTCCTTGATTGTAATATTTAATACTATCTTTTTCAGAATCGTTTAAGTCAATTAATTTAGCTAAATCATCAACAGCTTGTTTTCTTAAGCCCATAACTAGATAGTAAGAAGCATTATCAAAGATAGCTTTACCATGAATAATCATATTAGGAGCCGCAAAATCAGTTGGTTGTTGAGTTATAATAATAGTTCCAGTATTGTATTTACGACTACGTCTTTGAATTTGGGCTAAAAATTCAGCACCTAATTCATTACGAGAAGAAAGTAAAACATGGGCTTCATCAACCATCATTACTGTATTGATATTTTTATCTAAGCATAAGCCCCAAGCATATTTTAAAATATTAAAGAATAAAGCATTTTTGATATTTTCATCACTATTCATAAGTTCACGAATATTAAATACTATGTAATCACTGTTAAATCTTAATGTAGTATGACCTGTGAAATAATAACGAAGTTCTTTAGTAAGTGGTCTAATTTTAAGCTCTAAGCGCTCTATAACATCTCTTTCACGAGTGGCATCAGGCATAGATAAAATTCGACCTTTAATTGTCGCGTAAACATCATCAAAAGTTGGGAAATCATTATTGGTTAAAGTAGTAAAATCAGTATTAAAATCTATTTTATATCTTTTATAAGTGTCTTGAACTACTTCACTAAACATAGTTAAAACATCTTCTTCGATATCAGGATATAAATATTTCATGAAAGCTTTTAATTGTTGTAAAGTTCTTGTTAATATAGTGTACCCTAAACCTTGCGCGATTTCTTCTTCATCAGCATCAACAACGACTTCTAAGGGGTTAATCATACCAAAGTCGCCACCTTTGCCTAAATCTAGGAAATCACCACCGAGAGTTTTAGTCATCTCTTCTAGTTCGCCTTCAGGGTCAATGCAGACAACTTTGCATCCATTACGGAGATGGGTACGAAGTAATAATTTAGCCGCGGTTGATTTTCCTGAACCAGAAGTACCTAAAATTATCATGTTGGCATTGTTACGATTAAATTCTTTTTTGATTTGATATAAAAATTGGTTGAATAAGACAACTCCTCCTGAAAAATCGACACCAAATAATGTAGCATATCCAGGATCTTTGATACTATCAAAAACAAAAGGATACATTGCCGCCATAGTAATTGATGGAATTGGGGTTCCAATACGATTTTCAATGTCTTGTTTAGGAAAGATGGGAATAATGGATTGTAAAACTTTTTCTTGTTCAAACATTAGGCTAATACCACGCATACCTAAAGCATCTAAGTAAGAACGAACTTGCATTTTTTTAATTTCTAATTCTTCTTTAGAATCGGCACTAATCATTATATGCATTTGGAAATCAAAAATACGAGCTTGAGTGGCCGCTAACATAGAAATAAATTGCTCTAATGATTCATAGTCTTGACGAATACGTTCCTGAATAGTTTTATCTCTTTCATTTTGATAACGCATTTTTAAATCGGCTATTTCTTTATTTAACATTTTTTGAATAGTACTAAATTCTATAGGGATGTGCTTAATAGATACTTTTACTCCACTTATAGAAGTAATATCCGATAAATATCCAATATATATACTTTTTGGATAACTTATAATAGTTAGAATAGTACAATATTTTCCACCTAAAGTAAATTCTGTTGGTTTAAATTCCATACCTTTAGGAGCTATTTCACTTTTTATTTTCATTAGCTCATCACCGTCCCAAAACTTGTATGAGTTCCCCCATTTAAGAAATTATCTAAAATCATCCTTAAATCATCATTACTTGTTTGATTAGAATTAAGACCTGAATTAGCTAGACCACTTATAAAAGTGTGTAATTTTTTTTGAACTAATTCCATCCTTTTTTCTTTAAATAAAAGAAAATATTCGGTATCAACAACATTGTATTCGGCACTCATAAACATATTTGCTTTATTTATATCTTCCATGATTAATTTTTTACCCATAGGACTATTGGTATTATTGTATAATACTTGAAGTTGGGATAAATAAACACCTATATCAACAGGACGATCGGCAATAATTAACCAAAATTCAAAATTAATGGAATTATAGAAATTTCTTAAATTACCGACAATGGCATTTTGAAGTCCCGCATCAGCGATAAAAATATTACGAGGATGGACTTTAACTCCCGTTACATATTCACCATTATCGAGTTGTATCATACCATTCATAATTTGTTTAATTGGTAACCAAGATTCAGTGTACATTGATTCATTCTTCGCCATTATTACTGCACCAACCTCTCCATATGTATCTACGACGATTATTGTAAAAAGAATAAACATTAATTAGAAATTGTAAAACATTATGATAATTTTCTAAAGGTATAACTAAAAAGCCGGTTATTAAAGTAGGAGCTAAAATAAGTAACATAACTAATAAAGTGGCACTTTGAATAACTAGTAATAATATAATAGTTATACTTATACCAGAACCAAATAAAATTAAATCAGTCATAGTAAAGAATCCTAGTATTAATTGGGATTTTTTAGAGTTTGCAGGAATTAAATAAGTGTTCTTCATTTATTTCCCTCCTATTTTCACTTAATAATTATAACATAAATCTAATTATTAAGATAGTCCCAAACTTAGAAAATAAAAAAATTCTACTTTGGGAGTAAAATTCTTTCTAATGTTTTACCTTTTGCTAGTTCTTTATCTATTAAATATTCTTCTATGCCCATTTGGGTATATTTACTTAATCCTAATTCCATTAAAGGGTTATAGATGCGCATAAAACAAGCATTAAAAGAATTATATCTAGAACCAGACATCCTTATTCTAACGGATATTTGATGATTATGTTTCATATGTTTTAAGAAAAAATCATCAGAATATGGGAAATTAGAATCATAACGATTATTAAAAAATTCAAAAATATAGTTATCATTTTCTTTTTTTATTGTAAATAAAGGCGCGATGGCAATTGGGTATTCATCTGATATCCATGTAATGATATTATCTTTAACTAAGCCTGTTTGTTTAGCAATGTATCTAAAATGCATTAAATCTTCTTCATAAAATTCTTCATTTTCTTGTAATTCTTCATGATAGTCGAGGTTTAATAATTCACTTTTTCTTAAAATTTCTTCTTTATCAAAAGGATATACTCTCCCCGAAATAATTTCTTGATATAATTTATTAAAAATTAAATAAACGGGATAATTATCTTTACCAATAATAAAAGTATTAGTATTATCACAATTAGATAAAGTAAAGTATAAATCAAGATTGCCGGCAAAAGAAATAGCTAATTCTTTAGTGCCACGCGTTAAATAAATGGTGCCAGTATTATGGGGACCAAAACCAGTACCATTGATAGTTAATTTTTCCATGTAAAACCCTCCTAATGTTTTCATTATAACTTTAATAATACTTTAATTCAAGAAATAATAAAACTTTTTTTTAAATATTGTTTTTATAAGGGCTTTATTGTATAATTGATTTAAGATAATAAGTGGGTGATTTACTTGCGAAAGTTTGATTTTGAAAAAAATTCAATTGTAGAAATTGTAAATAGTATTATAACAGATGCGGTTAAAATTGGGGCTTCGGATATTCATTTTGATCCAACACCTAATAATTTACTGGTAAGAATTAGAATAGATGGAGAATTACAGGATTATGCAGAAATTCCAGGTTTACTTAAGAAAAATGTCACTACTAGAATTAAAATCATTAGTGGGATGAATATAACAGAAACAAGACTACCTCAAGATGGAGCCATAAAAAATGTGATAAATGATTTAGATTTAGATTTGAGAGTTTCATCTTTGCCTGTAATAGATGGAGAAAAAATAGTTATTCGTATTTTAGATTATCGGATGAGTTTAAATGGTTTAGAAAATTTAGGTTTTTCACAAAATAATTTAAATAAATTAAATAAAATGTTGGAAAACCCTAATGGTTTAATATTAGTAACTGGGGCAACAGGAACTGGTAAATCAACAACTGTTTATGCCCTACTTCAAAAATTAAATGTTAAAGAACGCAATATAATTACTGTTGAAGACCCGGTAGAAATGCGTATAGAAAATATTAATCAAGTACAAGTATTAAGTGATATAGGTCTTACTTTTTCGCATACATTAAGAAGTATTTTAAGACAAGATCCAGATATTATTATGGTGGGAGAAATAAGAGATGATGAAACGGCTAAAATTGCGGTTAGAGCGTCTATCACAGGTCATTTAGTTTTATCGACAGTACATACTAACAATTCTTTAACTACGATTGAAAGATTACTCGATATGGAAGTAGAAAGATATTTGCTTGGTAGTGCTTTAACAGGGATTATATCTCAGAAGTTAGTAAAAAAGTTATGTCCTAGATGTCGGGGTACTCGCCCTACTACTCCTTATGAAAAGAAATTAATAGAAAAACATTTAGGTATTAAAGTTGATGAAATATATACGCCTAATGGTTGTAAGTATTGTAATCATGGTTTTCAAGGAAGACTTGCAATACATGAAGTTCTTACAATTAATGAAGATATAAGAAATGCGATTACGGCTAATGTTAATAGAAAAGAATTAAAAAAGCTAGTATATGAATCAAAAGATGATATTACAACAATGTTTGAAGATGGACTGCAAAAAGTGGTAATGGGACTTACGACGATGGAAGAAATATTTAAAACTATTGATATTGCTAGCGATGACGAATTAGAAGTTTAGAACAGAAATGTTCTTTTTTTATTTAAAGACAAGGAAAAAGGGGCTGTTGAATAATTAATCGTTTAATTGTTTGACAGTTTCTTTTTTTAATTATTTTAAAAAAAGCCAGAAAGT
>CANRIB010000025.1 GCA_947630575.1 uncultured Bacilli bacterium
CAAAAGAGATATTATACAGCATAATTTTGGTGAAATTTCTAATAATGATATGGTGAAATTTTAAAAAAGGATTAACATTTTAGAAATAAAACTTGACTAATAAAAAGAATTATAATAAAATACTAGTATAGTATTTTTCTAAAGAAGGACCGAGTATAGCTAGGTTTAACTTTAAAGAGAGGGCTAATATGCTGGAAATGCCTAAAGTTTAATAGCTAGAAAGACAGCTTTCAAGATTTAGAAAACGCATTAATGCGATAAAATTTTAAGAGTACTTAGTAAAGTAAGGTGGCACCGCGCAGAATTTTGCGTCCTTATAGATACTAAGTTTTTTTATGTTTAGGAGGAGTTTTATGAAAAAAGAAATAATATTAGGAGTAGATGCTAAATATTATAATTATATTGAAAAGTTATGGGATAGTGTAGCAACTCTGTATAATTATAGTTATTTAAAAACTTTTATAAGTATTAAAGATACTTTAAATAGTCAAGAATTAAAAGATAAAGATAAGGTTTATTTTGAAGCAGAAAATAAACTAGGATTAGTTAATAGGGGTAATAATCTACTTAATTATGTGGAAGTTATTTCGCTTGCATATCGCTTATTAGAAGAAATGGGGCTTGATGATGTTTTAGTTGTGGTGGATGCAAAAGATACAAAAAAACTTGATGATATGCTTAATTATTTAGGTTTATTAGATGTAGATTATGAATTAGAGAAAGTTAAAGAAAATGATTTATTTACTAATTTGGTATTTAATATAATAAATGATAAAAATGAAGTATTGGTTGAAGGGGGAGAAATTAAAGATGGTTATGCTTTGGTTATAGATTTAGAAAAAGTTGTTTTAGAATTAAAAAAACAGGAAGATAAAAGATTAATTCAAGATACTTTAGATGTTAATGTTTTAGCAGATAATCTAGAAGAGAAAATGGTAGGAATGAGGCTCGTACAAGATTTAAGATGGAGTGATATTAAAAGTGATATGGGAACATTTGAGGCAAGAATAACAGTTAAATTAGATAAAGATAAATTAAATAAAGGGTTAATGGAAGTTAAGGATAATTTAACTGGAGATACTACTGATGTTGATGAAAATGAAATATTAGAATATTTAATTAGTAATTTATAAGAAAGGAAATTATGATGGATTTAAAAGATTTATTTCAAAATATTAAAGATTATGAAGGAAAAGAGATAGTTGTAGATGGATGGATTAGAAATCATCGGGATCAAAAATCTTTTGGTTTTATTGATTTTTCTGATGGAACTTCATTTAAACATCTGCAGATTGTGTATGATGAAGAATTAAAAAACTTTTTAGAGATTAAAAAATTATTAGTTGGTTGTGCCATAGAGGTTAAAGGGGAAATTGTTAAATCTCAGGGAAATCAAGATTATGAACTTAAAGCTAAAGAAATAAAATTATTAGGAGATTGTCCGGATGATTACCCAATACAACCGAAAAGACACACCCGAGAATTTTTGAGAGAAGTTGCTTATTTAAGACCAAGAACTAATTTATTTCAAGCCGTTTTTAGAGTAAGAAGTGTAGCAGCTTATGCGATTCATAAATATTTTCAGGAACGGGGTTATGTTTATTTTCATGCTCCTTTAATTACCGCGAGTGATTGTGAAGGGGCTGGAGAAATGTTTCAAGTTACAACTTTACCACTGGATAAAATGGCAGGTAAAATAGATTATAGTAAAGATTTTTTTGGCAAAATGACTAATCTTACCGTAAGTGGACAATTAGAAGCGGAAACATTTGCTCTTGCATATAAAAAAGTTTATACTTTTGGCCCAACTTTTAGAGCCGAAAACTCTAATACTAAAACTCATGCTTCAGAGTTTTGGATGATTGAACCAGAAATAGCTTTTTGTGATTTAGAAGAAGATATGAATATTATGGAAGATATGCTTAAATATATTGTTAAATATGTTTTAGATAACTCTCCCGATGAAATAGAGTTTTTTGATAAATTTGTAGAAAAAGGATTAAAAGAAAAACTAGAAAAATTGATTAAGAGTAAATTTACAAGAATTGATCATAAAGAAGCAATTAAAATACTTAAGGAAGCGAAAGTTAATTTTGAATTTACGCCAGAATATGGGGAAGATATTGCCAAAGAACATGAAAAATATTTGACAGAATATTTTAATGGGCCGGTATTTATTAAGAATTGGCCGAAAGATATTAAAGCGTTTTATATGAAACAAAATTCGGATGGAGAAACAGTCGCCGCGGTAGATCTTGAAGTTCCAGGAGCAGGAGAGTTAATGGGTGGTTCTCAAAGAGAAGAAGATTATGATAAATTAATTTCCCGGATGACAGAACTTAGAATGGATCCTAGTTCAATGGATTGGTATTTAAATTTAAGACGTTATGGAGGATGTGTGCATTCTGGTTTTGGGATGGGATTTGAAAGATTATTAATATATTTAACAGGTGTTGATAATATTCGAGATGTTATTCCATATCCGAGAACACCTAAGTCTTGTGATTATTAGAAAGAAGGATAATAATGAAAAAATATAACAATGGAGAATTTAGACTAAAAGATGTTGATAATGTTTATACAGTTTATGGCTGGGTAAATAAAAGAAGAGATATGGGAGGAGTAATATTCGTTGATTTAAGAGATCGAAGTGGTTTTTTACAAGTAGTATTTAATCGCGAATTTTTAAAAAGTGATTTTGAACTTGCTGAGGCTCTTCGGAATGAATATTGTATTAAAGTAACTGGTAAGTTAATTAAAAGAACTCCGGATATGATTAATCCTAAAATTCCAACGGGGGAAGTAGAATTAATGGTTGATGAACTAGAAATACTTGGGGAAGCTGAGCCTGTACCTTTTAATATATATGAAGATAAAGAAATTAATGAACAAATATCATTAAAATATCGTTATTTAGATTTAAGAAGAGAAACTTTACAAAAAAATATTATTATGCGTTCTAAAATTGCCGCGGCAGTTAGAACTTATTTAAATAATAATTATTTCTTAGAAATAGAAACACCTATTTTATGTAAATCAACACCAGAAGGAGCAAGAGATTATATTGTGCCTTCTAGGATAGCTCCCGGGAGTTTTTATGCTCTTCCTCAATCTCCTCAAATATTTAAACAATTATTGATGTTAAGTGGCTTTGAAAGATATTTTCAAATAGCTAAATGTTTTAGAGATGAGGATTTAAGAAGCGATAGACAACCAGAGTTTACTCAGATAGATATGGAAATGAGTTTTGCTAGTGATGAAGATATTATGACTCTAACAGAAGATATGTTAAAAACGGTAGTAAAAGAGATTAAAGGAATAGAGCTTCCAACTTTTCCTAGAATTACTTGGCAAGAAGCTATGGATAAATATGGTTCTGATAAACCTGATACCAGATTTGAAATGTATTTAAATGATTTAACAGATATCTTAAAAGATACTAATATGAATGTCTTTAGAACGGCTATAGAAAATGGTGGTATTGCCAAATGTTTAATTGTTAAAAATAATGGGGATAAATATTCGCGTAGTGATATTGAACATATGATAGATTATGTTAAAATTTATGGAGCTAAAGGCATGGCTTGGTTAAAATATGATGATAATAAGTTTAATGGAGTTATTGCTAAAAACTTAGAAGATGAAAAATTAAAATTAATGGAAGAAAAATTTGGTATTACCAATAATGATTTAGTTTTAATTGTTGTTGATAAACCGGCGATTGTTTATGCGGCTTTAGGGGCTTTAAGATTAAAAATAGCAGGTGAACTTAATTTAATTCCTAAAGATAAACTTAATTTCTTATGGGTAACAGACTTTCCTATGTTTGAATATAGTGAGGCTGATAAAAGATATAAAGCCATGCATCATCCTTTTACCATGCCGAAGAATTTAGAAGATTTTAAGACTGATCCAGGTAAAGTTTTAAGTGTTGCCTATGATATAGTCTTAAATGGCTATGAATTAGGAGGAGGATCTGTTAGAATTCATAATCCTAAAATGCAAAAAGAGGTATTTGATGCTTTAGGTTTAACTGAAGAAGATATTAAAAATAAATTTGGGTTCTTTATTGAAGCCTTTAAATATGGAGCACCTCCTCATGCAGGACTTGCGATTGGACTTGAAAGATTTACTATGCTTATGAGTGGAGCAGATAATATAAAAGATGTTATCGCATTTCCTAAAACTCAAAGCGCGGCTGATTTAATGAGTGAAGCTCCAAGTGAAGTAAGTGAAGCACAATTAAAAGAATTAGGTATTAAAATAGAAATAGATGAAGGTGTTAATAATGGGTAAATTTACAAAAGAAATGGTTGATGATTATGCTGATAAGTTACTTATCGGTTTAACCCCAGAAGAAAATAAAATGGTTTTAGATGAGTTTGAAGCTATAGATAAAAGTATTGATGTCATAAATGAAATTCCAAATATAAGTGAAGTAATTCCGATGACTCATGCTTTAGATGATTTTGCATTTGAACTAAGAGAAGATATTGCAGAAGAGTCTATTCCTATAGATGAAGCCTTACGGAATGCTGGTGGAGTAGAAGGAAGAGAAATAGAAGTACCAAAGGTGGTGGATTAAGATGTATATGGAGAAAAGTATTTCAGAGTTACATGACTTACTTAAAAGTGGTAAAGCAACAAGTAAAGAGTTAATTAAAGAAAGTCTTGTCAAATCACATGAAGTGCAAGAAAAGTATAATGCTTTTGTAACTATTTGTGATGATGCGAAAGATACACCTGTTACAGATGAATTAGTTTCAGGAATTCCTTTTGGAGTTAAAGATAATTATTCAACAAAAGATGTACTTTCTACTGGTTCATCAAATACTTTAAAAAATTATGTGCCTTTTTATACGGCAACGGTGGTAGAAAAATTGTTTAATAAAGGGGCAGTAATGGTTAATAAAACGGTTTTAGATGAGTTTGGAATGGGCGGAACAGGCACAACAGGACATACGGGTATTGTTAAAAATCCTTGGGATCCGAAGAGGATGTGTGCAGGTTCTTCAGCAGGTTCTGCTTGTGCAGTAGCCGCGGGAGTTTATCCTTATGCTTTAGGAAGCGATACAGGTGATTCTATTCGGAAACCAGCAGCTTTCTGTGGAATTGTGGGCTATAAACCAACTTATGGGATGTTATCAAGATATGGGTTATTTCCTTTTGCTAGTAGTTTAGACCATTGTGGCGTTTTAACGAGAAGTGTTGGTGATGCCGCGATTGTGGTAGACGCCATGAAAGGAAAAGATTCTCATGATATGACTTCTTGGGATTCTAGTAATATTAATTTAACTAAGAGTTTAACAGGAGAAGTTAAAGGTAAAAAATTATTTTATATTAAAGAAATTGCTAATATAGATAATTATCCGCATGCTAGTAAAGAATTAAGGGAACATTTAGAAAATTTTCATCATATCTTAGATAAATTTAGAAATTTAGGGGTAGAAATAGATGAAGTAAGTATAGACCAAACTTTACTTAATGCAATCCCGGCAGTTTATGTAGTTTTATCTTGTGCAGAGGCCACAAGTAATATGTCTAATTTAACTGGAATTATTTTTGGACCACGAGGAAAAAGCGATAAAATAACTGAAATGATGAAAGAACATCGAACTAATGGTTTTTCGCCTCTTATTAAAAGAAGATTTGTAATTGGTTCATATATTTTACAAAAAGAAAATCAAGAAAGATATTTTAAAAATGCGGCAAGAGTTCGAAGACTTATTGTTGATAAAATGAAAGAATTATTTAAGACTTATGATGGACTTATTTTGCCAGTTTCTAGTGGACCTGCGAAGTATTTTAATGAGGGTGATGATGCCATAGATGAAAATACTAATGTTTTAGAAGAACATTTACAAATTGGTAATTTTGGAGGATTTCCATCTATTACTATTCCTGATGGTTTTATAAATAATTTACCAGTAGGTATTAATATAACCGGTAATTGTTATGATGATGCTAATGTTCTTAATTTGGCATATGCTTTAGAGGGAACAATGAATTATAAAGGACAAATTGCAAAGGAGGTAGAATAATGAAGAAACAAAAAGCGGTTATTGGTTTAGAAATGCACTGTGAACTTAAAAGTAATTCCAAAGTGTTTTCTGGAGCAAGAAATTCTTATAATGAAACTCCTAATGCTAATATAGCACCGGTGGATATGGCTTTTCCAGGAACTCTTCCGGTTGTTAATAAAAAGTGTGTTGCCGATGCACTTAAAATGAGTATGGCTCTTAATTGCACACAGCCAGAATATATGTATTTTGACCGAAAGAATTATTATTATCCAGATTTACCTAAAGGATATCAAATAACTCAAATGGAAAGTCCAGTAGGTATAAATGGGCATATTGAAATTGAAGTGGGAGATAAATTAGTACCAGTAGATATTCATGATATACATTTAGAGGAAGATGCCGCGAGTTTAGATCATTATTTTGATACTTCGACTATTGATTATAATAGAGCCGGTGTACCTTTGTTAGAACTCGTTACTGAACCTTGTTTACATAGTGCTGAGGAAGCAGTAGCGTTTTTGGAACATATGCGCGATGTTTATAAGTACTGTGATGTGTCGGAAGCTGATACCAAAAAAGGACAAATTCGTTGTGATGTAAATATTTCAATTATGGATGAAGATGCAACCGAGTTTGGGACTAGAGTAGAAGTTAAAAATGTCAATTCCTTTGGGGGTGTCTATGATGCGATTAATTATGAAATTAAAAGACAATCGGCTTTAAAAGAGGCTGGACGATATAATGAAGTTGAACAAGAAACTAGACGTTGGGATGAAGAAAGTGGCACTACTATTCATATGCGTAGTAAAGTAGATGCGATTGATTATAAATATTTTGTGGAACCTAATTTACCAAAGTTTAAAATTACTAAGGAATGGTTAGAAGAATTAAGAAAAGAAATTCCAAGATTACATTTAGAGAGAAAATATGATTATATTAATAATTATGGTTTAAGTAATTATGATGCAACTATACTTGTTAAAGAAAAAAATGTGGCAGATTACTTTGAAGAGTGTTTAAATTTAGGGATAGATGCTAAAGTAGCTAGTAACTGGATTACTACTCAAGTATTAGGTTATACGAATAAATATGAAGTTAATATTCAAGATATTTATTTAACTCCTAAAAGACTTAAAGATTTAACGGATTTAATTAAAGATGGAACTATATCATCTAAACAAGCTAAAGAAATATTTTTTAAAGTAATTGAAGAAGCAAAAGAAGTTAAAGAATTTATTAGTAAAGATAATGCTCAAATAAGTGATAAAGAAGAACTTACAAAGATAATTGAGGAAATAATAAATAATAATTTAAATCAAGTAAATGAATATAGAAATGGTAAAACTAATTTATTTGATTATTTTGTAGGACAAGTAATGAAAAATACACGAGGAAAAGCAAATCCTGTTTTAACAAAAGAAATATTAAATGATAAATTAAAGGGATAAATGATTGTTTATCCTTTTTAGATTATTAAAAAGATTGACAAATATATGTTCGAATGTTACAATTAAATGGTAATAGGGAATAATTCGTTTATAAAAAAATTATAAATTTAGTTTATCCTAGAATAGTAGAAAATAAGATATAATAAAATGAATTTAGAGTGATTTAAAGTATTTTTGTTATGTTTTATAAGGAGGTATGAGGATATGACTAGAAGAGTGATTTTTTTAGATATGAATGGAGTAATTAATAATAATAAAGTAGAAATATGTGAAGAAGCAATATTAGTACTTAAATATTTATTAAATAAATATAATGCTATACCTGTTTTAATAAGTACTAATTTATTAAATGGAACAGAAAATATTAAAAAGAAACTTAGAGATTATTTTTTAAAGTTAGGAATTGATAACTTAGATTTTATTGATTCTAATTTTGATTATAGATATGAACATAATTATCGGGGAGGTTTTTATTTTGCAGGTGCTTTTGGGATTATTGATTATTTAAAGAAAAATGATTATCCATGGTATGTTATTTTAGATGACTGTTTTAGGGAAGAATATGCTTGTTTTAAATTAAATCATTATGAAGTAGATGGAACAATGGGACTTGTTAAAAATGATTTAAAACATATTAAATTTAAAAAGCCAAAAGTTAAATATATTGCGAAAGTTAAGTATCATTATCGGAAGTTACAAGATTATGAAATTGTAACTAATAGACTGATAGATGTTGTTAAAAGAGTTAGAGATAAGAAAAGATGGGAAAGTGAGATAAAATGAAAAAAGATAAAATTATTATTGGAGGATTAGGGATAGTTCTTTTACTATTAGTAGGGGTCATTGTTTATCTTTTATTAACGGGTAATAAAACTTATAGAGAAATAACAGGAACAGTTATTGTTGCCGATAAAGAATATGTTATTATTGAAGCTAAAGATAGTGATTATTTAGTTTCAAATATTAAAGGAAGTTATGAAATTGGAGATACAATTAAATTTACTTATGAAGAAAAAGATTTAGATAATAAATCTAATCCTAAAACGATTAAAATAAGTGATGAGGAATTAGTTGAACGTTTAAATGATAATAGTGTTGATAAAGATTTAGATAAGCAAAATGAGGCAAGTAAAGAGAATAATGAAGGTAATAATTCTTCTAATAATAGTAGTGATAATAAATCTAATACAAGTGGAACTAAACCAGAAGATAATAAAGATAATACAGGAGTAAATAATAGTACAAATACCGATAATAATTTAAATAATATAGATACAAATAATAGTGATACTAATACTAATGCAGATACTGCGGTTATTAATTATTTTAATGATTATCAAACTCAGATAAAGGCTTCTAGTGCTAGTAATCCTAATAGTACTTTAAAAAAGGGATTTGTAACCATTGTAGATTTTCTTTTTTATAATGGTTCGATTAAAGGTTATACTTTTAAAGATTTAACTAATACCGCTAAATTAAAAGTTTTAGCTATGGCTTTATATTTTGATGGTAAAATAGAAGAATATTTTCCAGGTTATAAAGAAAGTATAAGTAATACGGCAAGTAAAGTTTATACAACAGTTAAAGAAAAGATAGTTTCTACTTATTTATCAATAACTACAAGTGTATGTGCAAATAATAATGAGCTTTGTGGGGAAGCTAAAGCCGGATTTCAGGAGCTTAAAAATAATTTTGGTTTAACTTGGGAATTATTAAAAAGTATTGCAGGGGATGGACTTACTAATTTAAAAAATTGGTATGAGATATGGCGAGAAAGTTAAAAAAATTTGACAATTAATATTTTTTATGATAATATTTGGTTGTACAAGCAATTGTACTTAAAAAAGCGGTGAACCCAGCCATAAGTTGGGAAATAAAAAAGCGGTGAACCCAGCCATAAGTTGGGAAATAAAAAAGCGGTGATTCCAGCCTTTAAATGGAAAATAAAAAAGTGGATTAGAGAGCTAACTCTAGTCTTTTCATTTTAGATATTTTTTTAGATTGAAAATATATTAGAAAGGAGATAGAATAAATGGTTAATAATTTTTATTTAGTTAAGGTTTCAACAGACTATTGTAATTATTTACGAAAAATAGATAATAAAGTTACATATAATGAAGGAAAAAAAGAATTAAGGCCTTTTGTGGGAGTACTATTAAAAATAAAGGGTTTAGAATATTTTGCACCTTTATCTAGTCCGAAAGCTAAGCATTTAAAAATGAAAAATACTTTAGATTTTATGAAAATAAATCATGGGACTTTGGGGGTTATTAATTTTAATAATATGATACCAGTTAATAAAAATAATTATGTTTTATTAGATTTAAATAAAATTCCTCAAGATAGTCAGGAACAAATATATTATTATTTATTATTAGCTCAATTATCATGGTTAAATGCTAATAAAATTCAAGTAGTAGCTAAAGCACAAAAATTATATAATTTATATATTAATGGTAAATTATTTGTGAAAATAAAAGATAGATGTTGTAATTTTCCTTTATTAGAAGAAAAATGTAAAGAATATAATTTAGTTGGGGCTTCTTCAAATTAATATGTAAAATTATGATATTTATATTGAATAATAATTATTAAATATGGTATAATAATATTACCTAGAGGATATAGTTTATTTTACATAAAACCGACTATGAGATAATTTTGGGAGAATAATTATATATGGAGTTGAATGCTGGTCTTGATTTGCCAGAATCCAGAAGTATATATGTTTCTTACCACCTGCGAGTGCGCGGGATTTTATCGACAAATAGACTTTCCTCTGGGTTTTTTATTTGCTATAATATATTTGTTGGTGATTTATGATGTTTGATAGATTATTAAAAATTATTAGTGAAGAAGAGTTTAAGAAAATTAAAAAGGCTAATATTCTTTTGGTGGGTATTGGAGGAGTAGGGGGTTTTTCTTTAGAAGCATTAGTTAGATGTGGATTTAATAATATTACTATTGTTGATGGGGATGTTGTAGATAAATCTAATTTAAATAGGCAAATTATTAGTAATAGTAACAATATTGGTAAAAATAAAACAGAAGTAGCGCAAGAAAGAGTTTTAAGGATAAATCCGAATATTAATCTAAAAACAATAAATAAATTTTTAAATAAAGATAATTTTTATGATTATATTAATGATAATTATGATTATATAATTGATGCTTGTGACGATATGCAAGTAAAAGTAGCTTTAATTAAATACGCTATGAATAATAATATTAAAATTATTACAGCGTTGGGAACAGGGAAAAAATTAGATTCTACTAAATTAGAAATTACAACTTTAAATAAAACTTTTAATGATCCTTTAGCTAAAAAATTAAGAAGTGAACTTAGAAAAGAAAATATAAGTTTAGATATTCCAGTAGTATTTAGTAAAGAAGAAGCAATTAATAAAGATAATATAATTGGGAGTGCTATATTTGTGCCAGGCGTTGCGGGATTAATGCTTGCTAATTATGTATTTTTAGATATATTAAATAAAAATAAGTGAGTGTTAGGAATTTAGAATTTGTTATCGAAGAAGGGGTTGGCATTTAAATGAAATAAAAATCTCCTAACACTCAAGATATTATTTTAATTATTAATTGTTATTTTGTCTAGAAAAATCGTTCGACAAATTCCGACAAAATATGCAAAATAAAACTGATTAATCAGTTTTTAAATAGTTTTTATCAACTCTTCCTAAAAGATAGTCAGCAGAGATATGGTATTTAGTACAAATAGTATATAGAGCATGAATAGATATAATGTATTTTCCATGTTCATACTCGACAAGTATAGTTGGAGCTATATTTAATTTTTGAGCAAGTTTTACTTGAGTTAAATTGTTTTCTTTTCTAAAATCTTTAAGTCTTTTTCCACTCGTAGTTAAATCTACATCTTTTTTATTTGGTTTATATTGTTTGGTATCTGTTAAAGAGAAGATATAGTCTAAAGATACATCAAAATAGTTGCATAAGTCTATTAATCTTTTGAGAGGAAAAATATCATTTTTGCTTTCCCACATAGAATAAGTACTTCTGGTAATTCCTAAAATATTAGCCATTTCTTGTTGGCTAATTTTACTAGAAGTTCTTAATTCTTTAATTCTTTCTTTATTATACATTTTTGTTCACCTAATTTAATTTTCTCATTTCTTAATAATATTAGAAATATTATGCCGTTAATGTTGAGTTTTTTCTTGACTTTTAATTTATAAGAGTTTATAATTTTAGTATAAGTTAGAAATTTCTAATATGATTGATAATAAATCAATTATAAAGAAGGGAAGATTAATGAAAGTAGAGAAGTTAAGTAAAGGTAAAAGTAAGAAAATAATAATAGCTATAACAATAATAGTATTAGCAATAGAAATAATATATATAACAAATAGCAAAGCAAAATACCAAGTAACCAAAAGTGTACAAATAGTTAATGGTAATGTTAATTATAGTTTAGCAGATTTAAATGTGTTAGCATTAAAAGTACAAGATAGTAAAGGTAGTAAAACATATAATCAAGCAGAAACTGTACCAAGTGGAAGTTATGAAGTAAACAAAGATAAAAGTTATTGTACTTATCCAGGAGATAATACAGAATATAAAAATATACCAATGGAATATAAAGATAATAAAGTATATATAGGAATAACTAAAAAAGGAACTAAATGTTATGTTTATTTAGATTTTAAAGTAACAGCTTCAGAAAAAACATTAGATAATTTAAGAATGACAGAAGTAAATATGGAAAGTGATGGATGTCCTACTTATTCAAATCCTATAATAAATGGAAAAGAAGAATCTAAATCATTATTATGCAAAGGAGAAGATGATGATGGAGATACATATTACTTTAGAGGAGTAGTAACAAACAATTGGGTAAGGATGGGAAATACATATTGGCGAATTATCCGAATAAATGGCGATGGCACAATACGATTAATATATAATGGAACGAGTGCAGGAGCAACGAAAGAAGGAGCTAATTATGGGGGTAATGTATCGTTTAATTCGTCACATAATTTAGCAGAATATGTGGGATTTAAATATACAACTGGCATAAGAAGTGGGGTTAGTACTGAATCAGCTATGATATATGTGTTAAATATATTTTATAATGATAATTTTGGCGATGGCAAATCATTGGTTTCTTATGTAAACAAATTAGACCATAATGTAGGATTTTGTGGAGATAGGACAAGTACAACAGATTCAAGTGCTCAGTCAACAAATAATACAGGCGGAATAGGAGATACGGCAACATATTATGGAGCACATATAAGAATAAATAATTCAAAGCAACCAACCTTTAAATGTCCATCTAAAGATAATGATTTATATACAAAGAAAGGAGCAACTCAAGGAAATAAATCATTAACAAATCCAGTAGGATTAATAACAGCAGACGAGCTAGCATATATCTAATGACAACCACTGAAAAACTAAATGATATGTTTGTTTTTTCTAGTTACTATGGGGTTTCTGGAGCAAGAAGGAAAGAAACTTATTCAGATAAAAAAAACTCAAAAAAAATATATTTTAAAGTTAATTTATCAATTGTAGGGTAGTTTTATAGAATCTAATAATTCAACAATTTTACTTTAAAAATAATAATTTGGGTAGAAATTTTAAAATATGTTAAATACAAGATTATTTTTTTGATATATGCTGCAGAAGTATAGTTAATTATTTTAACTATATTTTTTTGTTAAAAAGAATAAAAAATAAGAAAAAATATTACAAAGCTAGTAAAGTTTGTGGTGAAGCATCTTTATATAAGCAAGCAGAGGCTTATGGTTTAGAACTAAAAGATAATAAAATTTTATTGGCAATGGAAAGAAGAAATGATAAAAGTACACCATACAGGAGTATTTTATAATGTAACAGAATTTAATAATGAAGTAAAACAAGAAATGGAAGTATATGACGTAAATGAAGATTCTTTAGGTGTTGAATTTTTTGAAATAAAAAAATTAACAAAAGAAAATTTATCAGCAATAGCTATTATAGAATTAGAAAATTAATTAGTGTTTAAGGCTATTTTTATTATTAAAATGTTATAATAAATATAATAGGAGGAAGTCTATGGCAAAAATAATTTGTAGAAATTGTAAAACTGAAATAGATGAAGGATTAGAATTGTGCCCTAATTGTGGATTTATTCCGGTAAGTAAATGTCCAAAATGTGGAAATATATTAAATAATGGAAAATGTACTAGTTGTAATTATAATTTGCAAAATAATAGTTTGGATAGTAAAATTATTAAAAATAGATTATTATTTTTTATAATAGCAGCAATTGTGATTTTAATTATTATATTTATAAAAAATATTATTACTAGGCCTAAAAATATGGATGAATTAATTGAAAGTGGTAAATATAGCATATATTATAAATTTGCTCAAAATCTTTATAATACTAATAGTCAATGTGTTAGTAGTGATTATAATATAACAAACTGTAAAAGAGAGGTTATATTTAATGAAAAATATATAGACTTTATAATAATAGAAGATGATGATACGCGTTATGTTTTAAATGTTAAAGCAACGTATGATGATTACTATAAAATAACAAATTATGAATTAAAATATGAGTATGACAATAAGTATTATTATTATGATTATAAATCAAATGAAGAATATATATATGATATAAAAAATAGTTGTTATAGTGTTATAAATTCAGATGAAAATTATGAATTATGTGGTAATGGTACCGAAAAAGAACTTGTAAAATTAAAAAAACATTTTGATAAATCTTTTGAAAAATATAATGTAAATAAAACTGATATTCAAAAGTATATTGAAAAATTATATGAAGAAACTATTGAGGAGTTTAATAATGCCAGAGGAAATTAAAAAATTTTTATTAGAGTGTAATATACAAGTTAGTAAAGTAAAAAAAATTAACAAAGGCATTTCTAATAAGGTGTATTTTATTAAAACTAAGAATAATAAAAAATATATTATTAAGTTATACGTAAGTAAATGTAATAATTATTGTAAGGAAAAACTTATAAGTCATTGTAAGCAAGAAAAAATTAATACTTTTAATATCGTAAAAAAATATAACAAAGATAATGTTAAAATTGAAATGTATGAGTATATAAAACATAAAAATATAGTTTATTTAGACTATTCTAAAATAAATTTATTAACTAATATTATTGAAACGTTAGATATGAAAGTACCTACTTCTTCAGTAAATTATAGTGATACTATTTTTCATAAGGTGAATAATTATAGTTCTAAACTAAAAAATATGAAGAAATTAAAATTCAATAGAAATATATTAAATTTGCTTTTACTAAAATATGATGATTTTATTGTTAATGAAAATAATATAGATTTATATTTAATACACGGGGATCTTTCACTTTCTAATTTATTATGGACTAAAAATAGTGTTACTTTAATTGATTTTGATGAGGCAATTATAGCTCCTAAAGAATATGAATATATTTCTATGATAATCAAGTTATGTTATAGAAAAGGTAAATTTAATTTGATATTAGCCAAAAAAATATTAAGAGTTATTCCAGTAAATATAGATAATATGAAAAAAATGTTTAATTTTTATATTATCAAGGTGTTATTAGAAAAAATATATTTGTATGAAATTGGAATTATAGATTTAAATGATAAAGTTCAAAAAAAAGATAATTGGGAAGATTGGTATAGTTTATTTTGCGATAATAATTTAAAAACTAAATTATTTGCATTGTCTTAATAATGTTTATATGTTAAAATTTATAATATATTAAGAAAGGAAAAAAACTATGGAAACAGTAGTTAAAACTCATGTTGGTGCTTATGGTATCTTAATTAAAAATAATGAAATTGCTTTAGTAAAAAAAGCAAGGGGTGGTTATAAAGGTAAACTTGATTTACCTGGTGGAGGAATTGAGCATACAGAACTTCCAACTGAAACTTTAAAAAGAGAGATTATGGAAGAAGTTGGAATTAATATAACAGATTATGAATTGTTTGATGTTACCGCTACTAATATTAAATGGGAGATGGAAACTGATCTTTGGGAAGATTTGCATCATGTTGGAATATTATACATTGTTGATACTGAAGAATTAAATTTGAAAAATGATGCTGATGGCTTAGATTCTGAAGGTGCAGAATGGTATAATATTAATGATTTGCAAAAGAGTCAATTATCTCCATTTGCATATTATGCTTTACAAAAATTAAATTATTTGAAGTAGAAAAAATTTATTATGAATTTTTTTCTTTTTTTTGGGAAAAATTTACCTTTAACATTTTAAATTTAATATGTTATTATAATCGCTAGTAGGTGATTATATATGTCTAATATAATTGATATGCATGCAAGTTGGTTAGCAGTTAGTTCAGTAATTGGTTGTTATAATCGTTGCCAATATTGTTTTTTACAATCATGTAATAAAAATAATGCTAAACCTGAGATTTTATGCACTCCAAAAGAAGCGATAGATCAACTTTTAAATTATAAATATTATAATGAGAATATTCCAGTCTGCTTGCTTCCAGAAACAGATCCATTTTTAAATGAATCTAATACTTTATATGTTAATAATTTATTAGATGAAATTATAAAAAGAAATTTAAAAAATACCATTGTACTTGTTACTAAATGCTATATACCAGAATTTATTCTTGAAAAATTAAAAGTACTTCAAAATTTAGGAGTAAATGTAGTTGTTTATTTAAGTTATTCTGGATTAGAGGAATTAGAACCTAATGTCAATCATGAAAACATTAGAAAGAATTTTAAAAATTTGTCATTATATGAGATACCAATGATTCATTATTTTAGACCGTTAATTCCTCAAAATACAAATAAAATAGATGAAGTATTAAATTTTGTAAGTGAATATACTGATATTTCTACTATTACAGGTATGAAATTAATTCCTAATTTTGTTGATAAAATAAGTTTTTGGCCTGAATTAAAAGAAGACAGAGAAAAAGCATTAAAAGCTGAAAGTGTTTATCCAAAAGAAGCTTGGGATTATTTTCATGGTGGCAATTATAATCGGAATCAAAATATATATCACACTAATATTTGTGCTTTATGCTCTAAACTTCATCAACCATCATTTTATTATGGGAGTGAAGAATGTTTAAATCTTAATATATGCTCTACGGAACAAAGAAAATTGTGCGCTGAACAAAGAAAGCTACTATCATATAAACAAGTGATAAATAATTGCAAAAAAATATTGATAAAGCTTGGGTATGATTTAACAAATGTTAATTTTGAATTTAGTCAAAATGGTTTAAATATAATTAATTTAGATTTAGAAATTAAAGATTTAGCATATTTAAGTTATATGTTAAATGTTAGAGTTTATGTTACAACAAATAGGGTTAGTGAATATACTTATAATTCAATGTCAAATGGCGCAAAACCTTTAGTTTTAGGGGAAAAATAAAATGAACAACTATGAAGAATTTTTACTAAATAACTATGATAAAGCTATTAAATTAAGTAATAGATTTAAAAAGACAAGGCTTCTTGCATGGACACCACTTGATGTTTTAAATGAACTTGCAATTCAAATAGGACATGTATTTAACATTGATAACAATGATTATAGTGAAAAAGGAAGAAATATAAATAATCTAGGGGATGAACTTTCTGATGTGTTACTACAACTAATCGCCTTATCTCAATTATTAAATATTAATTTGAGAGAATATAGTTCTGATGATGTTATTGATTCTTATAATATTAATGATATTGTAGTTTTATTTGGACAAGTAACAGAAGCAATTATGGAAATAAGTAATAAAAGATTTTATAAAGGAAGAAAAGGTTATAAAAATCATGAAAGCTTTATTAAAAGTGTAATTATAAAACTTTTTTCAATAGTTTTAAATTATGCCAGTCAATATAATATAAATATGAATAAAGAGTTTAATGATATGTACATTGATGCTAGCAATTTTTTAAATAATTTCAAGAATAGAAATTTATCAAAAGAGGAATATGTTGATATATATAATAGAGATGAAGAATATTTAGGAATCTTAAATAGAATAATTTTAAATAAATCAAATTATTATGCTAAAACTGTTAATTGCTTTTTTTTTAATCCTAAAAAGAAAACAGTTTATCTGCAAGTTAAAAATCATAGCCACAATAACGTGTTTAATTATGATAGCTGTGAATTGACATTTGGAGGACATTTAATTGCCAATGAATCTGTTTCATCTTGCCTTATAAGAGAGGGAAAAGAAGAAACTGGTATAAAGTTAAATAAAAATAAATTATCATTTATAAATAAAAGACGTAAAACTTTAACTTTAAATAAAAATTATAAAATCAATGAATTTCAATATTTTTATATTTATAGTGATTTAATTAATTTAGAAGATCTAAAACCAGATAATAAAGAATCAATGTTTTTTATCGAAATAAAAATTTCAAGACTAATGGCTTTTATTAAAAATCCTCATAAAAAAATCACAGGAATTATTTATAAAAACAAAAGAAAATATAGGAGAAAATTAACATTAAACAATTTTAATAAGAAGTTCTTTATTGATGATCCTATAGTTTATACTTTGCTAGATAAAGCAAAAAACAATTCGATTACCATATTTGAATTTTTAAAATATAAATTTAAAATAAATAAGTTATTGAAGGTATATAATAAGTTAACTATGTATGACAAAAAATATGAAGAATATTTTACTATTAACCTTGATGATTTAGATATTCAAACTAAAGATGTAAAAGAGATTATTAATGATGACTTTATGTATTGCTTAACTTTAACAAAAGAATTTAAAAGATACTCTACTAATGTATTTATATCAAAAAAAGATAAGATATTAGCTAGAAACTTGTTTTATAAAGATTTTTCTAATTATGATAGTTGTAAAAAATATTTTTATGAAATACAAAGATATATAAATAATAATACTAATGAGTCTATATTAAAAACTGCTATAAGAAACATTAAACATTAGGATAATTACAGTAATTTTCCAGTAAAATTCCAGTGTTTTTCCAGTAAATTTCCAGAGAAATTCCATTAAATTGCCATTGTTTTTCCAGTTGATATGTGCTATTATTGGTACAATAAGAGAATTTTCTCATTTTTAAATTTTTAGAGTTAAGCTTGCGAACTCATATATCATAAAGTTTGAATGATAAAGGAATT
>CANRIB010000026.1 GCA_947630575.1 uncultured Bacilli bacterium
AATTTAATATTTTTATATCTTATTTTCTTATTTTTTATTACTGGTCGAAATTTTTCTTCCTCCTTTCTCCTTTTTTAATGATTATTTTTAAAACTGTCCATAGCTAAGCTACATATGGGTTACTTGATGTACCAATTCCACTTGCTTCAAATTTTGTATCTGCCTTCAAATTTATTACAGGGCGAACACCAACATCTGCGTTGTATATACTCGTACCAGTAAGACCAGTGTTGCTGATGGAACCGTTTGAATACACACGAGCCACACCAGCAATGCCAAAATTATAAGGTGACATTGTCCAATAAGAACCACTATGGTTATATAAATAATAATCTAAGTTATTTTGTCCCTGTAATCCTCCTGCATATGCTACTTCGTCTGCTGTTATTAATCCTACTGGCCATGTCAAACTTCTTGTTCCCATTACATTGGTTTGAGAAGTAGTCCTTATTCCTTCTGCCCCTGTATAGGTGAAATAATCATTATTTATACTTTTACATATAAAAGTTGGTTTCGCTTTATTAGTTGGACTTGGGTTATTTCCCCCTGGTATTAATCTCAACCATGCTCCATAATATGTTGTTGCAGTTCCTGTTCCTCCATTATCGTTTTCATTTCCCCATACCGTTGTATTAGTGGTTGAATTTCTTCTATCATTACAAAATCCTGCATTTTTATCTATATTCCCTGTTCCATTTGCAAACTCATCTGATAAATTATTATTGAACCATGTATTTAATACCATTAAGACATTACTTTTTGTTGCTCCAGTTCCATATCCATGTACTTCTCCAGTTTTAAATTCAAATCCTACATACTCTGCTCGCTCATAACTATCATAATATTTTACATTTGTATCTTGATTTATTAAAGCATCTGTTCCGCTTGTTGTATATCCTCCATCACTTGTTGCTGCACTTCCTTCCCCAGCATATATTAATCTTATTGTTCCATCTCCATTTATTCGGATGATTCGCCAATATAAATCTTGTCCAGATTTATTCTTTCCAAATTTAACCCAGTTATCTTTTACCTTTCCTCTAAAGTAATATGTTTTCCCAAAGTCGTCAGTATCTGTATATAATATATTACTATGATCTGCTGTTTCTACATTTCCAAAACCTCCAGTTTCACCTGCTATTGTAGTTTTGCTTGCTATTATATCTTGAATAGTTAATGGTTTAGGTTTAAACCATAAATAACATTTATCATTTGTATGTAATTTAGATATTGTATGATAACCATTTATTGTTTTTAATAATCCTCTTATTTGTTCATTACCTCTCATACAATAACTTTTAGTTTCGTCTATCGCATATTCACTTCCAGGCATTTCTGTTATTGGAGTATCTTCTCCTCCATCATTTTTATACATTGCTATTATTTTAAAATCATATGGACTATATGATACATTACCATTAACTATCTGTACACTTTGGGTTACTTGATATTTTGCTCTGCTATTTGTTATATATATTATTCCTACTAGCAATACTATTATTGTTATAGCTATTATTATTTTTCTCTTATTTCCTTTACTTAACTTCTCTACTTTCATCAATCTTCCCTTCTTTATAATTGACTTATTATCAATCATATTAGAAATTTCTAACTTATACTTAAATTATAAACTCTCATATACTAAAAGTCAAGAAAAAATTCCTATTAGCCAAACTATTAAGACTTTTTTTCTTTTATATAAGAAAATATAATCGGGTGATATAAATGAATTTAGAAAATATTATTAGAATTAGAAATGATAAAGAAATAAGTCAAAAAGAAATAATCAATTACTTAAAAGTTAGTAAAGGAACATATTCTGCTTGGGAATCAGGAAAAGATATAATACCCCTAACAAGACTTAATGATATATGCAATTATCTAAATATATCCATAGATTATGCTTTAAATTTAACCAATAACTTAAATTATAAAGACGAAAAAAAAGAATTAGACAAAATTACTATAAGTAAAAGATTAAAAGAAATACGTAAAGAAAATAAACATACACTCCAACAACTAGCAAACAAATTAAATACTTCTGCATCAGTTCTATCTCGTTATGAAAATACCAAAACCATAATACTAACACCATTTCTTTTAGCATATAACAAAATATACAATGTATCTATTGACTATCTCTTAGGTAAAACAGATTATCCCAAATATCTCAAATAAAAAAGAAGTTTCATTTCTGATTCTTCTTTTCTTTATTATCTTCAACAATCTCTAATTTTGCTGTTTTCTCTAAAGTCAAAACTTCTTGTCTATAATTAACTGCTAATCCTATTGTAAACACATAAGAAAGTAAATAAAGCCAAATCATTAATACTACTATACTAGCTAAATTACCATAAAAAACATCATATCTTGCAAAATGAGTTGTATATAATGAATAAATATAAGTAATAACTATAAAACCAAAAGTTGTAAGTATTGCTCCTTTATTAACTTCATGACTAGGTATTTTCTTATCTGGTGCCATTGTAAATATTATTTTAATAAACAAGAATATAATAAACCATGAAACAGGCCCTTTAAGTACACTTATAAGCAAAGTTAAATTAGTAAATATTTCTTTACTTAAATCCATATATTGAAGCATTTCAATTATTTTATTACCAAATACTCCAAATATAAGCAAAAAAACAAATAACAAAATAATTATTAATATCATAATAAATGCTTTAAGTCTTCTCTTAAAAAAACCTGCATTTTTAATTCCATAAATTGTATTTGAACTAACAATTATTGAAGCTGCTCCATTACTCGCGATAAAATAACCTATAAACAAAGTTAAAAAGAAATTAAAATCTGCGGTAATCTCCATATTAACTCCTAATAACATATTAGCAAAATCACTACTAAAAGCTTTTGCAATAAAATCTGTTATAAAGTCTAATGATACATTAAGAGAAGATGCAATAAAAGTTAAAATAGTAAGTGTTGGCACTATCGACAAAACAAATGAAAAAGCAAGATGTCCCGGAAGTATCTCCATCTCTGGTCTTTTTAATACTTTTAAAAAATTACTAAACCCCCTTTTAATCTTTTCAAACATTATCAACCTCATTAACTTTCTTTTTTTGATTCTTCATTTCGTCTGTTGCCTCTAATATCGCATCTTCAATTGTTTTAATACTATCATTAATCATTGAATAACCAAACTCTGCCCCATAATCATAAGGAAGTTTCTTAAATTCTTTATTTAACTTATGAATATAATTAGTTACTTGTTTTTGAGTATAACCAACCAAATAAATTAAAAATTCATTTCCATCAGTTCGCATTATATCACTATTATCAAGTTGAGTTTTAATTAAAATATTCGCTGCACTCGCAATTTGTTTATCTCCCTCTTCATATCCTAAAGTATCATTTATAAATTGAACATTATTTAAATCTATAACAATCATTGTTTGAGGATAAACTGTATTATTATTCCAATTATTAATATATTCATTTAAATAATTTCTATTTTTTAAAGAAGTTAATTGATCAATAAACTTAATTTTATTCTCTTTCTTAATTTTCTTTGCTATCTTAATTCTTTTACTACTCTTATAAAATACAATAAATATTAAAGCAAATATAGTTAAAGTAATTAATATATATTTAGCAATAGTCCCCATAATACTTCCTGTCTTAACTGTTAAACTATGAGAATACATACCTTTATATATCATTTCATTATTATCTAAACTCATCACATATTTAGAAAGTAATTTATAAAAAGCACTTTCAGTTTTTGATTTAAATAAATAAGTATCATTAATAACTCCATGATATCTTTCAGTATAATTATTTAATTCTTTCCCCGAATATAAATTATATATATTTCTATCTATTAAAATAATAACATCTTTATTATTAAGTTTCTTTAAATCTTTTTCATCTTTATAAGTCTTAATATCTATTCCCTTATAATTACTTAAAAAACTATATAAGAAACTATTTTCTTCTACATAAACTGTTTTATTAACTAAACTATTAACCGAATTAACAACTACCCCATTACTACTATTAGCAACTATACTATACTCTACTAATATTTTTGAATCTATCTCATGATAATTATCACTTATATTATAATAATTAAAATATAAATCTATATTCCCTTTATTTATAGCTCTTTTAAATGTATTTAAATTTCTATATTTAGTATAATTAAACTCTATATTACTAAAACGACTAAAATCATATAAATACATGGCAACAATTCCCCCATAATTACCACTCATAAGTATTTCATAAGGACTATTATTAATTAAACCATAATTATAAGTAACACTTTGCATTGCATCTATTTCTGTTTGACTAATATTTAAAGAAGAAACAAACAAATTAAACTCTGCTCTCTTAAAATATTCTTCTAAATTATCATCTTTCCAATTATTATAATATTTATTTATAATATTAGTTAAAGTATCATTATTAACTCCATTAATTGTATAATAAAGTTTAATATCTGATAAATGATTTACAATATAATAATCATTCTTTAATATTTCATCTAAATAAATAGTTAAAGGAACAATCATATATTGAATTTCTTCCCCTTCACTAATCGCATTTAATAATGCTTCTTTATTATCATAACTAGTTAAAGAAAACTCTTTTACATTAGTAAGAAAACTACTAATATAAGTTAAATCACTATTAATAACTCCAATTTTTTTATTAACAAAAGCGTCATAATTAGGAACTATCTCATTTTTCTTACTAACTAACACAAAATGATCTTCATAAAAAACTTTATCATTATTTTGTAAATCAGTCTTAACTCCTAAAGTAAGCCCACTAGTAACATCCCCATAATTAAAAGTAACTGGATTAAGTTGTAATTTATATTCCATTTCTAAATCATTAATAAAATCATAAAATACCCCTGAACCAGTATTACCAAATATATTAACATCATTAACTACATTAATATTTTGAACTGTATTAATATTATTATTAATCCATCTTTTCTCTGCATTTGTTAGTTTATTAGTATCTGTTAAAATATTATATGTAACTAAACAAGTAACAACAATTAATAATATAACCCCTACTCCAATAATAACATTTTTTTTAGTTTTCATAAAAATTACCTACTTTTTTGTATCCTCATCTTCATCAGTTTTAAATACTGTATTATTATTCCAAACTATTCCCCCTGTACCATTAACATTATGGGAACCCATTAATTTAAATCCTTCTGTTTCCTCTGTTGCTTCTGCTTCTATTAAATATTGAATATCATAAAAACTTAATACATCTTCGGAAATATTATCTATAGATGCTAAAGCTTTACTTTGTGCCTCCACTAAAGTAGTTTTTGGTGCAAAATTAATTGTAACATATATAACTTTTCCAGAAGACTCTATTTTAACATCCAAAACACTTTTATCTTCTTTAATTTTAGCAATAATATCTTTTTGCATATTCTTATCAAAAGGATGACTTTCAATTCCTTCTAATCTATCACCATATTTTGAACTTGAATCACCCACAAAATAAGTAAATACCACAATGGTAATTGCAATCAAACACGCAATTAAAATAAGAAATAGTACTAAGAGCACACTATTTTCTTGCCAAAATTTCTTTAATTTTTTCATCATATCGCCTCTTATGTTCAATATTATACCATTAATTACATATTCTCGCAATTTAAAATTTATTTACATTTTTTTACAATTTAAAATGTAAATAATTTACAAATTATCTACATTTTAACTTAAACTATCCACTATTTCTTTAAATTTAGCTTCATCCCAAATTTCAATTCCAAGTGTCCTAGCTTTATCATATTTACTTCCAGGAGCTTCTCCAACAATTACAACATCAGTCTTCTTACTTACACTATCGACTGTTTTACCTCCAAAAGATTCTAGTAAAGCCTTAATATCATCTCTTCCCATAAAACTAATAGTTCCAGTAATAACAAACTTTTTATCTGTAATTATCTCATTATATTTAGTTTCTTCTCCCATATATTTCATATTAACTCCAATATTTTTTAAAGCATCTATCACTTTTAAATTATTTTCATCTTTAAAGAAACTAACAATACTTTGAGCAAGAATCTCCCCAATATCTCTAATATCCACTAAATCATCATAAGTAGCCATCATTAAATTATCCATAGTTTTATAAGTACTAGCAAGTAATTTAGCATTTTTAGCTCCAATTCCATTTATTCCTAACCCAAATATTAATCTTTCTAAACTATTATTTTTACTTTCTTCTATTGCAAGTATTATATTACTCACCTTTTTAGCTCCATAACCCTCTAACTCTGTAATTTCTTCTCTATAATTTATTAAATTATAAAAATCTGGAATACTTTTAAGAAACCCTTCATTATAAAAGTCTTCAATTATCTCATCCCCCAAGCCATCAATATTCATAGCATTTCGACTTGCAAAATGAATCAAACCTTCAATATTCTTTTTAGGACAATCTTTATTAACACAAAAATAATCAACATTTCCCTTTTTTACTAACGTACTTCCACATATAGGACATTTATCTATCATAGAAAAAGGTATTTCATTTCCTGTTCTTCTCTCTATTTTAGGTTCTACAACTTCCGGAATAACATCACCAGCTTTTTTAATAGAAACAATATCCCCAACTCTTAAATCTAACTCTCGACAATAATCTTCATTATGTAAAGTAGCGCGCGAAATAGTTGAACCCATAACTAAAACTGGCTCTAACACAGCATTAGGCGTTATTTGTCCTGTTCTTCCTACTGTAAATTTAATGTCAACTAATTTTGTTAAAACTTCTTCTGCTGGAAATTTATAAGCCGTAGCCCATCTTGGATATTTAACTGTTGACCCCAGTTCTTGTTGCATATGAATATTATTAACCTTAATTACTACTCCATCAATTTCATAAGGTAAATCACTTCTTTTTTCTGTATATTCTTTAATATATTCCATTATTTCATCTTCATCTTTTACCAATTTAGAAGCTGAATTTACTTTAAAACCTAATTCTTTCATAAATTCTAATGCTTCATAATGAGTCTTTATCCCATAATCTAAAGGATTAGGTAAATGATATATCCAAGTATCTAAATGCCTTTTAGCCGCGATTTTTGGATCTAATTGTCTTATAGAACCAGCCGCCGCATTTCTAACATTTTGAAGTTTAGCTTCCCCATTTTTTTCTCTTTCTCTATTTAATTTTTCTAAAGTTGCTTTATTCATATAGATTTCTCCCCGAACTTCTATATCAATATCTCTTTTTAAATCTAAAGGCACTGTTTTAATTGTTACCACATTATGAGTTATATCTTCTCCTGTTACTCCATCGCCTCTTGTTGCCGCATATACAAGTTTTCCATGCTCATAATGAAGGGATACACTAAGTCCATCTATTTTAAGCTCACAAACATATTCTGGCTTAAAACCTGCATTTTTAATTCTTCCCGTAAATTCTCTAATTTCTTCTTCATTAAATACATTAGCTAAACTTATCATCGGAATCTTATGTTGAACTTTTCTAAAACTATCAATTGCCTCTCCCCCAACTCTTTTAGTCGGACTATTAGCATCAGCATACTCTGGATATTTTTCTTCTAAATTTATTAATTCTCTTAAATATTTATCATATTCTTGATCTGTAATTGTTGGATTATCAAGATTATAATATTCATAATTAGCTTTCTTTAATATTCCTGTTAATTCTTCAATTCTTTTTTTAATCTCTTCCATCATTATCCCCACAAATCTTTTGGGTACTCTCCCTTCTCTATTAGTTCTCTAATATTTGCTTTTATTCCCTCTAAATCATCTCTATAAGTAACACCTAACCATTTAGAATTAGCAATTATACTTTTTAAAACAATCTCTTTATTTTTAAGTTTTTCTTTAATTAATTCTGGTAATAATATTTCATGCTTTAAAATATATTCTTCATCATGCTTAAAATAATCATTAAAATATTCTTCTAAATATTTAAAAAAACTATTTTTAAACGCAAACATATTAACCGCGACTGCCTGATTAACATCTATTTTAAAACTCGCACTTCCATCAAGTGGTTCACATAAAGCATTATCCCCATCAACAGTTATTTTACTTTCAATTAATTCTTCAACATTACCTTCATTTGTAAAACAAACTGCTCTTTTAACACTTCCAAATTTTGATGCTGTAACCTTAAAAGGAAAATTAATTGTCGCATAAACATTATCATCATGATTATTATCTAAAAAATTAATAGCTTTAACATACGAATCATAACCATAAAAATCATCAGCATTTATAACCACAAAATCACCATTTACATATTCTTTAGCACATAATACTGCTTGCACTGTACCCCAAGGTTTTTCTCTTAAAGAAGTTAAATACTTAACTTTATCTGGTATTGCTTCTATATCTTGAAAAGCATATTCTACTTTTATTTTATTTTCTATTCTCTTACCAATTGTATTTTTAAAAGCTTCTTCTAATTCCTTTTTTATCACAAAAACTATTTTTTGAAATCCTGCTTTTTTAGCATCATAAACTGAATAATCTATTATAAATTCACCATTAGGACCTACTGGTTCAATTTGTTTAAATCCTCCAAAACGACTCCCCATACCTGCAGCCATAACTACCAATGTTTTTTCCATATTTCCTCCATATTTTAATTATATCATTATATCTTCAAGAAAAAAAGAAGTCTTTTAGAACTTCTATTGCAATTTCTTTAATCCTTTATGATTTTTCATTAACTTTCTAATTCCAAAATTTTTCGCAAAAGCAATTGTTGCAAACCTATCATCAACATCTGTAATAACCCCTTTACCATAAATAGTATGCACTACTAAATCTCCTTTTTTATAATTCACAACTTCATCTGTATACATATCATCTTTACTAACAAACTTTTCTTCTTTAATACTTAAATTACTAATCTCTAATACATCTTTAGTAACTTCATTAATAAATCTTGATGGCACATTAACAGAAGTTTTACCATAAAGCATTCTCTTTTTAGCATTAGTAAGATACAATCTCTCTTTAGCTCTTGTAAATCCTACATAACATAGTCTTCTTTCTTCTTCAATTCCATCATCACCATCTAAAAAGGCATTTGAGTGAGGAAATATTCCTTCTTCCATCCCTGTTATAAAGACAATTGGAAACTCTAACCCTTTTGCACTATGTAAAGTCATAATTGTAACAGCATTCCCATCTTCTTGATGGTCAGAAATATCAGCAATTAAACTTATTTCATCCAAGAAATCTCCCAAATTTACAGACCCAGTTCTTGCCTCAAATGATGCCGTAATACTTTTAAATTCCATTAAGTTTTCTAATCTAAGCTCATTTTCCAAAGTCTTATCTTTTTCTAATTCTGCCTTAATACCAGTCTTATCTAAAACATCATCTATTAATTCAGTCAAAGATAAATTAAGAGCATCTTTTTGTAACTCTAATACTAAATTCTTAAATTCTAATTCTTTCTCTCCATCTATTGCCTCAAACATTGAAACATTTAACTCTCGAGCCTTCACTTCTATAGCATTAATGCTTCTAGGTCCAATCTTTCTTTTAGGTACATTTATTATTCTTCTTAAACTTATATCATCATTAGTATTATTAATAATTCTTAAATAACACAACAAATCTTTAATTTCTTTACGATTATAGAAATAATAACTACCCACAACTTTATATGGAATTCCACTTTTAAGTAATACTTCTTCTACATTTCTTGATTGAGCATTAGTTCTATAAAATATAGCAATATCCCCATAATTATAACCTTCATCTAATAAAGTTTTAATTTCATCTACAATTAAAGCAATCTCATGTTTTTCATCATAACTTCTAAGATATTTAACTTTAACCCCATCTCCAAGATTACTAAATAACTCCATATCTTTTCTTTCTTTATTATTTTTAATAACCGAATTAGCAGCATCCAAAATATTTTTCGTACTTCGATAATTCTGCTCTAAACGCACCACATGAGTATCTTTATAATCTTTCTCAAAATTCAAAATATTTCTAAAATTAGCCCCACGGAAAGCATAAATACAATTATGCACACAAACACTATTAGCAACATAATTTCTAGTTGTAGGAATAGATATATCATAAACTAAACCTTTATAATTATAACTATCTATCTTTACTATTTCCTCTTCAATTATTTTATTTTTATTAAACACCGGAATTAGCATACCTTCTCTTAAAGAACCTGCTGGCAAAAACTTAAATGATTCTTCTTCACTTAATCTTATTTTTTCAATAATACTAACATCTGGAATAAACTGAGCAATTTTAGTAGCAAATAAATATGCTTCATCCATACCTATTCTTTCTGTTTCAATTCTAAAATCATTATTCTTACCATCTCTAACTTTAAAACCAACATTTTCAAGTAATGTTCTATATTCTGAAGAAGTCGTATTAAAAGCAATTCTTTGTGCATGATAACTTCTCTTTAAAGCTTTATCACAACTTAAATAATTTATATTTATAATCGAATCATTTCCTATATAATCAAGCTCATCATTATTTTTCTCAGGTAACTTATAAAACATCATATGTTCTGGAGTACACTCTACAATTTTTCCTGTTTTAGTTGTTAATTTTACAATTCGACCTTCATAATTACTCTCTATTAATTTTTCGGCCACTTCAAAATTAGTTTTACCAAAACCAACCCCACTTAAAACCAAATCTCCATCCTTTACATTTTCAATAGCCTTAACCCCAGTTGATGTAACAATTTCTGTTCCCGGAATTAAACATTGATTAACATCTCCAACTACAAATATATTTTTATGTTCCTCTGCAAGCATTTTACTTAATTTATATTGCACTTCATTAGTATCTTGATACTCATCAATTAATATATACTGATAATGCTCCTGATATTTTTTTAAAATCTCGCTATTCTCTTTAAATAGCTTAACAGGCAAAGATAGCAAATCATCAAAATCCACACTGTTGTTACGTCTTAAAACTTTTTCATATTCTTGATATATAGGAATAACTTGTTTTTCTATTGGTGTTACAAAAAACTTCTCAACTTCATTTTCTGTCAACAATTCATTTTTAATAAAACTAATCTTATTACGAACATAATAAGGACTAATTTCTTTTGTATCCAAATTTAAATTTTTCATAATTCTTTTAATTAAACTTAAAATATCTTCACTATCAATAATCGTAAAATTTTTAGCCATCCCTAAAGCTTCCACATTTTCTCTAATTATTTTAAGTCCAAAAGAATGAAAAGTTCCCACAAAAACATGATTATCAGGCACTAAAACATTTAATCTCTCTCTCATTTCCTTCGCAGCCTTATTAGTAAATGTAATAGCCAAAATATTATAATCACTAATTCCTGATTCCATTAAATGAGCTATTCTAGTTGTCAATACTTTTGTTTTCCCAGAACCTGCTCCTGCAATAACTAAACAAGGTCCATCTATATGATTTACAGCTTCTAATTGTCTTTCATTTAAACTACTTTTCATTACTACCACCACTTCCATTATATCAAAAATATTCCCATATTACAAAGAACTTTAAACAATTATCATTTATTTTTCTAACTCCAATATTTGATAAAATCTTTTTTCTTTTTCTAATTTATGAGAAGAATCCCAGAAAATAATTTTAGGTTCCTCTTCTTTTAAGTTAATATCTTGTATTTTTCTTTTAAGTTCTTTTACAATTCCCTTACTACCATCATAAAAAATAACCTCCCCTAAAACTTCTTTTATCTCATCTTTTATTAATGGATAATGCGTACAACCCAAAACCACATTTTGCATATCTTTAAAATTAATTAAATGTTCTATTAAATATTCTCTAATTTCTTTTTTCTTATCTTGCTCAATTAAATCTGCTAATCCCCTACACTCATAAATTATACTTTTATGATTATCATACTTTTGATACAATTCTTTAAACTTATTAGAATTAATTGTACCTTTAGTTGCTAACACCAAAGTTTTTCCATCATAACTATTATCATAAACCATTTTAATCGCCGGTTCTATCGCAATAATTGGTATCTCAAAATTATCTCGTAAATAATCTTTACATATTGCACTGGCTGTATTACATGCGATAACAATAATTTTACATCCATTATTTACTAAATATTTACATATATTATTTGTAATAATTTTTAACTCTTCTTCACTTTTATCACCATAAGGATTATTAAAGGAATCACTATAATATAAATATTGATAATTAGGTAATTCTTTTAATATCTCTCTAAAAACAGTAACTCCTCCAATCCCCGAATCAAATATTCCAATCATTTTTATCACCTACTAAATTATATACTAAAAACATCTTTACAATCAAAAAAAGATTTACTTAAAAACCCTTTTTAATTGTTTTAACTCTAATTAATTTTTGTGAATCCAAAACAGGCACTTTATTTACTGTTTTTTGCATTTCTTCTATCTTATATTTTAAATCTAATTGCCTAAATTTAGAAATTGCATTTTCTTCTTCCAAAGTAAGTATATACCACTTTGAAATAGTAGCTCTTTTTATTCTCTCAATTAAATCTTTATCCATTATCACCAATAATTTTTCATTTATTTCTTCTAAACTAATTATTAACTTAAGTCTATAAGCTGAAGGTCCAATATCTAATAAAGAAACCATATCAAAATAAGTCATTAATAATTCCCCATTATCACTAGAAGTATATTTAATTTTTAAATCTTCTTTAAGCCTTAAAATACCACAAAAATTCTTAAATTCTTTTTCTGTGATACTTCTCCTTCCTGTTTTTTCATTTAACAAAAGAAGTGCACACAAAAGAAGTTTATCATATTCAATAGTCATGCCTTCATCTCCAATTTATCTTTTTAATTTTTCATCTAAAGAATAACTTTCTAATTTAGCCACATCATCTATCCCTGTCAATTCCATCAATTGAGTTATACCATCTATATTTACTAATGAAGTAGCAACTTCTCTAATTTTTCCAAATTTAACTAATAACTCATTTCTTTTTTTAACATATCCACAAAGTTCTTTTAATATTTCTAATTGATACCTTTCATCAATTCTTTTAAATTCTTCTAAATTTTGCTCATCTTCATAAGTTAAATCATTTAATTTAATCGTTAATTCTTCTTTATTTATTACCACCCATAACTCCGTCCATAAAGTAAAAAAGTTATGTTCTAAATCTCTAATAGTATATTGAGGTTTTAAGCGGTAAACAACCATCCTATTAACTAATATCTCATCAAAATAATTGTTTATCTCTTCTCTTGCCTCATTATGCATCCAATCATCAATAAAATCTAAATTTCTATGTAAATATTTATTAAAAATATCATATTCATTTAAAGTTATACTTCTTCTTCCATTTCTTTTATTTAATGCAATTATTCCATAAGCAATTTTCTTTCCCATAGATAACGTTACCATCTTAAAACCTCCCATTATACGATTAAAAAAGAAAAACTAACATTTCTTATTTTTTCTTTTTATCTTCTTTAATTTCTTTTTTTGGTAATGCTGCTTTTCTTGATAAATTTAATCGTCCTCGATTATCATAACCTAAAGCTTTAACCATTATTTTATCTCCCACACTAACAATGTCTTTTGGTTTATCAACTCGTTTGTTATCAAGTTCAGATACATGAACTAAACCTTCACATCCCGGCCATAACTCTACAAAACAACCAAAGTCTTCTACTTTAACAACTTTACCTGTATATATAGTATTTACTTCTACTTCTCTAACTATTTCTTCAATCATTTTTCTTGTTTTGGCAATAATTTCTGCATCTTGATGATAAATAATTACTCTTCCATCATCTTCCAAATCTACTTTAACCGCATCTTTATCATTTACCGTCTTAACATTACTAGCTTCTAAGATAATCTTCGTAATCATTTCGCCCCCGCGACCAATAACATCTTTAATCTTTTCTGGATTAATTCTAAATGTATCAATCTTTGGCGCATATTTACTTAAACTCTTACGTGGTTCGGCAATACAATCTGCCATAACATCTAAAATTTGCATTCTAGCTTTCTTAGCTTGAGCTAAAGCTTCTTTTAATATCTTTTCGGTAACTCCCTTAATTTTAATATCCATCTGAAGGGCACAAATACCCTTTTTAGTACCTGCAACTTTAAAGTCCATATCTCCCATATGGTCTTCAAGTCCTTGAATATCCGTTAAAATTGTATATTTCTTACCTTTTTCATCTTGAATAAGCCCCATAGCAATCCCGGCAACTGGTGCTTTTATTGGTACTCCAGCGGCCATTAAAGATAGACATCCCGCACAAATAGTTGCTTGACTACTAGAACCATTACTTTCTAATATCTCACTTACTACTCTTATGGTATAAGGAAATTCTTCTTCACTAGGAATTACTTGAGCAAGCGCTCTTTCTCCTAAAGCTCCATGTCCAATTTCTCTTCTTCCTGGCGCTCCATATCTTCCCGTTTCTCCTACTGAAAAAGCTGGAAAGTTATAATGTAACATAAATCTCTTTGAATCTTCTAAACCAAGTCCATCAAGTATTTGATGTTCCCCAATTGCTCCTAAAGTTGTTGTAGCTAAAGATTGTGTTTCTCCTCTTGTAAAAACTGCTGAACCATGAGTTCTTGGAAGTAAATCTATTTCACAAGATAAAGGTCTTATCTCATCCATTGCTCTTCCATCTGGTCTAATCTTTTTATCTGTAATTAACTTTCTAACTTCTTGAGCCTCTATTAAATTAACAATCTTTTCTACTTGCTTAATTCTTTCTTCACAATCTTCATATTCTGCATAAACTTCTGTAAAATTCTCAATAGTTCTAGTCTTAACTTCATCAATCGCGGCATACTTTTCTAACTTATCTTTAATTTGAATTGCTTTTAACATATCATTAGTTGCAAATTCTTCTACCGCGGCTTTAATTTCTGAATCAAGTTCTGCCTTAGCAAGTTCTATTTTTGGCTCTCCAATTTCATCAATAATATCCTGTTCAAATTTACACAATTTCTTAACTTGTTCTTCTCCAAACATTAAAGCTTCAAGCATTTCTTTTTCACTTAATTCTTGTGCTCCTGCTTCTACCATACATATTGCATCTTTAGTCCCGGCAACTGTTAAAGATAAAGAACTTTCTTCAACTTGTGAAGCTGTTGGATTAATAACTAATTCATCACCTATTTTACCAACAATAACCCCAGCAACTGGACCATCAAAAGGAATTTTAGATATTCCTAAACATAAACTTGTTCCAAAAAGTGCCGCCATCTCTGGACTATTATCCGGATCAACTGACAAAACAGTATTTACAACCTGAATTTCTTGACGTAAATTTTCATCAAACATTGGTCTAATTGGTCTATCAATCAAACGTGCTGCTAAAGTCGCCGCATCGCTTGGTCTTCCCTCTCTTTTAATAAATCCTCCTGGAATCTTACCTACTGAATAAAGTTTTTCTTGATATAAAACTTGCAATGGAAAAAAATCTTGTCCTAAAACTTCTTTACCCATCACACAAACAGATAACACTACTGTATCTCCATATCTAACAAGTACAGCTCCATCTGTTTGTTTAGCAAGTTCTCCTACTTCAACAACTAAATCTCTCCCTAAAAAATCTAATTTAAATACCTTTTTCATTGCATCACCTATCTACTTTCTACTATAAAAGAACTATATACTATTTAAGTATACAATTCAAACATTTACCTGTCAATCAAAACAACTATCTCATATATATAAAAAAAGACACCAAAAACTTTTTAGTGCCTTATTTTCTTAATCCTAGTTTACTAATTACATTTCTGTAACTAACAACATCATTATCTTTCAAATAAGCAAGTAATTTTCTTCTTTTACCAACTTTCATTAAAAGTCCGCGATTTGAATGATAATCATGTTTATGTACTTTTAAATGTTCAGTTAAATCATTGATTTCATGAGTTAAAATTGCAATTTGTACTTCCGTAGAACCACAATCTTTTTCATTTTTACCAAATTCTTTAACTAATTTAGCTTTTGTTTCTTTAGAAACTGCCATTATTATTCCTCCTTTTCTAAATAATCGGTTTAATCTAAGTAATAATTTAAGGAGTAAATTAAAACTTGGAACAAACTTCATTTACATTATATTATAAACTTTTCTAAAAATCAACTAAAACTTATATATTCACCCTTTTAATATCTTGCAACTGAAATCTATACTCTTGTTCTACATCAGAATATTTAGCCTTATCTACTTTACTTATAAACATATCATATGGTCGAGCATATAAAACACCTTCTCCATATAACCCCCGATAAATAACTAATTTCTCTTTAGTTTCACTATGTATAGCAATATCTTCAACTATATAATAATCCCCTTTAAAATGTTTATAAATACCTTTAATCTTTACTTCCACTTCTATTTACTCCTTACTCTTCCTTTACCTTTATAAATTTTTACAGCCTCATCTAACTTTTGAGTACCTAAATCTACATCATCAAATAAACTTCTAAAATTTGTTATAATTTGTCCTTTAATATTTATAAAACAAGCAATAATATCTTTTATATTACCTTCATTATCTGTTATATAATAATTAGCTAAAGCCGCTTCTTGTCCAAGCATTGAGTTATACCCAAAATTACTAATAACATTAAAGTATTCACTAACTCTTTTCTTTTGAACTACATCATATAGAGCATAATACTGCCAATTACCAAATCTTTTTTCTAATTGTACATAGTCATCATTAAAAGGATAATAATCTGATGCATCAAGCACCAAAACCGTAGATGTAGCATTATCAAAAGTAGCGTGTAATACTCTAATTTCTTGATTTTTATCCATTAAAGAAAGCAAAATATTTCCCTCTTTAAAAATATTTATTTTAAGAACACTTTCTGTTGGTATTAAAGGTAAAACTAAATCATATTCTTGATTTACTACCCCCAAAACTGGTAAATAAGTTATATGCTCCCCATCTTCATATGAACCTAACTCTGCAGAAAACACTCCATAACCATTAAAAAATGCTACATCATCTTTTTTTAAAACCAAAGTTTCATCTTCAACTTGTAAAGTAAAACAATTTTTCATCCCAAACACCCCATCTCCAACAACATTAAGTTTAACACAAACAAGCAAACTAATCAATAAATTATTTTGTTTAATTTAATCTTGTTAAATAAAAAAATTAATTCCAATTTTTTTACAAATACCATTATTTAAATTATTATTAATTTTATTAAACATCCACAAGATGATGTATCTAGTGTTTGCTTTTTTAATATTAGCAGGAATTTTGTTTATTATTATAACACTTAGCATTATACTAAAAAATAGCACCTATTAATTAGGTGCAAATCACTTTAACAAAGATACATCTAAGCCAAAGATTATATCTCTTTTATTATATATTAATATTATACACATATTTTTATTAAAAATGCAATCAAAAAATGAGTGCTTTTTTTAAATATGTAAATGTTATTATACTACTTTTTTACTTTTTATCCGGAACTTAAACACTTTTAAAATTCAAAAATCTCTCAAGCCATTATAAAATGGTTATTTTTTTGTCAAATTTTAATT
>CANRIB010000027.1 GCA_947630575.1 uncultured Bacilli bacterium
ATAAGAATAAGAAAGAATACTCAAGTTAAGGGTATTCTTTTTAAAATTAAATTTTTAAAAACTGTCCATAGGTAAGCATATGTAGTCCAATAACTTAATAAATACTTGCCTAAGTCGCTCTAAACTTATTCTTAGGCAAGATTAAATTCCATGCGAGGGTTCTCCTCGTTTTTTTGTTTATTTGACATTGCCTTTTATTTGTAGTATTATATGCACTTGTTTGGGGGGTAAAATTATGAATATTAAAGATTTAGAGAGAGATTTTTTAAAAAAGTTAAAAACTATCTTGAGTGATAATAAGGTTAAATCCCGTTATTTAGTGGCTTTAGCTTTAGTGTCTGTTCTTAATACTGGTTTTACTACGGAAAAGAATACTAAAGTTAATACTGGTGATTTTAAATATACTGATATTATGTTAGATTTGTTGGAACAAGTGGACGAGAGTAGACTTGAAGAATCTCAATTAACTATTGAAGAAAGACAAGAATTATTTTTAGAAAAATATAATGTTAAATATTTAGATATGATTAAAGCAGTTACAGAACCTGTTTGGGGTGTTGATTATACTGAAGCTGATAAGATTAAAGCTAGAACAGATTTTGAAGAGATGGCTTTAGAATTTAAAGAATTAACTGATAGAAAAATTGATTATGTATTAGAAAGATATAATATTAGTTATGAACAATTAAGAGCTATGTCTATTAGGATGCTTAATGAAAGTGGAGGATATAACTATAATGAGTGTTGTAATGTTTGGTCTGCTTTATTAAATAGAATATTTTCACAGGAGTGGATTCGTTATGTTACACAGGTAACAGGGCAAGATGCTAGAAATATTTATGTACAATTTATTTGTCCTGGACAATTTGGGGCAGATAATCTTCCGGAGAAGAAATTTGCTAATTTTGAGAGTTGGATTGGTTTTTATTCTGGGTTAGATATTTTATGTAGTGGAAAGCCAACACATCAATATGCTCAGTTTAGAGCAAATTGGGTTAAAAGTTATCATGGGGAATTTTTAGAACCGGGTGGAAATCAATATGGCGATAAAGTTGAAGATTATGTTGATAATCCTACTTTAGTAGAAGTTGTTTTTGATACACCACCTAAACTTGCCGATTTTTATAGAAATATGCTTGATTCTAGGTTAAATTTTGGCCCTCAAGATTCTGATTCTTTAGTTCTTTGTAGAAAAGATTCGAGAGATTTACTTAAGTAAAATGCTAAAGGCATTTTATTTTTTTGGGTTGCATTTTGGTTATGTTTAAGTTATAATAGATGTATATATGATAAAGGGGCTGTAATCATGAATAATAATGAAAATAATGAAGGCTTAAATTCTATATCTTTAGGAAGTGTGGATAATAATGGAGGACAACCTAATGTTCCTTTAAATCCTGAAATACCAGTAAATCCTCCAATGGATTCAATGAATATGGATAGTTTAGATAGTGAGCCTATTTCGGTGCCAAATAATATGAATCCAGTTGAAACACCTCAAGTTGTTCCGACTCCAATGGTGGATAATAATATAACTAATCCTAATCCTATTCCTGATGCAGTACAACCTATTCCCGATGTAAATGCTATACCACCGGTTGAACCTGTTAGTTATGATGTTCCTCAGCCAATGAACGATATTAACACGACACCATTTATGAACGAGATTGGGACAGTACCACCAATACCTGATGCACCAATTAATAATGGTTCGATTCCCGATGAGCCTGTGCAACCGAAAAAGAAATCTGGTATGCCTAAAATACTTTTTGTGTTAATAATAGTTTTAGCTTTAGCGGCAGTTGGAGTTGGTGTATATATTCTTTTGGGTATGTCTAGAAAATCTGTTAGTATTGTTACTAAACCGGTAGAGATTGAAGTAAATGCAGAAGTTTCTAAAGATATTAAAGATTATGCAACATTTAGTGGAATAGATAGTAATAAATGTTCTTTAGATACTAGTGCTATTACAGATACTAGTGAAATTGGAAAAGAATATAGTTTTATAATTACTTGTAATGATGTAAGATATACGGGAAAAGCAACTATTGTTGATAGTGTAGCTCCCGAGGCAACAACTAAAGATTTGAGTGTTGGTTTAAATGAAAATGTTGCCGCGAGTGATTTTATTGATGGAGATTGTGAAGATGCAACTGAGTGTACATATTTGTTTGAAGATGAAGAAAAAGTAAAAGAATATCTTACTAAAGAAGGTAAATATACCGATATTGTTATTGTTATAAGAGATGAGGCAGGTAATGAAACAAAGAAGACTGTAACATTGGAAGTTAGTGTTGCTTCGGCTAGTTTATATTTGAATTGTCAAAAGAGTGTTAATGGATATACAGAAGAAACTAAGCTAGGATTAAACAATCAAAATTTATTTAATAAAACGGGTATTAGAAAATATACTTTTAAATTAAATAGTGATACATATAATTCGCTTAAGAATTCTAGTGTGGGTCAATCAATGATTACTTATCAAAATATTACGGGAGAACCAACATTTAATGATACTGATATGACTTTAACAATAAGTAAAAATATGACCTATGAAGATTTAAGTAGTGAAGCTAATGGAACTATTCCAGAGTCTTATGCCGATTTAAGAAATTTCTATATGAATATGGGATATAGTTGTTCTATTGGTTATTAAATATTTGGAAATATAAAGCAGAAATGCTTTTTTTTCATGCAATTATCACATTTTTTTGTTATTATATAGATAGGAGTTGAAATTATGCGAATTTTAATATGTGATGATGAAGAATTAATTAGAGATGTAATAAAAGAATATTTATTAATGGAACATTTTGATGTATTAGAAGCTAGTAATGGAATTGAAGCTATAGAACAAGTTAAAAATAATGATATTGATTTAATAGTTATGGATATAATGATGCCTAAAATGGATGGTTATCAAGCAATAAGAGAGATTAAAAAATTAAAAGATATACCATTTATTATGCTTAGTGCTAGAGGGGAAGAATTTGATAAATTATATGGTTTTGATTTGGGAGTAGATGATTATGTGACTAAACCTTTTTCGCCTAAAGAGTTAGTGGCAAGAATTAAAGCAGTAACTAAAAGATTGCAAAATGAAGCGGCTATATTTAAATATAAGACTTTAGTTTTGGATGATTTGGCTCATGAAGTTAGAATAGATAATGAAAAGATAGAATTAACACCAAAAGAATATGATTTACTTAAATATTTTATGCAAAATAAAAATATTGCTTTATCAAGAGATACGATATTAACAAATATTTGGGGTTATGATTTTTTTGGAGATGAAAGAACTGTAGATACGCATGTTAAGACACTTAGAAATAATTTAGGTAAGTATAGAGATTTAATAACCACAGTAAGAGGAATGGGGTATAAGTTTGAAATTAAAGAATAGTAATAGTATTAATTTTAAAACTTTGTTATATTTAATTGTTTTTAGTATAACTATTTTATTATTTTTAATGCTTTCACAATCAATATTATTGAAGTTTAGTTATGAAAGATATCAAGAGAAGAAAATTAAAAATATTGCTAATGATATTAGAAATTATAGTGAGAGTCAGTTATTAACTAAACTGGAAACTATTGCTTATGATAATAGTGTTTGTGCCGAATATGTTAGTAGTGATAATACTGTTAGTTATAATACTTTAATGGTGGGATGTGGTCTTAATAAAAATAATACTCAGATAATTAATTTAATGACTGAGATAATGAGTGAAAATAGAAATACAAAACATATTAAATTAATTAATAAACTTAGTGATACTAAAGCAATATTGTCAGGAATAAAAGTTAGTAAAGGGTATGTTTTTTTGTATTCTCCTTTAGAAGATATAGATGGAGCAAATATAGTACTTAGAAATCAATTAGTGTTTTTAACAGTTTTAGTTATATTTTTAGCTTGTTTAATTTCTTTGTTTTTATCAAATAAAATTACTAATCCGATTGTTAAAATAACAGAAAAAGCTAAAAAATTAGGGGAAGGTAATTATGATATTAAGTTTGATAGAAGTGAAATATTAGAGATAGATGAGCTTGCTGATACCCTTAATCATTTGGGGGAAGATTTATCAAAAATAGATGAGTTAAGACGAGATTTAATGGCTAATGTATCACATGATTTAAAAACACCGCTTACCATGATTAGAGCATATGCGGAAATGGTTCGAGATATATCTTATAAAGATAAAGAGAAAATGGATAAAGATTTAAATGTTATAATTGAAGAAACAGAAAGACTTAATATATTAGTTAATGATATTTTAGATCTTTCTAAGATGCAGGCTGATGCTGATACTCTTAAAATTGAAGAATTTGATTTAACTCAAGTAATAAATGAAGTAATGATGCGTTATGAAATACTTAAGACTACAGAAGATTATAAATTTATTGTGGATTTACCTGATACGGCTATAATTAAAGCAGATAAACAAAAAATTATGCAAGTAATATATAATTTAATTAATAATGCAATTAATTATACAGGGGATGATAAACAAGTATTTGTAACAGTTAAAAGTACCAAAAAAGAATATATTGTGGAGATTAAAGATACAGGTAAAGGAATTAAGAAAGATGAAATTCCGTATATATGGGATAAATATTATAAAAAAGATAAGAAACATCAAAGAAATGTTGTATCGACAGGGATTGGGTTATCGATAGTAAAAGAAATACTTACAAAACATAAATTTGATTATGGGGTTAAAAGTGTATTAAAAAAGGGTAGTACTTTTTACTTTAAAATAAAAAAGTAATGTAAAACGTTTTTCTTTCACTTCTTTGACACAAATATTTCACATTGTGGTGGTATCATTAAATCATGGAAGGAGGAAGATAGGTTAGAAAAAATAAATATACACACTTTATAAACCTATACAAGAAAAAATAATAACATATAAACTCAAACTCACACTTTAAGAGAAGAACTTAACTTCTCTTTTTTAGTGATATCTTATTAAATTTGCTTTCTTTTATTTTTAATTTATGGTATTATTTTAATACGAAAGAAGTGATTTAGATGCAGACATTTATTTTTGGTCATAGAAATCCCGACACTGATAGTGTGTGTGCAAGTATTGCTTTATCTTATTTAATGAATGAAGAGGGTAAGAATACAGTTCCTAAAGTACTTGGCCATATTAATTTAGAAACAAAGTTTGTATTAGATTATTTTGGAGTTAAGTGTCCTGATTATCTTAATGATACCAAAGTACAAATTAAAGATATAAAGTATAATAAAAAAGCTTTTATAGAAGATACTGATTCAATTTTAAGTGCTTTTAGTTTAATGCAACAACAAAATATTACGGCTGTTCCTTTGATTAATGATAAAAAGATTTTAACAGGATTTGTAAGTTTAAAAGAAATAGCTAAATATTTAATAAGTGGTGATAAAGAAAAAGTTGATACTAGTTATCAAAATATTGTAAATAGTATTAATGGTAAAGAATTATTAAAGTTTGATGATGAGATTAAAGGAAATGTGATGGTGGCTTCTTATCAAACTAAAACTTTTCATGAAGAAGTTAAACTTACTAATAATGATATATTAATTGTTGGGGATAGAATTAAAATATTAGAATATGCGATAGATTCTAAAGTTAAGTTAATTGTTTTAACGGGTAATCATACACTTCCTGATAAATTAATTAAAAAAGCTGATAAAAATAAAGTTAATATAATTTTAAGTAAAGATAATAGTTTTGATACGGCAAATAAAGTTATATTAAGTAATAAAATTAAATCGATAAATATTAATACTAAACCTATTTCTGTTAATAATAAAGATTATAGAACTGATTTTATTAGTTTAGCAAATAAAGTTGGACATACAAATTATCCGGTTGTAAATAATAAAAATGAGTGTTTAGGTTTACTTAAAGTTACTAGTGCCGATAGTTATACTAAACAAAGAGTAATATTGGTCGATCATAATGGTTTTAGTCAAAGTGCAATTGGAATAGAAGAAGCAGAAATAACAGAAATAATTGATCATCATAATTTGAGTAGTATAGGAACTAATGTCCCAATTAATTTTAGAAGTATGCCGGTTGGTTGTACTTGTACAATTATTTATAATATGTTTTTAGAAAGGAAAATAAATATTCCTAAACATATTGCAGGTTTAATGCTTAGTGCTATTTTATCGGATACTTTAGTGTTTAAATCCCCAACTACTACAGAAGATGATATATTCGCAGCCAGTAAACTTGCAAAAATAGCAAAAGTTGATATAGATGAGTATGGTTATCAAATGTTTAAAGCAGCATCAAGTATTAAGGGTATCAGTGTTAATGATTTAATTAATCAGGATTATAAGTCCTATAGTGTAGGTAATCATCAACTTGGTATTTCACAAGTTATGACAATGGATTTTAAAGAAATAGAAGAAAATATTGAAGAATATATTAATAAACTTAATGAACTTAAAAGTGGTAATTATATATGTGTAGTTTTATTTATAACAGATATTTATAAAAATGGTTCTTATGTAATATATAATAGTGATGCTAAAGATATTGTCGAAGATGCTTTTGATTTGAAAGAAACTTATGAGGGAGTATATATTGATAATTTAGTATCCAGAAAAAAACAAATGCTTCCGGCTTTACTTGAAGTTATTGAAAAAAGAGTATAAATTAAATAGTTTATGATAGAGTAAAAAAAGAGGTGATATGGTGTTAGCACTTATAACTGGCGCTTCTTCGGGTATGGGAAGAGATATGGCTCGAGTACTTGCTAAAAAAGGTTATGATTTAATAATTGTGGCCAGAAGAAAAGATAGACTTTTAGCGTTAAAAAAAGAATTAAATTGTAAAGTAGATGTGATAGATTTAGATTTAGCTATTAAAGATAATGTTTATAAATTATATGATATGGTTAAAGATAGATATGTTGATTTAGTGATTAATAATGCCGGATTTGGTCTTTTTGGGGAGTTTTTTGAAACAGATTTAGATACAGAACTTAAAATGATTGATGTCAATGTAGTTGCGTATCATATATTAACTAAATTGTTTTTAAAAGATATGGTAAAAAAAGATAAAGGTCATATTTTAAATGTTTGTTCTAGTGCTGGGTTTATGGCAGGACCTAGACTTAGTACTTATTATGCAACTAAAAATTATGTAACAAAACTTACTATGGCTATTAATGAAGAATTGAGGCAAAGAAAAAGTAATGTTCATATTAGTGCTTTATGTCCAGGACCAGTGGATACAGAATTTAATAAAGTGGCTAAAGGTAAATTTAGTGTTAGAGAAGCTGATTCTTATAAAGTAGCAGAGTATGCGATTAATAAAACATTTAAAAATAAAATGATTATTGTACCAACTATGTTAATGAAAGTTACTCTTTTCTTAAATAGATTTGCACCATATAGATTGTCATTGTTAGTTGCCTATCATATTCAAAAAAGAAAACAAAATATTTAACTTATTTAGATTTAGTATTTAAATAAGTTTTTTTATGGAAAAGAAAGTAATATTAAAGTTTTGTTAATTTATAATATATTTTTTGATAAAATTATAATTTTATACTTTTGGCTAATAGAAAATATAAAATTGTTAAGAAGAAATTATAAAATTTGCTAGATAATTTTAATAAATCTGTAATTTTACAAATTTTAGTTTTTATGATAGATTAAAGATACGAGGCACATTTAGGGGGTCTTGGTGTTTGCCACCAAATTTGAATAAGAGGAGGTGGTTAGTATGAATAAGAAAGATTTTTTAGTCTTATTATTAATACTGATAATTATCCTACAAATTGTTTTTAAATAATTTATAGATAAACAAAAAGCACCACCTTAAATAAGTGGTGTTTACCCAATGGCAAGCACCATGAAGTGCTTCGCTAATTTAATAATAATATATTTTTGGATAAATGTAAAGTATAAATTATTGTTTTTAAATAATTTATAGATAAACAAAAAGCACCACCTTAAATAAGTGGTGTTCGCCATTGGCAAGCATCATGAAGTGCTTTGCTAATTTAATAATAGGATATTTTTAAATAAAAGTAAAGTATAAATTATTGTTTTTAATTAGTAGTTTTGGGGTTATCTATTTTACCTAAGAGATAGTCTGCTGATATGTTGTATTTTTTACAAATAGTGTAGAGGGAGTGAGTAGCAATTGGAAAGTTTCCTTTTTCATATTCTGTAATAATAGTTCTGGCAACATTTAATATTTTAGATAGTTTTTCTTGGGTTAGTTTATTTTCTTTACGTATTTCTTTAAGTCTTTTACCACTTAGAGTTAGATTGATTTCCTTATTTGATGGGGAATATTTTATTTTATCGGTTAAATTAAAGAAGTAGTCGATTGAAACATCAAAATAATTGCAGAACGTATTTAAATGTTTAATGGGGATTATGGCGTCTTGAGTTTCGTAATGACTATATGTAAAAGGAGATATAGCTAGAACTTTGGCAATTTCTTTTTGACTTATATCTTTTGAAGTTCTTATTTCATTCATTTTATCTTTGTAATTCATATGTATCACCAGTTTAATTTTCTCATTAATTTAGGCTTAGATGTTTTTATTGCTAAAATATTGACATTTTTCTTGACTTTTGACATTACCAAGTTTATAATTTATACATAGGCTGGAAAAGTTTAATGATTGGAGTAAAGGATATATGAAAAAGAATAAAAGAGTGATAGTATTGCTATGTATGTTAATTGGAACAATAGGAATATCAATGGCCTATTTTGTAGGAAAAACAATATTTGAGGGAACAGGTGCAACCACGGAGGCCAGAACCGCGACAGTAAATGGCACAATGTTAAATGTTGATGGTTCCCTAGAATTTAATGATGTAGATATATATCCAGGACATCAGAACTTATCAAAATTAAGTGTAAGTGTGGAAGAAGGAACAGAATTAATTCTTTATGATTTAATATGGAAAGGAATAAATGGCCTTAGTTCTAATTTAAAATATACAGTGTATAAAGCAAGAGAAGATGTAGAAGCAAGTATAACATGTGAAAAGAAAAAGAAAGTAGAAAATGGAAAGCAATATCTCTATGAGGAATGTGAACAAAAAGGATTTGAAGAATTAGGAGCTATAATAGGAAGTGGAAAAATAAAAACAAGTGAAGTAGAAGAAAATGTAGTATTAGTAAGTAATGAGTATATTGGTGGAAAAGAAGAAAAAAAGAATACTTATTATGTGGTGTTAGAATATCAAAATTTAGATAAAGATCAATATGAAGAAGATAAAGAAAAGAAATTTGAAGGAGAAGTAACAGTCGAGGGAAGTAAAACAAGTGCCGATATAATAATCGCGAAGATATATAAAAAAGAAGGAGAAACAAATAAAGTAGTAGATAAAATCCCCACCAAAGAAGAAGGATATGTATTAGATGTAGAAAATAGTAAATGTGATAAGAATGCTTATATAAGATTAAATGGAGAAGAAGGAGTAGAGATAATGGGGATAAAGGAAGTAGGAGTGATATGTGAATTATATTATAAAGAATTAGGGGGAGAAAGTTAAAATGAAGAAGAAATTAATAGTAAGTATATTAATAGTATTTGTAATTGGCCTAATAATAAAAATAATACCTAAAGAAAAAGAATATCAAGAAGAACAAGAAGGAATGAGATTAGGAATATATTTAGAGCAAGAAAATGGAACCTTTGTATATTCAAGTAGTGTGCCAGATAAAAATGAAGGATATATGTATAATGCTAGTAAAAGTTCATGTGATGAGGAAGCAAGTATAACATGGGATAATAATTATTGGGCACCAGTAATAAATAATATAAATAAAGGAAGTACAAAATGTTATTTGTTTTTTGATATATCAGTGCCGGGAGATTTTGAGTTTTATATAGGAGGAGAAAGTAATCCTGAATATACCAATACAAAAGATGTAAAAACATATCTATCATGGAATGAAACAGATATAAAAGATTACTGTGTAACAGAAGAAGAAAATATAGAAACATGTAATTGGAAACCAATAAGACAAGAGAACTCATTAATGTTAATGGCTCTAGATTATAGGGTAGATGGAGATTATACATTAAATGGGAGTGATGGAGAGAAGAAATTATATGCCTATATAAGAAATAATATAAATAAAGTATCAAAAGTAAAAGAAGACACCATAATATTAGACGAAACAATAGAAGGAATAACCAAATTAGAATTAGATAACAACAATGGATATACAAGGGATGATATAGTAGATGTAGTAATAGAGTGGAAAGATAAAGATATAAGTCATTACTGTTTAAAAGAAACAGAAGGAAAACCAAATACAAGTGATAATTGTTGGGTTGGTGTATCAGGACAAAGTGTAACAACGAATCATACATTTACAAATAAAGGTGAAGGAGAAAAAACATTATATGCCTATGTAAAAGATAGAGCAGGAAATATAACAGATACAACAAGTATAGCAACCGATAACATAATGAAAGATACAACTCCTCCAAATCCCACAAGTTTAACATTAAGTGGAACAAGAGTAAATGGATTATTACAAGAAAATTATAGTCATAGTAGTACCATAAGTGCTACAGTATCATGGACAGATTTAGATGTTGCTTATTATTGTTTAAGAAATGATGCAAATGTACCAACAGAGAGTGATGGATGTTGGAAAGATGCAAGTAATAAAAGTGTTACCAATAGTAATTATGCCTTAGCAACAGGAGAAGGGTTAAAAACAGTATATGCTTACTTAAAAGATATCGCAGGTAATATAACAAGTGGTACAAATAGCAAAAATGCTAGTATAACCGTAGATACAGTAGCCCCAACTCAAAATAATCCAAGTAGTAGTAATGTAACAACATCAGGATTTACGATTACTATAAATGGAGCATCAGATAATAGTACCTATACCGGCAAAGGAATACTAAGTTATTGTTTTTCAACTGATAATTCAACATTTACTTGTCAAAGTGGTGCATCCAAATCCTACAATGGATACTCCCCAGGGACAAGTCATACCATATATGTAAAGGTAAGAGATAAATCAGGAAGAGAATCTGATGTTAAACAAACAACAGTAAAAACAATATCATCCGATAATACATTAGCTAATTTAGGAATAACAAAAGTAAATACGGAAAGTGAAGGCTGTCCAGCAGAAACTAATCCTACAATAGATGGTATTTATAATGGAACAGGATTATTATGTAAGGGAAAAGACGACGATGGAGATACATATTATTACAGAGGAGCAGTAACCAACAATTGGGTAAAAATGGGTTCAACATATTGGCGAATTATCCGAATAAATGGAGATGGTACAATAAGATTAGTATACAATGGAAAAAGTGCAGGAGCATCAAGCACTAATGCTAATTATGTAAGTGATGTAGTATTTAATACTTATAATTATAATAAAGCAGAATATGTAGGGTTAAAATATACAGAAGGTGTCAGAAATGGATATAGTGAACCATCAGATATGTTTAATATATTAAATACATTTTATAATGATTATTTTGCTAGTGGCAAATCATTAGAATCATATGCAAGTAAATTAGATACAAATGCAGGATTTTGTGGAGATAGAACTAGTAATACAAGTTCGAGTGCAACAAGTACAGATAATTCGGGAGGTACAGAAACAACTACAACATATTATGGAGGATATTTAAGATTGTATAATTCAAAAAAACCAACGTTTAAATGTCCAGAACTAGATACAGATTTATATACAAAAAAAGGAGCAACACAAGGAAATAAATCGTTAGTTAATCCAATAGGTTTAATAACAGCAGATGAAGCAATGTATGCAGGAGGATTAAATGTTAATAATAGTGGCTATTGGTTATGTACAGGCGCACAATATTGGACAATGACCCCGTCTAACTTTCATAACACTGGCGCGAATCAGGGCCCTCGGGTAGCCGTTATAACTGTTAATGGTTTCATTGGCAACAGCGACGTGTCCGGCGTAAGAATCGGTGTGCGTCCAGTAATAAATTTGAAGGCTGATACTAAATTTACAATATCAGGAACTGGAACGAAAGGAAGTACAGGAAATCCATATGTAGTTCAATAATTTAGAAATAATAAATTACTTGTCTATTATGCTTATCCTTTTTATTAATAGACAAGATATGGGTTACCTTTACCCAAACATAATACGAGAGTAGAAATTAAATTTTTTACTCTTTTTATGAATAGATATAATTGTAAAAATATGTAAATATGTTAGTTTAAGGTTAGATTATAAGTAAATATGGTGTACAATATAATTAGGTGATTACTATGTTTTGTAAAAGATGTGGGGCGGCTCTTCCGAGTGAAGGCTATATATGTAAATCATGTGGTGCTATGATGAGTGAAGAACAAATTAAGAGTCAGAAAGAATTTATAAATAATGAGAATAAATTTAAGGTTAATTTAATGTCTGATAAATATAATCCAGGAGGAATAGAGAGAGATTATAAAAAGAGAAAAGATAGTCGTTATCTAGGAATTTTGTTAGTTATTTTAATTATGGTGGTTATAATTATCTTTGCAATATTAAAAGTTATGTAATTTGGTTTTTTAAGCATAATATTAAAGGTGGTATTATGCTTTTTACGTGTCTTACAATTTTTTTGGCAAGAATAGTTGATGTTACAATTTCAACTTTTAGGACAATGATAATGGTTAAAAGAAAAGGAATATTAATACCAATATTGGCTTTTTTTGAAGTATTTGTTTGGTTTATCGCGGCTCGTAAAGCATTAAATACCGAAATAACAAGTTTATTAATTCCTATTTGTTATTCTTTAGGGTATGCGATGGGAACTTTTTTAGGGGGGTATTTATCAAGAAGAATTATTAAAAGTGTAAATAGTATTGAAGTGGTTACTACCAGAAATAATTATAAATTGATTGATAAATTAAGAGATGAGGGATTGGGTGTTTCTATTATTGAATTAAAAGATAATTTTAATCAAAAAAGAGATTTATTAATTATTGATGTAAAATGTCGGTTAGTTAAAGAAGTTGTAGATTTAATTAAAGAGATAGATGCTGATGCTTTTATTGTAGTTAAAGATACAAATTTAGTTTATAATGGGTATATTAAATAATATTTGTTTTAAAATAAATAATGGTGAATAATATGTTTTATATTAATATCTTTTTTATATATTCTTTTTTAGGTTTTATATTTGAAAATGTACTTAATATTTTTACGCATGCTCATTTTAATAGTGGAATTTTATATGGACCTTGGACTTTTATATATGGATTTGCTATATTAACAATAATGGTTGTTGATAAAGGATTAAAGAAGTTTAAGTTAGATAAATGGGCGGAAATATTTTTATTTTATATATGGGCAACAATATTTATGACCTTTATTGAGTTTAGTGGGGGAATGTTAATTGAAAAATTATTTCATAGAGTTTTTTGGGATTATACTAATTTAAAATTTAATATAGGACATTATATTGCTTTAGAAATATCTTTTTGTTGGGGGTTTTTTGCAACATTAGTTAATTATTTATTAAGACCTTTGTTAGAAAAGTTAGCTAAAAAAATACCAAAGTTTGTAACAATATTACTAATTATATTTTTTGTTGTAGATATATTTGTATCACTAGCTAATTAAATTTTATTTGCAATATTTTATTTTATGGTGTATTATATAGTCTTGAGGTAAATGCGTTTTAGAAATATTATTTTTTGACTATAATCCAAGATAATTAGATTATGGAGGATTTAATGAAAAAAATATGGTTGTTAATATTATTTTTAATGGTATTAACTTTTGGGGGAAAGACTAATGTTTTAGCAGCTAATCGAGTTAATGGCTATGGTGTTGGAAGTTTTTTTCATGCGAAAAAGAATGATGGCTATTTTAGTAAATATGGGCAACTTTTAGATTTTAGAGTAATTGATGGGGATTATAAGGGAGAAAAAGTTTATTGTTTTGCTCCTTCTGAAGAATTAAATTCTAATATTGATTATGATGTTTATAGTTATAAAGATCCTAGTTTATTAGATAAAATTAATAGTACTCAGAGTGATAGTACAAATAGAATTACTAAAGAACAATTAGAAAAAATGAAAATTATTGCTTATTATGGATATGGTTATACAAATAGATCATTAAATACCTATAAATTAGCCGCGCAAATGTTAATATATCAAACTATAGAAAATCAAGTTTTTACAGATGTTTTATGTAGTAATGAAGCTTGTAAAGAAAAAACGGGGAGTTTTTCTTATGAAATAGGGAAGATTAATGATTCGATTTCGAAACATTTTTTAAAGCCTAGTTTTGATGGAAGTACACAAAAAATAAATTTAAATGAAACTAAAGAATTAACTGATAGTAATAAAGTGTTAGATGAATTTGAGGTGGAAAGTTGTCAAAATTGTGAGGCTGAAATTTCAGGATATAAATTAAATGTTAAGGCTAAAAGTGCTGGACCAATTAAAGTTACTTTAGTAAAGGGTAAAAATTTGTATAGTAGAGATATGGTGTTTTTTACTTCGAGTTCTTCTCAAAATATGATTGTGCCTGGTAATATTGAACCAGTTTATTCATTGGTTAATGGTAATGTTACAGGAGGAAGTATTGAAGTAGAAAAAGTTGGAGAAAATGGAGAGTTTCTTCAAAATGCTCAATTTGATGTCTATAATAGTGAAGATTCCGTCGTGTGTTCTTTAACAACTAAAAGTGATGGCAAAGATAAATGTTCAGATTTAGATATAGGAGAATATTATATAGTAGAAAAAAAAGCCCCAGTTGGGTATGTTTTAGATACTTCTAAACATTATGTAGAGATTACAGAAGATAATCTTAATATTAAAGAAGTAATTAGAGATGAAAAAATTAGAGGAGATGTGGAACTTTTTAAAGAAGATAAAGAAACTAAACATACTCAGGGAGATGCTCTTTTAAGTGGGGCAGCATATGGTCTATATAAAAGTGATGGCACGAAAATTGGAGAAATGATAACTAATGGTGATGGCTATTATAAATATGAAGATTTAGAATATGGAGATTATTATATTAAAGAATTAAAACCATCTACAGGTTATTTAATTGATGAAAATAGATATGATTTTCAAATTAGGAATAATAAAGAAGTTATTAAAGTTACATCAAAAGAGCAAGTGCAAAAGTTTGATTTGGAGTTAATTAAGGTTATGTCTTCGGGTGGTAGTCATGTGGTGCCAGTTGAGGAAAATGCCGTTTTTCAGATTTTTGATAATAATACAGGTAAGTTAGTGGGAGAAATTACGACTAATCCCGAGGGAAAAGCTAAAATTACTTTACCATATGGAACATATAAAGTGTGTCAAAAGTCTGGTAATAGTGGAACTTTAGTTGCAGAGTGTTTTACAGTAGTTTTACATGATAATCAAGAATTAATAGTTAATAATGAATATATTAAGGCTAAATTAAAAGTAGTAAAAATTAATGAGGCAACTAAAGAAGTTGTACCACTTAAAGGAATTAAATTTAAAATTAAAAACTTATATACAGGAGAATATGTTTGTCAGACAGTTACTTATCCTAATGCTAAAAAATATTGTGTTTTTGAAACTAATAAAGATGGTATTTTAATAACACCAGATTATTTAATCGCGGGAAATTATCAATTAGAAGAAATTGATCAAGTAATTCCGGGGTATTTATGGAATAAAAATCCTTTAGTTTTTAAAATAGATAATCAGTCTAATATAACTTTTAATGAGGATTATGGTTATATTATGGAAGTTAGATTTGCTAATTTAGAAGTTTTAGGTAGTATTGATATTAATAAATTGGGAGAAGTGTTTAATGAGGAAGATGTTCCTTTAAAAGGAATTAAATTTGGAGTTTATAATGAAAATAAAGAACTTATTGGAGAAATAAAAACTGATGAAGATGGTTATGCGAGAATAGATAATCTTAAATTAGGGAAATATTATCTTAAAGAACTTGAAACAATTGAGGAATATCTTTTAGATGATAATTGGTATGAAGTTAATTTAGAATATCAAGATCAATATACACCAGTCGTAAAACAAGTATTGAAATTAAGAAATAATCTGATTAAAGGTAAGCTCAATGTTTATAAGAAAAGTGATGATGGTATTCCTATAGAGGGAGTTAAGTTTAATTTATATGATGAAAATAATAATTTACTTGGTATTTATACGACTGATAAAGATGGTTTAATAAGTATTTTACTTCCTTATGGTAAATATTATTTGGAAGAAGCAGTAACTAAAGTAGGTTATAAATTAGATGAAGAAATTAAAGAAATAATAATAGACGAGGATGAAATAAATTTAGAGTTAGTTAATGAAAGATTAATGACTAAAGTTAATTTGTTAAAAGTTAATAGTGATGGAGAAGTTTTGGAAGGGGTTAAATTTAATTTGTATGATAAAGATGGTAATTTACTTGGTACTTATGTAACAGATAAAGATGGGTATATTAAATTAGAGTTACCATATGGAGAATATTATTTTCAGGAAATAGAGGCATTAGATGGTTATTTTCTTGATGATAGAAAATTAGAGTTTGTGGTTGATTCTCAAGATGAGATAAATCTTACTTATGAAAATTATTATAAAATTAGAGTGCCTTCAACTAGTAGTTATGTTGATAATAGGTTGAGTGTATTTTTAGGGATAGGAGGATTGTTGTTAGTTAAGGTTAAAAGATTTAAGAAGAAAAAAGCTGTTATTTAATTGACAAATTGAAGTTAATATAATAGAATAATATTGCAAGAAAAATTTGCATATTATCTATTATGGGGCTTTAGCCAAGCGGTAAGGCGTGGGACTGCAACTCCCTGAGCACCAGTTCGAATCTGGTAGGCCCCTCCAGTGACGAGTCTGTTCGAAATGCTCGAACATTAAAATATATTTCATCTCTAAATAGAGATGATTTTTATGTGTGCCGTGCATGGCATATATCTAGTTGGTGAAAGTCCAATACACACGTAGGTATCGACGAAGTGTTAG
>CANRIB010000028.1 GCA_947630575.1 uncultured Bacilli bacterium
TAACACTTCGTCGATACCTACGTGTGTATTGGACTTTCACCAACTAGATATATGCCATGCACGGCACACATAAAAAACTCTCTAAAAAGAGAGCAATTAACTAATTTCTTATATATTTCTTAGTAACAAATCCTAAAGCTCCTAAACTTAACATACCTAATAATACATAACTCATAATATTATCTAATGTTTTAGGATTTTCTTCTACTACTTCATCTTTAGTAAACTTTGCATATAAAGTTATATCTTCTGTTATATTTGTTGTTAAATCAAATTCTTTAGTATATTCTTTATCTAAATACCAACCAGCAAAAGTATAACCTTCTTTTAAATGTTCTGGTATATCACTTTCACTTATCTTTTCATTTTCTTTAACAGTTATACTAGTTTCTTCACCTTCAACTATAAATTTAACAGTGTAATTTCTAACTGGTGATGGCGCAGGTGTAGGATCTACTACTGTTCCATCTTCTCTTTGAACTAATCCTTGCTTAACATATGTAGTTACATCAGATTTTTGACTTCCAGATAAGAAATCACCACCACTAATGAAATTTTTAAGTGTACTAGTTAAAGATAAAGCTGGATGAGTATCAGCACTCTTAAAGTTACCATTACTTATTGTAATACTTTCTAAAGCATCATCTTGAGCATCTTCATTTTTAACTTCATATAATGCCACTCCATTTGAACTTTCAAAATTTCCCCCTTCAATATTTAATTTTACTTTTCCATTTTTCTGTGTATATGTATTAGTAATACTTATTGCGGCCCCTGTACTTTCTGGCCCTCCAGGATTAGATGTAACCGTAGATTGATATGCCCCAGTTGCTTTAAAAGTACCATTTTTAATATTTACTTCTCCTGCTTTAATACCCAAAGCTTCCCTTCCTGTAACAGTTCCTCCATAAATATTCCAAACTCCATATCCCGCTGCATATATAGCTTGTCTATTAGTAGAACTAATATTAGCTCCACTATAAATATTTACTATTGGAGGATTTGTATTTTGAACAACTTGACCATTTATAGTTAAACCATCCCCTTGGTTAGTTTGATTAATAGTTCCATATAAATCTAATATAACTCCACTTGCATTAGTAACATCAGCCTTTCCCCAAATAACTACTGTTCCATTTATTGTAGAATTAGCATCAATAGTAACTTTTGTTGAAGTAGTACTAGAACCATAAATAGTTAAAGTTGCAACAGTATCATTTGTTCCTGTTAAAGTAGCTCCTTCTAATTTTAAAGTTCCACCTGCCTCTACTACTACATTAATACTTCTATCACCTCTAGTAATAGTTCCATTTTTAATAGTTAAATTAGCACTACTTCCAACATTAATTTTATGACCAGATAATGTAAGTGTATTACTACTCAAATCCAATGTTTTAGTACCTACAACATCTATATCATTACTTAAAGACACCACATCCCCTGAATAAGTACAAATCGTATCTCCTGTTCCTTCTAAACATGTTTCTAAAGTATCCGCTTTCGCATCATTTAATAGCATTAATGAACTTAAACTAAAAACCATTAATCCTACTAACTTATTAAATTTCTTCATAATTATTCTTTTCCCTTCTTAACTAAGATTATACCCAACACCAGAGTCAAAAGTCAGCATCTTTACTTTTCCTTTACAAAGCATATACATCAAAAAAAGAATGAAATTAATCATTCAATTTTTTTATTTCATTAAGCGACAACCCTGTAGCCTTCGATATATCTTTTTTAGAAACATTAAGCTTCAAGAGATTTTTGGCTATATCCAAAGTTTTTTCCAATGAACCTTTATCATATCCTTTTTCTTCGGCAATCTCTTCTGCCCATTTACCAAATATTTCTTTAGTTCGCTCATCATTTACATATTCTTCACACCATGTATTTAATTCCATTAAAGCTTCATCTCCCTTGGCTATATTTTCTCTTTCTTCTCTTGTTTTTGCTGCTATAAATTTTAACCATCTTAATGTCTTATCTCCTTCATTATATGTTGCTTCTCTTGCTTTGTCAAGCCTGTAATATTTAATGATAAATTTATCAGCTAATTTTCTATCTTCTATATTATTTAAGTTAACTAAACCATAGCTACTTATAATATTTGAATCAAAACTATATTTTACATCATCTACAAAATTTAACTGAACAATACTCTCTAAATATTTACTATTTTTTCCTCTATCTCTTTGAGTAGAAAATATTCTCATAATATAACTTGTTGATTTATTAAATGATGATTCATTAAAACTTGAATAACACTCTAAATTTATTCTATAATTATCAAACTTTATTATTACATCTCCTCTATAAGCTATATCTTTTACTTTTGTTTTAGTAAGAACACTTTCATATTGTACTATTAAATTAACTTTATCTAAATATTCACTACTAAAATCTGTAAAACAAGATAAAAAATATTTTAATTTATCTCTATTATCTTTATGAGTTAATGTTTCTTTAAAAAGTAAATCATTACTTAAACTTAAAAACTCCCTTTCTTTTGTAATCATCATCTCACCTCCTTTAAAATATTTTTATCATAACATAAAGAAAGTGAAATATTTGTCGTTCCATGTCTTAAATATTTGTTTTTGAACCTAAATTTTAACCAATTAAAAAAATAGAAATTAACTAATCTCTATTCTTACTATTATACTTAAATATTAATTAATTCATATTCTCTTGAACCAATTCCTAATTCTTCTGCATAAACCGTGATATAACGTCCATTTTGTCTTTCCACTCTTTCAACAAAATGATCTCTTCCTTTATCATTAGAATTATATATTAAATCTAAACATGCTTCATCTAATGCCACTGGATCTAAACTAGCAAGTATTCCTATATCCTCCATACAAGGATTTTCGGGATTACTATCACAATCACAATCAACCGACAAATTATTCATTACATTTATATAAACAATATTATTATTCATATAATCCATTACTGCTTTATCTGCCTCTGCCATAGATTCTAAAAAAGCATTTTGTTCTGGTAAAAAGTTCCATAATTCTTCTGGTTTAGTAGTCTTTCCTGCTGTATGAATCCATGCTTTACCTGCACTTGAAGCAACACCTATACTCATATTTTTTAAAGCTCCCCCAAAGCCACCCATCGCATGACCTTTAAAATGCGAAAGCATCATTATTGCATCATAATTAGCTAAATTTTTACCTACATAATTAACCTTTAAGTGTTTACCACCCTTAACCGGTATTTCCATACTTCCATCTCTATCCATAATATCTACATTTGCAATATCATAAAAACCATGAGCTTTAATCGTCTTTTCATGTTCTTCAGTTGTATTTCTCTTACCAGCATAAGCCGTATTACACTCCACAATTGTAGCATCAAGCTTATTTACCAAATCTTTAATAAGCTCTGGCTTTAAATAATTATGTCCCCCTAATTCTCCAGTTGATATTTTAACTGCTACTTTCCCCTTTAATTGAAATCCCAAAGCTTCATACATTTTAACTAATGTTTCTGGGGTAATTTCTTTTGTAAAATAAACTTTACTTTTCATTATTATCTCCTCTTTCTAATTATATTTTACTTATTTAATGTACTAATCCAATTATTTATTTCTTCCTCTGTTGCACTACTATCAAATCTTTTTCCATCTTGCCAATTTCCTCCAGTCGTAATCTTTTTTAATTCTTCTACACTGTCAAGAATACTTGAAGAAGCTGATGTACAAAATGGAATAATTGTTTTCCCCTCAAAATTATTATTCTTCATAAAATTATTAATTGGCCAAGCGGCTTCACCCCACCAAATCGGATAACCAACCATAACAATTTCATAACTATCCCAATTATCCACTTTTGTACTAACTAGTTCGACATTTTTTAATTCTTCATTATTATTTTCTTTAGAAACTCTAGAATTATTATTAGTCCAATCTAAATCTGCTTCACTATATTTATTTACTGGCACAACCTCAAAAACATCTGCATTTATCTTACTAGCAATTTCATTTGCCACTTTTTTAGTATGATTTTGAGCTGAAAAATATACAACTAATACTTTCTTATCTTTAAAAACATCATCTAAACTATTTTTATTTTCTTTTTCTTTATTAAAACCTAAAAATAAAACTCCTCCCGCGATAATAATTAATACTCCTAAAACCCCCAAAATTATCTTTCTTTTCATTTTCTTTTCCTACCTTTCTTTTTTCTTTTTTTAGTTCCTAAAAATAAAATAATAACCAAAAATATAATTAAACCTATAATACCCAATAATTTATAATCTACATTAATTCTATCATTAATAATATTTTCTGATATCTCTGGTACTTTTATCTCTTCTTTTGGCCTTTCTTCTTCTATTTCTTTAACTTCATAATTATTATCCATAAAAGCTATTAAATTTAAATTATCTTTTAAATTATAAAAATTATTATCATAAGGTGCATGTATTGTAATAATTAATATTTCATGATTTTGCACTTGAAATAAAGAAGATAAACATAAACCCGCATCCTCAGTTGTTCCTGTTTTACTTCCCAGTATTCTACTAGTATCTATATTAAGTTTTTTCTCATACATTTTTATTGTTGCTTTAACTACCAACCCATTTTTTAAAACATAACTCTTGGTGGTATATACATCTCTAAACACTGAATTATCTAACGCATACTCCAGTAATAATCGCATATCATCCGCCGTACTATATTGCCCATCTTGATCTAAACCTGAAGTATTAACAAAATTAGAATTATTCATCCCTATTCTTTTTGCCAGTTTATTCATTTTACTTACAAAAGAATTAGTATCTCCTGCTAAACTTATGGCTAAAACTTGTGCTGCATCAGCTCCTGATGGTAAGATAGTCGCATATAATAAATCTCGATAAGTAACTACATCGCCAACCTTTAACCCGGCAACAGAGGCATCCCAATAAATGTTTGCGAGCATTGCATCTGTAATAGTTACAGTTTCTTCTAAATCTGGTATTTCCTCAATCGCTGTAATCGTTGTCAAAATTTTTGTTAATGATGCTACACTAGTCTCGGTATCACTATTCTTTTGAAACAACACTTCATTACTAGTTAAATCATAAACTATCGCATAATCAGAAACTATCTGTGGAAACTCTAATGCCCAAACATTCAGTGGTATTAAAAATATTAACCCAATCAATAATCTTTTCATTCTTACATCTCTTAAATTATATCATACAATTATTATTAATAAAAGAAAAAACTGCTTATGCAGTTAAAATTATATTTTAAAATCTTCGATAAAATCTGCCATAGTCATGGGCTTAACTTCTTTCTTTTCTTCTTCTTTTGGTATTTCATCTTTATTTACTACTTTTTCTTTCATTGCCACTTTAGCCGCGGTATCTAATTTATATTTACTAATATTTGACCCCGTAGATGCTAAATCCATAATTGCAATATCACTATTTTTCAAAATATTTATTTCACTATCCGCTTTAGTAAGTACCAAATCTCTTGCTACAGTCCCGAGGGCTACTAAAACTTTATAAACTACTGTCTTAGTTTTCTTAATAATTAAACTACCTTTTTTAGCTCTACTATGTACTTCTAAATCACTAATCTTAACTCTTTTAGCCGTTTTATTATCCGTAAATATAGTTAGATATTCTACTGCCTCATCATAACTTATCATGCTCTTTAAAATATCTTCTTTTAAGCTTATTCCTTTAACTCCACTGGCTTTTGCACCAATCACCGGTATTTCACTACTCTTATAATTTAAATAATAACCATTTTCCGTTACAAATAAAACACTTCCTAAATCTTTAGTTACACTTATAAGTTCATCCCCATCTTTAAGCTTCATCGCAACAATTGGTTTATTACATCTTGCCACTTCATAATCTTTCATTAAAGTTCTCTTAGTCATACCCATTTTAGTACTAAATACTAAAGTATCATTTTTATTAAATATAAATGCTGCAATAACTTTTTCTTCTGTATTAAGCATAATAATATTATTAATATGTTTAGCTAAATCTTTCCATTTAATCTCTGGTATTTTATAAATTGGAATAAATAAATAATTTCCAAAATTAGTAAATAACATTAAGGTATCTAAAGTTGTACACTCATATAAATTAGTAACAAAATCTCCCGGTTTTAATGTTGTATCTTCACTACTTGCAGCATAACTTTTACTACTAACTCTTTTTACATAACCCTCATTAGTAATAACTACCACTACATTTTCTTTAGGTATCATTTCTTTAATATCTAACTTAATTTCTTGAACTACTTCTTCTATTTGAGTTTTTCTAGGTGTAGCGTATTCTTTTTTAATAATCTTTAATTCTTTTTTCATCACATACTTTAATACTTCTTCATCACTTAATATAGCTTTTAATCCTTCAATTAATTTCTGCAACTTAGCCATTTCTTCTTGTAACTCGACTACATCTGTATTAGTAAGTCTATATAATTGTAACATTACAATAGCTTTTGCTTGTTCTAAAGTAAAATCAAACTCTTTAACTAAATTAAGTTCGGCATCACTCTTATTTTTACTTTCTCTAATAACTTTAATAACTTGATCTAAAATACTAAGACATTTAATTAAACCTTCTACAATATGCATTCTTTTCTCATAAGTTGCTAAATCAAACTTTGTTCTTTCAAGAATTACCTCTCTTTGATGTGCTATATAAGCATCTAATATTTCTACAATTCCTAAAATCTTTGGTACTCGATTAACTATCGCGACCATATTATAATTATAGGATATTTGTAAATCCGTATTTTTAAATAAATAATTTAAAATTAAATCGGAATTAGCTCCTGTCTTTAAATCTATAACAATTCTAAGTCCTTCTCGATCTGATTCATCTCGAATCTCGGCCATACCATCTATTTTTTTATCTATTCTAATACTATCTATTTTATTAACAAGCATTGCTTTATTAACATCAAAAGGAATCTCTGAAACTACTATTTTTGTTTTTCCTTTTTCTTTAACTATCTCATATTTAGACTTTACGATAACTCGGCCCTTACCTGTCCTAAAAGCTTCTCTTATCCCCTCAATTCCACAGGCAATACCTCCTGTTGGAAAATCAGGTCCTTTAACTATCTCTAAAATAGTATCAAGTTTACAATTAGGTGAATCAATTCTTTTAATCGTGGCATCAATTATTTCTCCTAAATTATGGGGTGGAATATTTGTTGCATACCCCGCACTTATCCCCATTGTACCATTAACTAAAAGATTAGGAAATTTTGCTGGTAAAACTGTTGGTTCAAGTAATCTATCATCAAAGTTTGGCGCAAATTTAACGGTGTTTTTCTCTAAATCTCCCAAAAGCTCATTACTAATTTTAGCAAGTCTTGCCTCTGTATAACGATAAGCCGCGGCTGGATCTCCATCCATTGAGCCATTATTACCTTTCATATCTACTAAAATGGCATTTTGTTTCCACCACTGACTCATTCTTACCATCGCATCATATACTGAAGAATCTCCATGAGGATGATATTTACCTAAAACATCTCCAACTGTTGCCGCACTTTTAACATACTTTTTATCATAAGTATTTCCTGCTTTATACATTGCATATAAAATTCTTCTTTGCACTGGTTTTAAGCCATCACGAACATCCGGAATCGCTCTATCCTGAATAATTTCTTTTGCATAAGACCCAAATCTTAAACCCATAATCTCTTCTAAAGCATAATCTTCAATTCTTTTTAATACGTTATCTTGCATAATCTTCACCTTAAATTATTTTAACATAAAAAAAGGACTAAAGAAATAGTCTTTACACCTTTTCATGTAAACTTATCTTTAATCCTTTAATATTCTAAGAGTATTTAAAATTGTTATTAAAGTAACACCCGTATCTGCAAAAACTGCCATCGCCATTGAAGTAAGTCCTAATGTTGCAAGACCTAATATCAAAACTTTTACTCCAATTGCAAATATCAAATTCATCATAATAATTTTTTTAGTTTTATAAGCAATTTTAAGAACTTTTATTATTCCTTCTAAATTATCATTCATAAGCACTATATCACTGGCATTAATTGCACTATTAGTCCCAATCTCTCCCATTGATATTCCCACATCTGCCCCTAAAAGTGCTGGTATATCATTAATACCATCACCCACAAATATTACTTTATGATTATCTTTAATATTCATTAGTTCTTGATATTTTTGTTGAGGAAGTAAACTAGCTTTATATTCCAAATTAAGTTTATTAGCAATCATTTTAGCAAAAGAATCATTATCTCCGGTAAGCATAATTGGTTTTAGTTTATATTCTTTTAATTCACTAATAACTTTTTTAGCATTTTCTTTAATATTATAATTAAATATCAAACCTGCAACTACTTCTTCATTAACACTTAAAAACACATTTGCTTTTTTACTTGTCTTAACAAACTTACTAGAACCAACTTTAATATTATTTTTACCTACTTTATAACTAATACCTAAACCTACTTCTTCTTTAAAATCTTTAACTTTACTTAAATCAATATCTTTTTCATACTCATTTAATAATACTTTCCCAATCGGATGATTACTAAAACTTTCCCCTAAAATAATTAAATCAAGCACTTTACCTTCATCATATTTATCATTATAAATATCTATTTTATCTAATTTAAATGTTCCGCTTGTAAGTGTTCCGGTTTTATCAAAAAGAATAGTATCACATTTAGTTAAAGCATCCAAAAAATTACTACCCTTAACTAAAACTTTCGCTTTTGAACTAGCCCCAATCCCCGCAAAATAACTTAAAGGAACCGATATTGCAATAGCACATGGACAAGATATAACTAAAAATGTTAAAGCTCGATATAAACTATCCTCAAATGGTACTTTAAATAATAAAGGTAAACTTATTCCTATAATAATTGCAATAAGAAGTACTAAAGGTGTATATATTTGCGCTATTTTTGATACAGTTGTCTCCGTCTTAGCTTTATTATTCGTAGCATTTATCGTAAGTTCAAATATTTTATAAGCAGTACTATCATAATAATCATGTGTAACTTTAATTTCAATTACTTCTCCCATATTTACTGAACCCGATAAAACTTTATCTTGAAAACCAACTTTATCTAAAATAGATTCCCCCGTTAATTTAGAAGTATCAAGAATAGACTCACCCTTAATTATTACTCCATCAGTTGGAATCGCTTCTCCTTTTTTTACCACCACAACATCATTAACTTTTAACTCTTCTGCTTTAACATCTGTAATATTTTTACCATATTTTTTATGCGCATATTCCAGTTTTAAATCTAATAAATCGGTAATTGCTCTTCTACTTTTTCCCACTGCTCTATTCTCTAATATTTTTCCAATCACATATAATAATACAACCATTAGCCCTTCATGATGTTCACCTAAAAGATAAGCTCCCACTGCGGATATAGTAATAAGCATATTTTCATCAATATTATGACTTTTAATTACTTTAGTTATAGCTTTAATAACAGTCTTATAAAGAAGTAACCCATAAGCAAGTATTAATAATATTTCTTTTATTAGACTATTTTCAATTATTAAACTTAAAAATAAACAAACAATCGCGAAAATTAGTCTTACAATTTCATAATCTTTCTTATTATCATTATCTTTATTTTCCATCACTATTACATTAGGTTCAATATTTTTAATTATCTCTCTTACTTCTTTAAAAGGATTAGGATTATCTGTTTTAAAACTTAAAGTCAAAGTATTAAAATTAACTATAACATTTTTATAATTATCATTACTACTTATCGCATCTTCTATCTTTTTCGCACAATTAGCACAATCAAGTTTATTTAAATAATATTTATAACTCTTCAATATGTTCACGTCCTATCTCAAATAATTTAATTACATGATTATCTTTTAAACTATAATAAACAATTTTACCTACTTTTTTACTTTTAACTAATTTAGCTTGTTTTAATATTCTAAGTTGATGAGATATCGCCGAAGGTGTACTATTCGTAATAAAAGCTAAATCATTAACACATAATTCACTTAACTTTAAAGCATAAATAATCTTTATTCTTGTACTATCCCCAAATATTTTAAAACACTCAGCAATATCAAATAAAGTATCATCATTAAGCATTTTCTTCTTAACATTTTTTGCTAAAGCTTCATTTATACAAGAACATGTATCACAATTACAATTAGCCATAACTTTTCCTTCTTTCTTATATGAATATCTGTTCATATATTTACATTATATGAAACCATATTAATATTGTCAACCAAAAGACATTAATACTAATTTATTTTATTAAATTTTGTCATTATCTTTACTAACTATTTTTAAAAAGCAACTATCAAAACTACATTTTTTATGCTATACTTAAAATAGAATAGAGGATTTAATATGAATGATGTATTAAGAAATAATTTATTATTTTTGCAAGAACTAAAAAACTATACTCAATTACTCCAAATGTTTAAAATAGAAAATGATCAATTAATTATTGGTGATATTAGAGTTAATTTAAAAGATATGGACTTAAAAGAAATATTAAATGCCAATGTTTTAAATAATATAGATAATCTAACAGAGGATGATATTAAAGAATTATTTAGTATTGGCATTAAAAGTAAAGAAAGTGCTTTACTAGAAGAAAATAATAATGCTGAAAAGTTTAATGATAATCCCAAAATTAAAAATTTTAAGGTTATCAAAAAATATCGTGAAGATGGCTCTTATTTAGAATACCCTTATTTCATTGATGAAAATAATAATATTCATATTTTATTTAATTATGCTGGTACCAATATTTTAAATGTCTACCAAACTCTATTTTTAAAAAATGGTGGCAAAGTTGATGGTAAAGAGCTTTACCAAGAATTAGAAAGAAAAATGAAAAATGTTGAACTACTACCCGATTATGTTGAAGATGAAAAATTAAGAGAAACAACCAAACTAGAATCAAACATTGTAAATAAGACTAATAATGATGAACGAGTTTATTTAAATAGTGAACATGGAATATATCGAGTTGGCGAAAACATTTATACTTTTGATGCCGATAATCATGGCTTAAATAAAAATACCGCGAATAATGAAAATGAAGAACAACTAGCAACATATAATGATGAGTTTAATCAAGAAAGCATGTATATCGAAAATGATAAGGAAAAAGAAGCAAACATAATAAATGAAGAAGAATATTACATGCTTATTAAATACGCGACCAAAGAAGAGATGCCTGAAATTGGACTTTTTGAAGGTTTTATAGAGGATGTTATGAAATATGAAGAATATATCTCTCCCAAAATTAAAGCTGTCCTAGATAGATATAATTCTTATATGATGTCCCTAGAAAATAAAGAAAATGGAACAACTTATGAACTTGAAGCTTTAAAAAGATACAAAGAAATGTTAGAAAGAAAAGATGTATTAAAATCTGAATTAAATAAAGATAATGTTATGATTAGAACTAGAAAATTAGAAGAACAATATGATAATTCTGGTTTTACTCTAATATATTTAATACTAATTGGTATTATAATTATCATAATTATAACTATTATTCTTTTAGCAAAATAAATATGTTTTATCACATACTTATTTTTTTTTATAAAAAAAGAGCTAACTTGCTCTATAATCATCTTCCATAGTAAAAACAATATTTTCTTCAATCCAATCTTTCCTTGGTTCAACTTTATCTCCCATTAAAACTGAAACTCTTTTTTCTGCTAAAGCCGCATCATATATATTTACTCTTATTAAACTTCGTGTATCCGGATTCATAGTTGTATCCCAAAGTTCTTCAGCGTTCATTTCCCCTAAACCTTTATTCCTTGATATATCTGGTTTTCCTGCATTATCTGCCACAATTTGAAATCTTTCTTCATCGGAATAAGCATAAAAATGTTTTTTACCATACTCTATTTTATATAATGGTGGTTTAGCAATATAAAGTTTACCCGCTTCAATTAAAGGTCGCATAAACCTATAAAAGAAAGTTAAAAGAAGTATTTGAATATGTGAACCATCTACATCAGCATCAGTCATTATTATTACTTTATCATAATTAGAATCTTTAGCTTCAAACTCTGGACCTACCCCTGCTCCAATTGTATGAATAATGGTATTAATTTCTTCATTTTTTAATATATCGGCTACATTTGCTTTCTCGGCATTAATAACTTTACCTCTTAAAGGAAGAATTGCTTGAAAACGTCTATTTCGTCCTCCCTTTGCCGAACCTCCTGCACTATCTCCTTCCACCAAAAATAATTCATTTAATTTAGGATTTTTAGTCGAAGCTGGTGCAAATTTACCAGATAAATTTTTTTCTAATTTATTTTTTCCTTTACCATTTCTCGCTTCTTCCCGCGCTTTTCGTGCAGCTTCTCTTGCAAGTTTACTTTTACTTGCTTTATTAATAATATTTAAAGCAACTTCCTTATTTTCTTCTAAAAAGAACTTTAAATTTTCATAAGTTATTGTATCTGTTATACTCCGAGCTTCTGGAGTTCCAAGCTTACCTTTAGTTTGCCCTTCAAATTGTAATAATGCTTCTGGTATCTTTAAATTAATGACGGCACTTAAACCCTCTCTAACATCACTACCTTCAAATGTTGCATCTTTCCCTTTTAAGATATTATTATTTTTAACATAATCATTAAATGCTTTAGTAATACCCGTTTTAAACCCAACTTCATGTGTTCCTCCATCAATTGTCTTAACATTATTAACAAAAGACACAATATTTTCATTATATGTATCTGTATATTGCATAGCAACATCTACTTCAATCCCATTTTTCGAAGCGGCAAAATTAATAACTTTACATAAAGTCTCTTTATCTTCATTCATATACTCTACAAAATTAACTAACCCATTTTCATAATGAAATTTAGCTTCTTTTCCACTTTCTTCATCTGTAACTTCAATTGTAACATTCGGAATTAAAAAAGCGCTTTCCTGCATTCTTTCCGTAATTGTTGTATATGAAAACTGACAATTTTTAAATATTTCATAATCTGGTAAAAAAGTTACTATTGTCCCCGTTCTATTCGTCGTACCAATCTTTTTTAAAGGACTTTCAACTTCTCCTCCATTACAAAACCGAATATTATTTATTTCTCCATCACGATATATAATAACATCCATTTTTTTAGATAATGCATTAACAACCGAACCACCTACTCCATGAAGTCCTCCACTTACTTTATAGTTTCCTTCTTCAAATTTTCCTCCGGCATGAAGTACTGTATAAATAACCTCCGGTGTTGATTTACCCGATTCATGCATGCCTGTGGGTACTCCTCGCCCATTATCAGCGATGGTAATACTCCCATCTTTATGCATAACTATCTTAATATGATTACCATACCCATTTATTATTTCATCAATTGAATTATCGACAATTTCCCAAACTAAATGATGTAATCCTCTCTTATCTGTTGAACCAATATACATACCCGGTCTTTTTCTAACTGCTTCTAATCCTTCTAATATCTTAATTGATGATGCATCATATTTACTTTCTTTTGCCATTTTATATTCACCCTACCAAACATTATAACAAATAAATTAAAAATTGTAAAATAACTTAACACTATTTTACAATTGAAAATCATTTATGAATATTGCAAATTATATTATTTTTATATATAATAATTATGAGGTATATGAAATGAAAAAAACTATTTTAACAATTATTATATGTACTATATGTACTATGGGTGTTTTAGGTCTAACTATTGGAGGAATGTATTTATTCATGAATAATAATTCCGAACCAAACATTTCTAATGAAATTAATTCCAATAATAATCTAAACAATCGCAATGATTCTGAAGATAATTTAAATTCTGAAAATAACATCAATGAAAATAATGACTCTACCAATAACCCTCAAGAAAACAATTCTACCCCACTAATTGATACCAATACTAATAATAAAGTTACTGTCTATGTTTTCAAAAGTAATGGCTGTCCTCACTGCCAAGCAGCTAAAGAATACTTTTCAAAAATAATTAGTAATTATGATTATTTAGAAGTTAAAATGTTTGAATTAACCACCAGTGAAGCTAATAGAGAATTATTAAATAAAGTAGAACAAAAACTTAACATCGAAACCAATTATGTTCCTTTCATTGTTATAAGTAATACCTATCATAAAGAAGGCTATGGTGAAACTTTAAATGAAACTTTAGAAAATGCGATTAAAGAAGCTCATAATGATAAAAATTATCAAGATATTGTTGAAGCAACCATCCAAGAAAATACCACTTTAAACTTAGATATCGAAACAATAAAATAGCTATTTTACTAGCTATTTTCTTTTATTTTCACTTATTAATTCTAAATCTATGGTTAATTGTTTAATTCTTTCAATTATTCTTCTCGCTTTAACTCTATCTAAAGAAGTTTTAGTACTCGCCAGATGTTCTTCTAATTCTTCAATTGTTAAATTAGATGTAAAAAAAGTTGTTAAATGATTGCTCATCCTCGCCTGTAATACTGTCCCCAAAACTTCATCTCGTCCCCACTCACTTACTTGCTCTGCTCCAATATCATCAATAAGTAGTATAGGAACACTGGCATAATGATTAATCTTTTCACTATAAGTATCCCAATCTTCTTTTAAATCTTTTAAAGCTTCGGGATAATATATTGCAGTAGATTCTACTTTTTTATTTATCTTAAGTTCATTTAATAAAGCACTAATTAAATAAGTTTTTCCACTTCCAAATACTCCATGTAAATATAAACCTTTAAAATCTCCCACAATAGTATAATTATCATAAAACTCTTTAATCCATTTTATTAACTTAATTCTTTTTTTATCAGACATATCTATATCTTTAAATCGTGCATTTTGAAGTTCTTTACTAGAACTATTTCTAAGAGCTAAAAGTCTATCTTGTTCTTTTTGATATTTACAAGGAACATAAACTAAATCTAAAATACTTGCTACTTCTCTTGGATACAAATAATGTCCCATAACTTTATTTTGACACTCATAAATGCCTTGACAATTCTTACAATTTTTTAATTCCCCACAAACATCTAAAAGTAAAGACGTATTTAAACTAGCTATTTTATCATCTAACTTTAAATCTTTAACTAACTTTTTAAATGTATCATCTTTTAATGCTTCTTGATAATTCTTTTTTAATTCATTTTTCATTTCATTTTTATCAAAACTTTTAATACTTTCCATCTTATCACCTAAATTCTTTAAATAATTCTTCTAATTCTTGAGCTTCTTCCGCACTTACTTCCTCTTTTTCTATTTCTTTATCAAACCAAATAGGTACTTTAACTTCTTTAACTGAATTTTTAACATCTTTTTTCTTCAGCATTTTTTTATGTTCTTTCTCTGCAAATTCCATTGCTTCCTGAGCTGTTTTAAGGCCTGCTCTTTTCCATTGTCCCGCGATTGTTTCCACATAACTACTAGTAAGCTTATTATTATTCTTTTTTAATACATAATCAATTAAAACATTAACTACTGCCGGTTGTAACTCTAAATCAATAATCAAAAACTCCAATAATTTTAAATCTCTCGGAGTAGGATTAGCTCCACTATATTTATTCTTTAAAAAATCATAAGGCGAAGTATTTTCAAAAACCGCGATAATTCTTCCTTTTTTCGAACTATCCCCCATTGGCTTTCGCAAATACTCTGGTTGAGTTCTATAAATAAGAGTCGGTAAAGTCCCATTATTAAATTGATAATATTTTCTAGCACTTTTTCTTAATAATTCCTTATCTATCCCCCCTTTATCATTAATACTTGCTCTAATTAATTCTGTTATTTTTAAAGTATCTAAATTATATATAAAAGCAATATTAACAATTAATTCTCTCATTTTCTTATTAAAAATCTTATCATTAATAATACCTTTAGGAATACTACTAATTATTAAATCAAAATCTATATCTGATTTAATATTTAAAGGAAGTATTTCTCTTTCTCTTGCTTCCACTACCCCTATATTAGTTGACTCAAAAGTTTCATTAAGTGTTTTAGTTATTTCTTGATAATCTTTTAAATCTATATTAACTTTCTTATATATTTTCTTAAGTTCATTATACTCTATTTCCCCAATATTATTATATAACACAATATTTAATATTGGATTATTAAAAAACTCTCCTGCACTTAAAGGTGAATAAAGCTCATAAACATAAGAATTAATATCTCCCTCTTTATAATAAGTTTTCATAAGTCCTACTGCTTCTAATGCTTCTCTTGAAAGTTTAATAGTTTCCAAATCACACTTTAAAATGCTCATTAAATGATGATGATTAAAATCTTTACTCATAATCTCCAATCTATCTAAATCACTCCATAAAGTTAAATATAAACTAACAGCACTAAAACCAATAATCGGCTCATATAAATTAATTAAATTTTTCTTATCTATTTCTGTTAAGATAGTCTTATTTATTACTACATATTTATCTGCTGGCAACAATGTAATTAACTTCATAAATAATACCTCCTAACTAACACCTATATTATAAAATATATTTCTTCTTACATCAAGTAACATAACTTAATTAACCATTAAATATTATACCATCACTTAATTAAAATTCTCTCTAGAACAAAAAGTAAAATTCAATAAATTAACATTTATTTTCATTTTACCTTGATAAGTCTCACAACTTATCTTTCC
>CANRIB010000029.1 GCA_947630575.1 uncultured Bacilli bacterium
ATACTCCCACAAACAAAGTTCACCTTTGTTTGTTATCTATATTATAAATCGGTGAAATTTTAACTAATGATTAACAGGATAAATACTCAAGTTTAAAATTAGAAAAAACTACTTAATAAGTAGTTCTCCATCCTTAACATCCACCGTTAAAATCGCATTATGACTTAATTCATCTTTAATTATTTTATCGGCAATTAATGTTTCAATATTATGTGTAACATATCTCTTAATTGGTCTAGCCCCATAAGAAACATCATAACTATTATCAATTATTAAATCTTTAGCTTCTTTAGTCAAATTAATTTTAATATTTAAATCTTTAAGTCTATCTTCTGTTTCATGAATAATCTTATCTAAAATATTATAAACAACATCTTTATTTAAGGCTTTAAATATAATTATTTCATCAATTCTATTAATAAATTCTGGTCTAAATGTTGCTTTAAGAGCATTCATAACTTTAATATCACTATCACTATCTTCAAGTATATATTCACTACCTAAATTAGAAGTCATAATAATAATTGTATTTTTAAAATCAATTAACTTACCTGTACTATCTGTAATTCTTCCATCATCAAGTATTTGGAGTAATATATTAAATACATCTGGATGAGCTTTTTCTATCTCATCAAAAAGTACTATACTATATGGATTTCGTCTAACTGCCTCAGTTAATTCTCCTCCCTCATTATAACCAACATATCCTGGAGGAGCCCCAATTAAACGAGATACATTAAAAGCTTCCATGTATTCTGAACAATCTATCCTAATCATATGTCTTTCATCATCAAAAAGTTCATACGCTAAAGCTTTCGCAAGTTCGGTTTTACCTACTCCCGTTGGTCCCATAAATATAAATGAACCAATTGGTCTTTTAGGATCTTTAATTCCACTTCTCGCCCTAATTATTGCATCACTAACAAGTTTAACTGCCTCATCTTGCCCAATTACTCGTTTTTTTAGATTTTCTGCTAAATTAAGTAATTTTTCTTTTTCGCCACTAACTAATTTTTGAATTGGAATATTTGTCCATTTTGCAACAATTCTCGCAATATCTTCTTCATCCACCATATCACTAAGCATTTTAGAATCAGTTTTACTTCTTAAAACTTCTAATTCATGCTCTAACTTTGGAATTTCTCCATGTCTTAAACGAGCTGCTACTTCTAAATCATAATTATTTTCTGCTTGAGATAAAGAAAAACGGGCTTTATCTAATTCTTCTTTCTTTTTATTTATATCATCATTTAAAGCTTTTTCTTCTTCCCATTTAGAACGCATAATATTTTCTTCAGCTTTTAATTCTTCTATTTCTTTATCTAGAACTATTTTTCTTTCTTTAGAATTCTCATCTTTTTCTTTCTTAATTGCTTCTCTTTCTATTTCTAAACTCATAATCTTTCTAGTTAAAGAATCTAAACTAGTTGGACTTGAAGTCATTTGCATTTTTATTGTGGCACAAGCTTCATCTACTAAATCAATTGCTTTATCCGGCAAAAATCTATCCGTAATATATCTATCCGCGAGCATCGCTGCACTAACTAACGCATTATCTTTAATATTCACACTATGGAAAAGCTCAAATCTTTCTTTTAAACCTCTTAAAATAGTAATAGTATCTTCCACATTTGGTTCACTAACTTGAATTTTTTGTAATCGTCTTTCTAAAGCTCCATCTTTTTCAATATATTCTCGGTACTCATTAAGAGTTGTTGCCCCAATTAAATGAATTTCTCCCCTAGCAAGCATTGGTTTAAGCATATTACCAGCATCCATAGCCCCTTCTGCTCCAGCCCCAACTATCATATGTATTTCATCTATAAATAGGATAATATCTCCATTAGAATCACTAATTTCTTTTAGAACTTTTTTAAGTCTTTCTTCAAACTCTCCGCGATATTTAGCACCCGCAATTAAAGCACCTAAATCCAAAGACCAAATACGTTTATTTTTTAATGTACTAGGAACATCACCTTTAATAATACGCATTGCAAGGCCTTCAACTATTGCGGTTTTTCCTACTCCTGGTTCCCCAATTAGCACTGGATTATTCTTCGTTTTACGTGATAAAATACGTATAATGCTTCTTATTTCTTCATCTCTTCCAATAACCGGATCAATCTTATTATTTCTAGCACTATCCGTAATATCTCGTCCATATTTTTCTAAAACATTTTCTTCTTCATTATTATTCATATTTGGATACATCTAAATCATCCTTTCTAACAATCATGATTATAAATCAAAAATTAGCACTTGTCAATAGCAAGTGCTAACAACGCTATTAAATTAATTAATTCATCTTTTTTAATCAAATAAAAACAAACTTAAAAAAACATTATAACCTAAATTATAATGCTTAAATTATCTAATAATACTCTCCAACCCTAAAGTTATCATATTATTTAATTTTGTTTCTCTATCCTCTGGACTTAAAACTACTTCAGAATATTTTGAATCTACCACAGTCATAATAGTTGTTGCCTCTATACCCATCGTATTTGCAATATGACTTAAAGCAAAAGCTTCCATTTCTTCTCCTAATACCTTATAAGACTTAGGAATTCTTTCAAATATCTTATCAAAATCAACATATGGACCAAAAACATCTGTCGTAGTAGTCATTCCATATAAAACCTTTATCTTAAGTTCTTCTGCTGTTTTTAAAACAATCTTATTTAAACTTTCTGTTGCTTCTACTACATTACCTACATATCCATTATAAGTATAAGCAAAATTAGATTCTGTAAATATTTCTTTTGTTAAAATTAAATCTCCAATTTCACATTTAGGACTAACAGCCCCACAAGTACCTATTCTAATAATCTTTTTAACTTTAAAATAATGTATTAACTCAAATATATAGATACTAGCACTCGGCATCCCCATCCCATGAGCCATCACTGTAACTTTAGTACCTTTATATAAACCTGTATATCCATACATATTTCTAATATCTGTAACTAATTTAGCATTTTCTAAAAAATTTTCGGCAATATATTTTGCCCTTAAAGGATCTCCCGGCATAATAACTAAATCTGCAATATCCGCATCTTTTGATATATGAATAGGATTTTCACCTATAAACATCTAATCAACCTCCATTATCATTATAATATTACCACAAATAACTCTTTTATTCTATAATTATTTTGTTAATCTTTCTTCTATTTCCATTAATCGATTATATTTAGCTATCCTCTCACCCCGCGACATAGAACCCGTTTTAATAAAAGGTAAAGAAAGTCCAATTGCAAAATCTGCAATAAAAGTATCATCTGTTTCTCCACTTCTATGCGATATAATCATTTTATAATTATTTCTTCGTGCATAAATAATCGTTTTAATCATCTCCGTAACCGTTCCAATTTGATTTGCTTTAAGAAGTATTGCATTACCAGCATTTAAATTAATTCCCTGACTTAAATATTTAATATTCGTAACAAAATAATCATCCCCTACAATCATTACTTTCTCTCCAATTAATTTAGTTAAAACTGCTAATGATTCAAAATCATTTTCCTCAAATGGATCCTCTATACTAATTATTGGATATTTATTAACTAAAGTAACATAATATTTAATTAATTCATCACTAGTTAAACTATTATTATCTAATTTATATCTTCTAGTATTTTTATCATATAACTCACTAGCCGCAATATCAAGAGCTATAAATATTTCTTTACCCGGTGTATATCCTGCCTCACTTATAGCTTGCATAATTAAATCTAACGCTAAAGTATTATATTCTAAATTTGGAGCAAATCCTCCTTCATCTCCTACCGCCGTACTTAAATTTTGTTTCTTTAATATATTTTTCAAAGTATGAAATATTTCACTAGCAATTCTAACTCTCTCTTTAATTGTTTTTACAACCGGCACAATCATAAACTCTTGAATATCTAAACTATTATCAGCATGAACACCCCCATTTATCACATTAACCATTGGAATTGGTAAACTCACCTTTCCACTAGATAAATAAGAATACAACTCTTTTCCTTCTAATTTTGCTGCTGCTTTAATAGAGGCTAAAGAAACCGCCAATGTAGCATTAGCCCCTAACTTACTTTTATTTTCTGTTCCATCTAATTCTAATAAAGTCTTATCTATTGTAACTTGTTCTAAATCTTTATTAATTAAATTATCTTTTATAATCGTATTAATATTATTAACTGCCTTTAAAACTCCCTTACCATTATATCTACTTTTATCACCATCTCTAAGCTCTAATGCTTCTTTAGAACCCGTTGAAGCTCCACTTGGAACACTAGCTCTTGCCTTTATTCCATTATCTAAAAATATTTCCGCTTCTACTGTTGGATTTCCTCTACTATCTAAAATTTCTCTCCCAATTATATTTATAATCTTAGCCATATAATCACCTTTTACTTCTATACTTAGTATATCAAAAAACAAGCCATTTTTTCAATATATTTAGTTTTAAAAATAGTAATTTTGACAAATTATAGTAAGCTTAATCTTTATTTCTAGACTTAAGTCCCATAATTTGTTACAATTTAATTGGTGATAATATGGAATATACAAACTATATCAAAATAAATAAAGACAATTTAAATTACAACTTAAACTATTTCAACAATAAATACAATTATCAATATCTTCTATTAGATGTTAGCAACAATGCTTATTCTCATGGTATGTATATCATAAAATATTTAAAAGACAATATATATTTATACATAAATAATTTTAATGATGTCATCTTAGCCCGCAAATACAACAAAAACATTGCTATCATTTATGGTGGTGAAATAACTCTTGATAATGTCTATGATTTATTAATTAATAATGTTATTCTTTTATTAAAAAGTAGTTTTATCCTAAAAAAAATTAAAACCAATGATAACATTAATATTATGTTAAACATTGATACTAAAGGATACGATGGAATTAACACTCAAGAAGAACTAAACGAAATAATTAATATTATAAATAATCATTCCAATATGAACTTATTAGGCATTATTTCTAAAGTAACAGAAGATGATTATTTAGAATTTAGAAACTTAATATCTAATTTAACCAATCTACAATTAATAATCTTAAACAATGAAGAAGACAAAAAGAAAATCAAATTATCTAATGGTATTAAACTAAACTCCTCTATTTATGGCTTAAACAGAGCTCCATCCAAAAAATTATTTCAAAAAGAAGAAGTAAAAGAATACAAACAAGTATTTACTCTCAAAACTCATATTGTCAAAATAACTACTGAAATAGTAAAAAAGAAAACAAAAATTCTTGGTGTAATTCCCTTTGGTTCGTTAAATGGCTTAAATACCACTATAACCCACGTATCTATCCATAAAAAATTATATAAAATATTAAAGATATTTCCTGAATATACTTTAATAGAAATAGATAAAAATGTTAATATATTAGATACTGTTGAAGTAACTAGTAATAATAACCCTTTAGAAAATTATTTTCCAGAAAATACTCTTAATTATTTTAATTTATTTAATAATTTACCTATCATATATGAAGATTATACTTTAGAAAAAACATTTATCTATTAAAATATATTTCTTGGTCTAAAATAATTATTAATTTAATATTTCAAAACCATAAAAATTTCAAAATATTCCGACAAAAAATATAAAAAGTTATTGACATCTTAAAATATTAATGTTATAGTTAGAAAGTCCAAAGAAATTGGGCGCTTAGCTCAGTTGGTTAGAGCACCTGCCTTACAAGCAGGGGGTCATAGGTTCGAGTCCTATAGCGCCCACCATTTTATTATTTTTTTGCCGACTTAGCGTAATAGGTAGCGCAACTGACTTGTAATCAGTAGGTTGGGGGTTCGATTCCCTCAGTCGGCACCATTTTTTTATGGGGAGATAGCGAAGTGGCCAAACGCGGCAGACTGTAAATCTGTTCCTTCGGGTTCCATGGTTCAAATCCATGTCTCCCCACCACTTTGAATATTGCCTCGTAGCCAAGTGGTAAGGCATCAGACTTTGACTCTGACATTCCGCTGGTCCGAATCCAGCCGAGGCAGCCATCGTTTGGTTCGCTAGCTCAGTAGGTAGAGCATTTGACTTTTAATCAAAGGGTCGAGAGTTCGAATCTCTCGCGAGCCACCATTTTAAAAATTAACTAAGAGCAATCTTAGTTTTTTCATGTCAAAAAAAAGAATTATCATTTCAATAATTCCTTTATTGCTTTAACAATTGCTATTTTTCCATAATTATAAGTAACTCCCCCTTGTTGATAAGCTATATAAGGAACTCTTAAAGGACCATCACATGAAAGTTCTATACTGGAACCTTGAGTAAATGCTCCACTTGCCATGATAACATCATCACTATATCCCGGCATAGGCGCTGGAATCGGTAAACTACCAGAATCTATCGGAGAATTCCTTTGAATATTTTGAACATACTTAATTAATAATTCTCTATCATTAAAACATATATTTTGCACAATATCTACTCTTTTGCTATTATATGCTGGTTCTACTTTATAACCTAACTTTTCCATTAAATAACTAGTAAGCACGGCAACTTTTAAACTTGAAGCCACCACAGAAGGTGCAAAATAAAGTCCTTGTAAAATACTTTTATTAGCTCCTAAACTTGGGCCTACATCAATACCTTCTCCCGGCAAATTAAGTCTTTCTGCACACAAATTAATTAAAGATGCTTTTCCTACAATATAAGCTCCATTAGACGCAATACTTCCCCCTAAATTTTTAATAAGTGAACCTACAATTACATCTGCTCCAATTTCTAATGGTGATAATTTCTCTACAAACTCACAATAACAATTATCAATCATTATTATAACATCTTTATCTATCTCTCTTATTTTTTCAATTACATCTTTAATATCTAGAACACTAATACTCTTTCTTGTCGAATAACCTTTACTTCTTTGAATTTCAATTAACTTAATTTTTTTCTTTTTTAATACCTCCACTATTTTAGGTATATCAAACTTATTATTATTTAAATCTATTTGTTCATAATTAATATTAAAACTTTTTAAAGAACTAGGATTATCTCTAATTCCAATTACTTCATGCAAGGTATCATATGGCTCTCCTGTAATGGAAAGCATTGTATCTCCAGGTCTTAAAAAAGCAAATAAAGCCGTTGATAAAGCATGAGAACCACTTATAAACTGATTCCGAACTAAAGCTTTCTCTCCTTTTAAAACTCTAGCAAACACCTTTTCTATTGCATCTCTTCCTATATCATTATAACCATATCCTGTTGTCATATTAAAATGAGCTTCATTTATATTATACTCTTGAAAAGCTTCTATTACTAATTTACTAAAATAATATTCATTATCTTCTATTTCTTTAAAAATCGCTGCACAATCTTTTTCAGCTTCTATTACTAATTTATTTATATTATTCATGATATTCTAACTTGACTTTCTATTATATTTTCTTTAATTACTTTATAAAAATCTTCTAACATATTAGGATTATCTTTTTTATTATAACTTAATTCCAATAATTCTTCTTTAAATATTCCTAAATCTATTTCTTCAAAAGTACTAAAAAATTGTTGATATGATTTTAATATTTCTAATTGTTCTTGTGAAATAACTTTAGGAACAAAAATAACCATTTTTTTATTAAAAGTAAGAATAACAATTGCTCCTTTATCTATTAAATCAGCATAAAAATTATCAGGTAATTTAAGATTACAATTCTTATAAAAATCCCTTAATAAATCTTCATGATTAGCTATTGTACTAGTCTTATAAAATGTTGGCACATCTATTTTTTCTCTATTAGATACCACCATAACATGTATTCTATCCATAAAAACCTCCATCAACTCTAATAACTGCATTATTTACATAACTAGCATCTTCACTTGCCAAAAAGAAAACTACTTTAGCTATTTCTGAAGGTTCTCCAAATCTTTTAACTAAAATTTTTTCTATTTCCCCTTTTTTATATTCTTCATCTAAATTTTTATTCATATCTGTATTTACCCAACCTAAAGCTACTGCATTGACACGAATATTCGGTGCAAACTCTACTGCTAAATTATGAGTTAATGAAATAAGACCCGCCTTTGAAGCATCATAATCTAAACTATAAGGATAATACGTATCTAAAGCATTAGTAGAACTTACATTAATAATAGAACCAAAATCCATTATTTCTTTCGCGTACTTACATATCAAAAATGGTCCTATTAAATTAGTACTAATAATTTTATTAAAATTACTTACCGTCTTATCATCAAAAGTAGTATCTATTGCTATTCCTGCATTATTAATAATTACATCTAATTTAGAGTATTCTCTTTTAATAGTATTAATCATCTCTACTATTTCCTTTTCTTTAGATACATCAGCTTTAATTAAATGAGCATTAGAATATTTCAAAAATTCTTTAGCTTTTTCAAAACTATTATTATAATTAATATAAACTATATCTCCATTATCTAAAAAAAGTTTTGCTATAGCCGCCCCTATTCCTCTAGATGCCCCCGTAACTAATACTATTCGCTTCATAAAATCACCTGTTCATATTATACTCTAAAGTATTATTAATTGCAATTTCTACTTTTTCATCTCCAATATAACAACTAACACTTGCTTCTCCTCGCTCATCTAATGGCAATCTTGAAAATACATGTTCCAAATATAAAGGATCTCCATGTGACTTACCTTGAGCTTTATAATAATTAACTACTAGATCTCTCGCTTTAATGGCGTTTCTATCGCCCTTATAATCCTCAATATTTACTCCATAATAATCACAAGCCATACTTAAAGAATAAGGACCTTGATTATATAAAAATAATCCCATCACTATTCCATTAGCATCTATATACTCTCTTAAAGAAGCCATACCTGCCATAATATTACCTTCATAAGTATTTATAGATTCTGCTGTTGCCGTAAATTCATCATAAGTCCCTGTAAACTTACCATTTTCATCATAAACAGGCATCTTAAAACTTTTACCCACATAATATTGTTTAGTAAGCTGACATATGTTATCACACCAACCATTTACAAAATTTGGTCTTTCTTGAGATATTTTAGCAATTTCTAATTCTGCTGGAAGACCCCATCTTTTTGCATAATGCCTAATTATATCTCCCCAATGTTCATCTGTTTCCTTATATCTACTTACTTCAATAGATTGAGGAGTATAACTTAAATCTATAACTATTGGTTGAACTTCCACTTCTGTTTGTACAGGTATTTCTTCTTCCACACTTTTTCCCAAATTTACAAATTTTTTAATATTTTCTTGGACTTCATCAAAATTAACATTGATACTAGGAACATCATTAATAGTTTTAATTTCATCCTGATCAAGTACTTCCACTTCATAACTTTGTCCATCAATTTCTACTGTATCTTTCTTTTCATTATTATTTAATACTGCCACACTACCATCATTTTTAGGCATAAAACCTTTTGGTGTACTAGCACTTTTTTGAGCCAATTTTGGTGTAATAACGGAACCTAATAACAAACTTATACCTAAACTAGAAGCTATAAACATAGTTTTCATGCTTTCATTTTTAGGTCTATTAACTTTAGTATCTCTTCCAACTAATTTAGTCATCTGTCTTTGTTCCACATATTTTTTTATTTTAGCCTGTATTGCATCAATATACTCATCATAAGTATCCCCCATTTTTCTAAATATCTCATTATTAAAAATTACTCTTATTGAATTATCAAATACAGCTTCACTTCGAGAATCAGTAATACTTAAAGAAGTTATTTTAGAATTTACTAATTTATCTAATACTACTGGTAATCTATTACCACTCAAAGCTATATGAATGGTCATATTATTACCTGTTACAGCATAAAAATTTCTTCTATTATTTTCAAAATCAAAATAAAAATTAGGCATAAGCTTCTCCCATCTTTAATTGAATAGTCTTATCTATCATATCATACTCATTAGTAGTTAAATCACTATTAATAATATATTTATTATCAATTTCTTCATAAGAAGCCGCCAACAAATCATCATCTATTAAATAAACAATATAGTTCTTACCAAAATCATAATCAAAATAAGTGAATAAAATATCTACTTTATATTTATTTCCATCCACATCCATTAACATCACATTATTCATACACTTCACCTATTTTAAATTATATAAAATTTCTCACCATATTACAAGTTAATTAATAATTTTTTTATCTTCCAAAGAAAAAAAAGTAAGATTTCTCTTACTAGATTACTTTTTAGTAACAATTAACTTCATTGCAGTTTTATCTTCACCATTAATTACTACATCATTAAATGCTGGAATAACTACCAAATTATCTCCACTAGGAGCAACAAACCCTCTAGCTATAGCAATTCCTTTAATTGCTTGATTTAACGAACCAGCCCCAATAGTTTGTATCTCCACACTTCCTTTTTCACGAAAAATATTTGCAATAGCTCCCGCTACTTTACTAGGATTAGACTTACTAGATACTTTTAATATTTCCATATATTTAATTTCCTCAACTTTCTAATTAAATATATGTTAAGTTTTACATTTTATTCTCTAGAAATTAAATAAAATGTTTTTAATTATCTTTTCTCTCCCATCTTGCATATATCCCACAAGGTAAAACCAATTTAGAATTTTTCATTGGTAACCCTAATTCATCACTACTAATAATACCATCATATTTAGAATCAACATATAAATATAATAAATCTTCTAAAACATACTTAGATAAACCTGTAGTATAACTATTAATAATGAAAAGAATAGGATTTTCACTAAGCAACTCACTACAATCTTTAATTAAAGGAGCTAAATCTTGTTCAATACTCCACACTTCACTTTTACTTCCTCTTCCAAAAGAAGGTGGATCCATTATAATAATATCATACTTATTTCCTCTTCTTATTTCTCTTTTAACAAACTTTCTCACATCATCAACAAAAAAATGAATTGTTCTATCTTCCAAATTATTTACTTTGACATTTTCTTTAGCCCAATCAATTATTCCTCGTGATGAATCAACATGTACTACCCTTGCTCCTGCACTTAATGCTGCGATACTTGCTCCTCCCGTATATGCAAACAAATTTAATACTTTAACTTCTTTTTTAGCCTTTTTAATCTTCTCTCTAATCAAATCCCAGTTATAAGCTTGTTCTGGAAATAACCCTGTATGCTTAAAACCCATTAATTTCAAATTAAATTTTAAATCTTTATATAAAACAATCCAAGAATTAGGCATATTCCCATCTATTTTCCAAGCCCCACCACCAGTTTTACTACGATTATACCTAGCATGCGCTTTATCCCATAAAGAAGTATGTTCTTCGTTCCATATAATCTGTGGATCTGGTCTAACTAAAAAATATTGTCCCCATCTTTCTAATTTTTCTCCATGGGCCATATCAAGTATTTCATAATCTTTAAAATCATTAATTACTTGCATTACTACTGCTCCTCATTAAATAAGTTACCAAAGGATCTACTGCATCTAATAAACTATTAATCAAAAAGAAACAACCAATAATTAATATTTGCACACTATTTTCATACATCAAATTTAAACTAAATATCAAACCCGTAGTTAAAAACACAAATAAAATAAATAATCTAAGTATCCACATTTTATTATCTCTATCATGATAAAAATCTGCTTTTTTAAGTTTTATAAGTGAACTAATTCCTAACCAAATCATCAATATCAAAGCTAAGTTTTTAGTTGATAATTCAATATAATAAATTGCTATTAACCCAACCAGTGATATAGCCCCTGTAAATAGACTTTCATAATCTCTCTCTTTAATAATTAATATAAAACTACTTAATTTAATTAAAGTATAAAAACCAAATATAATAGTTAAAACCAATTTAATATTATCAATATTAAAAGTTGGCAATAATAAAACAACACACGCTAAAATCATTAATGACAAACTAGATATAAAATCAACAATCTCTTTTTTTTTCACGAATAACACCTCAAAAACATTATAACATAATCTAATCAAAAAGAATAGAGAATAAACTCTATTCCAGTATTAAGATAGATCTAAGAAGATCTACTTGCCCATATATGATAGTTAAGCAATATGAGCAAGACTATAAATTATTTATTTGTTTATTTATCAAGTATTTTCTACTATATATGGATTAGTATGTGTTCCATCTCCAGATAACATCACATCTGCAGAGAGATTTATTACTGGACGCACACCATACGTATTGCCAACACCATTAGCAGAAAGGTAACCACTCGAAAATACCGCAAACATTTCAGCAGAGCCACCACGAAAAGAAGAAGGAGACATAGTCCAATAATACTGACCCGTATATAAGTAAAATTGATTATTATTAGAAGAATTATCTGCTTTAAAATAATATCCTCCGGCATATACCGCTTCATCTATGGCTATTAAACCTACTGGACTATTATCATTATCAGTATAATGAATTAGTTTATGATTTCCATAATCACTTCCATTTAACTTCTTTGCATTTGGAAGTGTAAATATGTCACTTGTTTGACTACACTTAAATGTTGGCAAATGTTTTATATTAGCATTATCACTACTTGCATTTCTTAATTTATTCCATCCAACATATACCGTTACATTTTTTGCATATCCCATTGATGTATCACTACTCCACCATTGATTTGGTTGAGTATTTATTTTTCTATCATTACAGAATCCTGCATTTGGATCTATATATTGTCCATAGCTTATTTTTAAATGTGTTTTATACCAATCATCTAAAATTTTCTTTATATCACTATCATAATTATTTGCATGAGCCTGAGTATAACTAGTCGTTGGTGTTCCTTCGCTACCAGCACTACCTGTTCGCTGAGTCCCATACATATAACCTACATATTTATTATCGTTACGATATTCATTATATTGGAAAGTTGTAGCACCGCCAATATTTAATTGACTTTTCGCTCCGTTATTATTCAAATATCCATCATTTGTTGGTGCAGTTTCTCCTGTTCCTGTATATATCATTCTAATTGAACCATTTCCATTTATTCGGATGATTCTCCACCATATTGGCTCTCCATTCTCTTCTCCAAATTTGACCCAATTATCTTTTACTTTTCCTCTATAATAATATGTTGTTCCTAAATCGTCTGTATCTGAATACAATATCGATTTATTATTTCCATCTTTATGTTCTTCTGTATCTATATCTGTAAATCCATCTTGTCCTTTCTCTGTTGTTCTATTTGCTAGTATATAGTCATTGGCATTCACTTGCTTCATAAAATATAAATAACATTCTGTTCCTATTTTCTTAAAATTCTCTATATATAATCTTTTATTTGATGTATCCCAACTTGGTATTGCTCCTTTACTACATTTACTCTTATCTTTGTTTATTGTATACCCTTCTTGGGGTATATCTTCTACTTTCTCATAACTTCCATCTTCTTGTTCTATATATGCTGCAAATATATTTACATCTGCCTCTGTTTCTGATGCTTCTATTTTTAACTCTCCTTTAAATGATTTATTTAACATATCATCATTTTGATTCTTATCTTCATTTGGATATTCAATTATGACATAGTAATATATATCTGTTCCTGGGTCTTCTGTTGATGTTATAAATTGGTCTAATGCTATATTTACTGTTTCTGGTGTTTCACTTATTGGTATTTCTCCTTCTTGTATTACTTCTCCTAATTCTTCTTCATTATTTATGCTACACTCTTCATATAGCATTGTTCCTCCGCCTGTTGGTTTTCTTACTTCTTTACAATCTATATCTACGTTTAATTGTTTACTTGATTTATATACTTTAAAGTTTAATTTACTACCTAAAGTATTTGTTCCTTCCCATATTATATTAAATGGTATTAATTCATTATTTCCTTTAGCATTTACTTTTATTCCTGAAGCACTTTGATGTCCTGGCAACATATTTAAATCCTCTATATTTAATATTCCCTCTATAGTTACTTCGGAATTCTTAATATTGGCTGTTAATACTTTTGTTGTTGCTCCTTCTCCTCCTGTTAACATTTTTCCTACAAAATAGGCTAAAGATATTCCTATTCCTACAATTAATATTCCTAATACTATCAATACTCTTTTATTCTTTTCCATAACTTTTCACAACCTTAAAATAATAGTATCATAAATTATTTTGTGTGTCAACAAATCACATTAAATTTTGTGATTTATTCAGACACATAATTGTGTGAATTAATAATATACAATAATAATATAAATTAGGAGGAAATTATGAAATTTGATACTGACATATACGGGACAATAAGAAGAAACATTAGAAAATATCGTAAAGAAAGAGGAATAACTGCAGCTAAACTTGCCGAAATGGTTGATTTATCCCACGATTTTATTAGAGCTATAGAAAGCGAAAAAGTAGCCAACACCTTTTCCGTTGAAACTTTATATCGTATATCTGTTGCTTTAGATGTAAGTTTAGATAAATTAATAGAAAAAAATTCAGATTAATTATTCTGAATTTCTTTTAATTCTTCTATAGATAAGCCTATTATTTCTTGAATATCTTTAATATCCATATTATGTTTAAACATATTTTTAGCAATCTCTATTTTTTCTTGTTGGGCACCTTGTTCAATTCCTTGTTGTATGCCTTTTCTGATTCCTTTTTTCTCGGCGATATAATTAGCCCATTCTCCAAATATCTTCTTTGTTTGTTCATCATTTACATATTCTTGGCACCAACTATCTAA
>CANRIB010000030.1 GCA_947630575.1 uncultured Bacilli bacterium
CAGTTATTTATTTTTTCTTTCAACGTAAGTTCGTCTTATTTTTGATTCAAAATTTAAGGATGACTTTCCTATTATATAAATAAAACTTCCAATGTTTATGGAAGTTATTTTTTAGCCCATTATTTGACCACCATTATTATGGATTACTTGTCCCGTAACATAACTAGAATCGTCTGATGCTAGAAAAACAAAGGTTGGTGCTAGTTCATAAGGCATTGCTCCTCTTGCCATCGCAGCATCGGCTCCCAGTGATGGTATTTTTTCTTTTTGCCAACATGCTGGTTGTAATGGAGTCCAGAAAAATCCAGGTGCTATGGCATTAACTCTAATTTTTTTTAAGGCTAAATTACGAGCTAAAGCTCTAGTAAAACCAACAATAGCACCTTTAGTAGTAACATAATCGATTAGTTGAGGCTCCCCATAAAAAGTTGTAACAGAAGTTAAATTGATAATTGAATCACCTTCATGAAGGTGAGGTAAAACTTCTTTAGTTAAATAAAACATACCATAAACATTTACTTTCATGGTTTTATCAAATTGTTCGTCACTGATACACTCTAAAGTATCACTTTGATATTGGACTCCGGCATTATTGACTAAAATATTTATTTTACCAAATTTTTCTAAAGTTAAAGCAACTATTTTTTTACTAAAACTTTTATCCCTTAAATCACCTGATATTAAAAGACACTCTCCTCCTAATTTTTCTATGTATTCTTTAGTGTCTTTAGCATCTTCATGTTCATTATAATAGGGAATAACAACTTTGGCTCCTTCTTTTACAAAAGCAATGGCCGCCGATTTTCCAAGACCACTGTCGGCACCAGTAATAATAGCGACTTTATCTTTTAATTTTGCACTTCCTTTATAATTAGGATTATCAAATATAGGTTTAGGATTCATAATATACTCTATTCCAGGTTGCTCTTTTTGTTCTTGAGCAGGAGCTAATATTTGATATTGTTTTATTTCAAGACCAGCATCATTAAAATATTTATAAGCTGTATTACCATATTTATAATCATAATTCATTTAAAACCACTCCTTTAGTAATATATGACTTTTACCTAAAAAAGTGTTAAAAAGAAAAAGGCTAAAATTTTAAGCCTATTTTATAAACATTGCATCTCCAAAAGAGAAAAAACGATAATTATTTTTGATAGCTTCGTTATAAGCATTTAAGATAAATTCTTTGCTTGCTAGAGCACTAACTAACATTAAAAGAGTTGATTTTGGTAAATGAAAATTAGTAATTAAACCATCTATAGCTTTAAATTCAAACCCAGGATAAATAAAGATATCGGTATTACCAGAACATGCTTTAAATTCACCATATTTATGGATAATTGTTTCTAAAACTCTTGTTGATGTCGTGCCAACCGCGTATATTTTACGTTTTTCTTTTTGGGCTTGATTTAATTTATTGGCTACTTCTAAAGACATATGATAAAACTCACTGTGCATATGATGGTCGAGAATATTTTCAACTTCAACTGGTCTAAACGTACCTAAACCAACATGAAGAGTAACAAATAATAGTTCAATTCCTTTGGCTTCGATTTTAGCTAATAAATCTTTAGTAAAATGAAGGCCGGCAGTTGGGGCCGCCGCACTACCAATATTTTTGGCATAAACAGTTTGATAACGATTTTTATCTTGGAGTTTTTCATGAATATATGGTGGTAAAGGCATTTCACCAAGCTTATCTAAAATTTCCATTAAGATTCCCTCATATATTAATTTTACATGGACTATACCTTCGTCTAGTTTTTCAACTACTTCCGCTTGTAATTCATTACTAAACTTTACTATAGTGCCTATTTTTAATCTTTTGGCTGGACGAGCTAAACATTCCCAGATGTTATCACCGATATCTTTTAATAATAAAAGTTCAATTAGAGCATTAGTTTCGGTTTTAGTCCCAATTAAACGAGCCGGGATAACTTTAGTATCATTTAAAACTAAGACATCCCCTGGATTTAATTCGTCTATTATCGCATCAAAATGAGTATGTTTTATCTCGCCAGTTTTTTTATTTAATATTAAAAGTTTAGAACTATCTCTTTTAGAAAGTGGCGTTTGCGCGATTAATTCGGGAGGTAAATTATAGTCAAAATCATTTAAATTCATTATTTTCATCTTCTTCCATGAAAGCTTGTACTTTAGATAATATTTCTTCACCCATTTCTTTTATAGGTCTTAAAGTATCACCTTTAAAGCAATTAACTTTTGCATAATCATAAATGGAGGCTAACTCAAAATACGCGATTTCGGCCATCCTAAGAGTATCTTCATTAGCTAATCCCCCACTTTGTTTTTTAAAATAACAGACTTTTTCATAAGGCATATATAAAAATATTACTAAATCAGGACGAGGTAATTCTAATAATACAAATTCTAAATTATCTAACCATTCATACATAATATTTCTTAATTTAATGTCTTTAATTTTGCCTCCTTGATAAGCCATATTAGATTCAACATATCTATTTAAAACAACGATATAGCCATCATTTAAATATTTTTCAATAGTTTTAATATTGTAAACCCGGTCGGCAGCATAATAAAGACTAGATATTTTAGGGTCAACATTTTCTATCCCCTCTTTAAAATAAGATGGGCCAAACTTTCCTAAATAAGCTTCACCAATAATTCTTCCTGTTGGTGATTCATAATTAGGAAAACTAAAATGAACCGCTTTAAAGCCTAACTTTTGTAAGTTTTTTACTAAAAGTTCAGTTTGAGTTTGTTTACCAGAAAAATCAGTGCCTTCAATAACTATTAATTTGCCTTTAGTCATACTCTTCCTCCCCTAAAAAGTAATAGGATATTTATTAGTAATGGTTAATACTTCTTCTTTTAATTTTTGTAAAACTTTTTCATCATCTTTATTTTTTAGGGCTTTACTGATAATAAGACCTATTTCTTTAAAGTCTTCTTCTTTTAGACCACGAGTAGTCATGGCAGGACTTCCTAATCTAATACCACTAGTTTTAAAGGGAGATTCGGTTTCATTAGGAATAGTATTTTTATTAACAGTAATACATATTTTGTCTAAGATAGTTTCAGCTTCTTTACCAGTTAGACCTAAACTGGATTTAACATCCACCAGCATTAAATGATTGTCGGTACCACCAGAGATTATTTTAAATCCTTCTTTTTCTAAAGTGGCACATAAACTTTGAGCATTTTTTATTACTTGCTTAGCATACTCTTTAAAATCTGGTTGTAAGGCTTCATAAAAGCATTCAGCTTTGGCGGCAATGACATGCATCAGTGGGCCTCCTTGAATACCAGGGAATACCGTTTTATTTATTTTACTTGCAATATCTTCATTATTAGTTAAAATGATTCCTCCCCGAGGTCCTCTTAATGTTTTATGCGTTGTAGATGTTACTACATCTGCATAAAGAACAGGATTTTCATGAAGACCGGCGGCAACTAAACCGGCAATATGAGCCATATCAACAAATAATAAAGCACCAACTTCGTCGGCAATAGCTCGAAATTTTTTAAAATCAATTTTACGAGAATACGCACTAGCACCGGCAACAATCATTTGAGGCTTTTCCTTTAAGGCTAAAGCTCTTATTTCATCATAGTTTAACATCTCAGTTTTGCTATCTAGACTATAAGAAACAAAATTATAATCTAGACCACTAAAATTAATATTATGCCCATGAGTTAAATGACCTCCATGAGCTAAATTTAGACCCATAACTTTATCTTGAGGTTTTAATAATGCTCGATAGACCGCCATATTAGCTTGAGATCCACTGTGGGGTTGAACATTTGCATATTTAGCATTAAATAATTTAGTTACATATTCAATGGCTAAATTTTCCACAGTATCAACATTAGTACATCCCCCATAATATCTTTTACCAGAATATCCTTCAGCATATTTATTGGTAAATATACTACCTTGTAATTCTAAAATATCTTTAGAAACGTAATTTTCGGAAGCAATTAATTCAATATTATTTTGTTGACGTTTCTTTTCATTTTCTAAAGCTTCTTTAATTCTTTTGTCCATTTTTCTTTTCCTCTTTTCTTTTGGCACTTGTTAATACATTATAAAGTAACATTGTAACAGTCATTGGTCCGACACCTCCGGGAACAGGAGTAATGTAAGAACACATATCTTTAACATTTTCAAAATCAACATCACCACATAGTTTACCATTAAGACGATTAATGCCAACATCAATTACAATGGCATCTTTTTTTAAATATTCTTGGGTAATAAAACATGGTTTTCCAATCGCGACGATTAATATATCAGCCATTTTAGTTATTTCTTGTAAATTCTTAGTTTTAGAGTGCGCAATGGTGACGGTGGCATCCCGATTTAAAAGAGCTAAGGCAAGTGGTCTTCCAACAATGTTGCTGCGACCAATTATTACAGCATGTTTTCCAGGAATTGTAATATTTTCTTTTTCAAGCATTTTTATAATACCATACGGAGTAGCACTTAAAAATTGGGTTTGATTGGTAGCTAAATAGCCCATATTCATAAGACCAAAGCCATCAACATCTTTTTCTTTGGCAATTAAACTACTAAGATATGCTTCATTAAATTTGGTATAAATAGGACTTTGAATAATAATACCATCAATATCTTCTGCTTTATTTAATTTATTAATACAATTAACTATTTCTTCTTCTGTATTATCTTCTGTAAAATTAATTACTTGAACATCAATTCCTACTTCTTTTCCGGCTTTAACTTTATTTCGAACATAAATAGCACTCTCTTCTAAATCATTAATTAATAACACAGCTAAAGTAGGTTTTAAATGATATTTTGTTATTTCGGCTTTTATTTCACTTTTTATTTCCGAAGCAATTTTTTTTCCATCAATTATTTGCATTTTCTTTTTCCTTTCTAAATTAATTATTTATATAAATTATTTAATTTAGAAAAGTCTTCTTTAATAATAACAATAGAGCCATAATTATCCCTCTTTCTTTTAATTAAAATAATGAGCCTTGACGAGTTATTTTTAAATGATCGTAAGCTTTTTCAGTAGCAACACGACCTCTTGGAGTACGTTTAATAAAACCTTCTTGTAATAAAAAGGGTTCTACAACATCTTCAATGGTACTTACTTCTTCCCCAATGGCCGTCGAGATAGTTTCCACTCCCACAGGCCCTCCATTAAATTTATTAATTAACGCCTCTAAATAGTCAATATCGATTTCATCGAGCCCATATTCGTCAACTTTAAGTCTTTTTAAACTATCTAAAGTTATTTCATAATCTATGGTACCAGTTCCTTTAACTAAGGCAAAATCTCGAACTCTTTTAAATAAACGATTGGCAACACGAGGAGTTTTACGACAACGACGGGCTATTTCTAAGGCCGCATCATCTGTGATAGCCATATCTAAAACACGACCAGTTCTTTTAACAATTTGTTGTAATTCAGTATCTTTATAATAATTTAATTTGGAAACAATACCAAAACGATCACGAAGAGGACTAGATAAATCTCCCGCGCGGGTAGTGGCTCCAACTAAAGTAAAAGGTGGTAAATCAATTTTGATACTTTTGCTTTTACCATCAGAACCAATAATTATATCAAGTTCAAAGTCTTCCATGGCAGGATATAATATTTCTTCTACAAATTTAGGCATACGATGGATTTCGTCAATAAATAAAACATCGCCAGGCTCGAGATTAGATAAAACCGCGGCTAAATCACCACTTTTTTCTAAAGAAGGACCAGAAGCAGTTTTAATATTACTACCGAGTTCATTAGCAATAATATGTGCAAGAGTTGTTTTTCCAAGTCCCGGAGGACCATATAATAAAACATGGTCTAATGATTCTTCACGCATTTTGGCAGCTTCAATAAAAATACGGAGATTTTCTTTTATTTCTTCTTGGCCAACATATTCGTCTAAACTTAAGGGTCTTAAACTTTGCTCAAAGGCATCACTGTCTAATTCTTCGGCTGAAATAATTCTTTCATCAATTTGTTCTTCCATTTAATTTACCTCCTTTTTAATTTAAATTTTTATTTAAGCATTAATTTTAAAGCTTCTTTAATTTGATTTTCAATATCTAAGGAAGCATTTACTTTTGGTAATACTTTTTTAATTTCACTATTTTTATAACCTAAACTTTCTAAGACGCTTACTAATTCGTCAAAGTCGCCAGTAATATTCATTTCTTCTTTACTTGCTAGTTTGCCTTTTAAATCTAGAATAATTTGTCTAGCTAGTTTTTCCCCAACTTTAGGGAATTTAGTTAAATATAAAACATTTTCCCGGTCAATCGCATCAATAATTCCGGCAAGACTTCCAGTTGCCAGCATTGGCATAGCAATTTTAGGGCCTAAACCTTTAACATTTATCAATCTTAAAAATAAGGTTCTTTCTTCATTAGTTTTAAAACCATATAAACTATAATCATCTTCTCTTATTTGGTTGTAAATATAAACTTTGACCACACTGTCGAGTTCAAAACTAAAGGGATTGGCAACATAAACAGTAAAACCAATGTTGTTATTTTCTACAACTATATAATTACTTTCTTGTAAAACAACTTTCCCAATAATATAATTAAACATTTTTTCCTCACCCATTAAAATAATACCATACAATTGTTTAAAAGTACAGACTTTCATGAAAAAAACTAACTTAAAAGGCTTTTTTCACCCGAAGTTAGTTTATTTTTTTAAATATTCTTTAACAGAAGATAAATCATTTAAAGCTATTTCATATTCTTCTTTAATAAGCATATTTTTAATTTTAAATTTATTATTTTTTATTTCGTCTTCCCCAAGAATTATAACATAAGGGATGTTTTCTTTATTAGCAAAGTCTAGACTTTTTTTAACTTTACGATCATTCATTTCGATATCCACTATGTAGCCTAAATCTCTTAAGCCATTAGCAAGTTTTAAGCTTTCTTTGGGAGTATTTATAGGAATAATATAGACTTCAATATTAGATTTTTCTTTAAATTCTTCTTTATCTTTTAATAATTCAAAGATACTAGTTAAACCAAAGCTTACTCCAACAGCAGGATAAATCTCCCCATCATCAATGAATTCGGTAATCATTTGGTCATAACGGCCTCCCCCACCAATACTGCCTTTAAGTTTACCATTTTTTTCATAAACTTCAAAAACATTGCCAGTATAATAATCTTGTCCTCTTGCTAAAGTAGAATCAAAGATACAGACATCTTTAAGTTCTATGGCCTCAATATAATCCCTAAGTTCTTTTAGTTCGGTTAAACCTTGTTTAATCTCAGCATTAGAAGTACTTTCATATTTTTTAGTTAAAGAGGCTAAATCTAAAGAAAAATCTTCTTCTAAACTATTAATAGCTTCTTTAGTTAAACCAATGTCGGCTAAATATTGTTCAAATTCGTCTTTAGTTATTTTATCTTTTTTATCAATAATAGTTATTACAGCCCCGATTAAATCAGGATTTATGCCAGTATTACTTACTAGACCACGCATTAGATTACGACTATTATATTTAATCTTAATTTCAATTCCTAATTTAGTAAAGGCTTTATAATATAAGCTTAATAATTCAGCTTCAATTAATTGCCCTCCAATACCTACAACATCGACATCACATTGGGTAAACTCTCTATCACGGCCAACTTTGACTGGACCATCTCTAAATACTTTAGATATTTCATATCTTTTAAAAGGCATTTTAAGTTCATTTTTGTTTAAAGCAATAAATTTGGCAAAAGGAACTGTTAAGTCATATCTAAGGCCTAATTTTCGACCTCCTTGATCAGTTAATTTATATATTTCTTTTAAAATATCATTTTCAGCATCATATTTACCGGCAAGCATATCATAATAACATAATATAGATGTTTCAATAGGCATATAACCATATTCTAAAAAAGTTTCTCTTAATATATCATTGATATAATTTCTAATTCTTTGTTCTTTGGGTAAAAAGTCATATCCCCCTTTAACATTTTGAATAATCATTTAATTCATCCTTTCTAATTGTTAAATACATTATTTTAATGTTTTTATTATAACATGAATATTTAAATTTTAAAATACTTATGTTTTACCTAATTTCTTTTAAAGGAACTCTTGCTAATAAGTTTGGTTTAATATTGTAATATTCTTTCATACGATATTCAAAAGCTTCTAAAAATATTTGAATTAAACTTCTTTCTTTGATAGTAGGTAATCTTTTTTCTTTGGTAATAAGTAATATTATTTCATTTAAATGATAAAAAATATCTGGAGCATAATCTTCAATTAAATGTAAATAAAAATGGGCATATTTAGTTAAAGCTAAACCATTTTCAATAGTTTTTTTAGTAGGAAAACCAATAGCTTCTAAATCTGATACTTCAATTAAATGATGATATGTTATATAATTTTTACGACTAGCTTGAAAATTAAAAATATCTATATTATTAATTATATACATACTACATAAAGATTTCATTACTCTGGTTTTGCTGAAGCAATATTTTGTCATATCCTAAACCCTCTTATATAATCAAATTAATGGTGTCCCAGACGCGATTCGAACGCGTGAGCTTTAGCGTCGGAGGCTAACATTCTATCCAACTGAACTACTGGGACATAAATATATTTTAACATAAATTAAAGAAATAAAAAAGACTAACAAATCTTTTTATGATAAATAATGGCGAAGATCTTCACCATAGATTGTTAGTTTTTTATGGTCTTTAAATATTAAAATATTACGACTATTTTCATAACGTACAGATTTTAGGTCTTTAAGGGATGAAGAAAATACCATTTCATTGTTTTTAGGAATACTTACCAGACGACTACTTAAAAAAGTATTATAAAGTAAATCTTTATTGATATCTTTAAATAATATTAGACGATAATTAGTTATAAATAAAGTTAAAATAAATTCGTTGGTATTAGCTTTGATAAGGATATTTTCTTTAATCAATTTTATTTCTTCATTATCTTTTAGTTTAAAATCCGGCATATACTACTCCTTTTATTAATAATTCTTATAATACATATAAAAATATGGAAAAAAATTGAAAAATACTACCACCTAAAACAAAGAAATGGAAGATGGAGTGCATATATTTAACTTTAATTCCGACTAAATATATTAGAGCCCCAATCGTGTATAATACGCCCCCAATCGTGAGCCATAAGAGGCCTAAGGGCAGTAAATTAGCTTTTAGAGATTGTAAAGAAAAGACTATAGCCCAACCCATTAAAATATATAAGGGAAAGGCAATGTGCTCAAATTTATTAATGTTAATACTGTCCCCGATAATGCCAATTAAAGCAAGAGTCCAAATAATCGCGAGTAAGATTAAACCTCTAGGGCCTGGGATTATTAAAAGACAATAAGGGGTGTAAGATCCTGCTATAAGTAAAAAGACACTCGAGTGATCTAAGACGCGGAAAACGCGTTTAGCCCCATTGGGTTTAAAGGCATGATATAAAGTACTAATTAAATAAAGAATCATTAGACTTAAACCATAGATAATACTTGCAATAACCGCGGTAGCACTGTGGTCATGAGCAGAAGCAACAATGCATAAAACAAGCGCTGCGATAGACAAACAAAAACCTATGCCATGAGATATAGAACTTATTAATTCTTCGCCTAAAGAATATTTAGGAATTCTTATTTTTTCGATTTTAATCGCCTTCTTCATTATGTTACTTATCTATTTTAGCACAATTTTAGAACTAGAAAAAGTTATTTTTTTAAAGATTATTAATTTTTCTTCCGAATTAGTTTTTTAATGTAAACTTCTTCACCATAAGGAAAGGCATACATATTATAATTTTGGATAATTTTATATAATTCGTCAGCAAGATATGTGCCCTTTTTATTTAAACTGATATTCGCGGCAACTTTATTCATGAATATTTCGTCATTTATCCCAAGCATATTAAAAACATCTTTAATTGTTACTTTAGTTTTTGTATAAGGGTCATATTTTCCTACTTTAGTTAAATCGACGTTAAATACAATTAAAAATAAGAGAATAGTTAAACTAGTTTTATCTAATTCTGAATTAAAATGGCAAGTACCATCATGGAATTTTAAAGATTTAATATATTTAATAATATCCCCTAGAACTGTTGACATAACAATAGTTTTATCATCAGGACCAAATTGCATACCATCATAATCAATAAAACGGATTTCTCCATTAGGTAATAAATAAATGTTTTCAGTGGTACATAAATCTGGAAGAATAATTCCAGTTTCATTAGCTTTTTTGACAATATTTTCAATTTTAGAATATAAGGCAAAGTAATTATCTAAATCAGCTCTGGCACTTAGAGATAATTCTTTATCATAAAGAGTTAAATTTTGACCGGGTATTTCTTCCATCGTGTACCCTAAACAAAAATCTTTATGATATACGGCAGTGATGGGACTTACAATCTCAGGGATTTTTCTGGCTAGTCCATTAGTTATTTTAAGCTCGTAAGATGTTCCTAAGGTACGACAAGCATCTAAAAAATCGGGACTTGCTAATTTAAGTAGTCTACCATCATTTAATCTATATATTTGACTTGTTTCTTCATTATAAAGTATTTTTTTATTTTTAAAACTTGTTAACTCTTCTCTTTGCATAAAAAAATCTCCTTAAACCAGGAGATATTATAACATATTAAAATATAAATTGTCTATTATTTAAAATCTAATGATGTCAAATATTGTAATATAGATCATAAGAGCAATTAGAAGGAAGAAGAAGATAGTATGACACCAATTTTCAAATTTTTGATTAATTGGACTTCCTTTGATTTTTTCAATTACTAAGAATAAGATTCTTCCTCCATCAAAAGCCGGGATTGGTAAAATATTAATTAAACCAACATTGATACTTAAAAACGCGATTAAATAGACAACTTGGGAAGCCCCAATATCAATACTTTCACCGACAACATGATAGATGCCTACAGGACCAGATAAACTATTTAAAGAAATTTTTCCGGTAAATAAATTAACAACTGTAATCCACATAGTGCTTATTAGACTTGCAAATCTTTGAAAAGCATATTTAATACTAACAAAGAAACCTTTTTCAACATGATTTGCGACTTTAAAACCAAATTGTTGTTGCTCTTCCCCAGTATCTTCATTTTTAATTTTAACTGGAGTTATATGATAGGTTTCAGTCTTTCCATCAGGATGTTCTATTTCAAAATCATATTTATTATCTTTATCTTTCATATAAAGGAAAATTTGTGCTTGATCCCAACTAAATACTTTATGATTATTAATAGCTAATATGGTATCTCCTACTTTAATACCAGATTTTGCCATTGGCGAATTTTCAACTACTTCACCAATCTCAGGTTTTAAGCTATGAGCACCCCAAATTAAAGCCATAAAGAAAAGAATAATAATAGCTAAAACAAAATTATTGAAAACACCGGCAGCTAAAATAATAACTCTTTGATACCATTTTTTGTTGCACATAAATTTGTCTTTAGGTATTTTATTAGTTTCGTCATCTTCATAAACTTCGCCCGCCATCGAAACAAAACCACCAATTGGGAACGCTCTTAAATTATAATCGATGCCATCTTTACCTTTATGAGTTTTAATAATTGGACCCATACCAATAGAAAATTCATAAATATAAACACCGGATTTTTTAGCCGTAATAAAATGACCAAATTCATGAACTAAAATGATTAAGCCTAAAATAAAAATTAATAATATTAATGTTATAAACCACATATAAATTCCTCCTTAAAATATATGATATAATATTAAATAACCTAACATAATAGCAATAGTACTATCAAGACGATCTAATATTCCCCCATGTCCAGGAATTAAGTTACTAAAATCTTTGAGATTATTTTCTCTTTTAATCTTGCTAAAAATTAAATCACCTATTTGACCTAATATAGATAGCACTAAAGTCGCAAGAATAATTTTAATATTAACTGGACTAATTAAATAATGATAGAAAATGCTTGCTCCAATGGTAGCTACAGTAGAACCAATTATACTTCCCTCAATGGTTTTATTGGGACTAACATGGGGAATTAACTTATGCTTACCAAATAATTTTCCTCCAAATAAGGCAAAAGTATCGGTTAAAATAAAGATTAAAATTAAATAAATAAATTTATATAAACTAAACATCCGAACTAATATCATGGTATTAAAGCTTGTACCTATTAAAGTAATGGCTCCTAATAAAACTAAAGCATCAGTTGCTTGATATTCCTCTTTTTTATAAAATAAAGAAAGACCTAATAAGACTAGTAAAGTTATAGCAAGACCACGATAGCTTATACCATACATGATAGAATAACTATTTTGATAATCTGAAAATACTAATAAAAGCATACACATAATACTTGCGATAGATACTAATAAAGGTATTTTATGATGGCTTTTAGGTAAATCCATAAACTCAATTAAAGCAAGAGAACTTACTATACCAACCCCAATATTAAATATCCAATTACCTAAATAAACAATCGGTATAACTATTATAAGCATTAAAATTGCACTAATAATTCTTTTTTTCATAAATTCCTACTTTCTATTAGAAATTATACTCTTTATCTTAATATTAGTCAAATATATATTAGTAATTTTTTATTTTTCTAAAATAAAAAGAGCTTTAAGCTCTTAAAAGGCGTCAATATTGACTTTGACTTTCTTGATATTGTTTAAGTAAGCATAAGCTTGGATAATTGTTCTAATAGATTTCGCGTTCTTACCACTTTTCCCGATTACGGCACCCATATCTTCATTTGCCACAATAATTTCTAGAATCGTTATATCTTCGTCACCTTCGAAACTACTTACTTTAACCATATCAGGATTTTTAACAATATTTTTAACTAAAAAAGTTGTAAACTCCACAATATTCATTTTATTTACCTGCTTTTTTAGCATCTAGCTTAGCCATGATACCTTCTTTAGATAAAATACTTCTTACTGTATCTGTTGGGATAGCTCCATTAACTAACCATTTCATGACAAGTTCTTCATCAATTTTAACTTCAGCGGGTTTTTTAATTGGATTATATGTTCCAACAGTTTCAATAAAACGTCCATCTCTAGGACTTCTTGAATCAGCGGCGACTATTCTATAAAATGGTTTTTGTTTAGCTCCCATTCTTTTAAGTCTTAATTTTACTGCCATAGTTTCTGCCTCCTTTGTTACTTCATTTTAACATATTAGAACTACACTGTCAACCTTTTTTGGTTGACTAGTTTAAATAATCCTCATTTACTTCATTTATTTCGTTTTCAACATTTTCTTCGTCGATGTCTTCAATTACTTCATAATCGTCAGCATCTTCTTCCACACTTACTTTTATCATAGTACTTCCTACTACTTCTACTCCTAATTCCTTTTCAATGGTCATATTAACTTCACCATTTTTAATATTAACATCCGTAACAGTTGGTTGATTTAGACTACGAACAATAATTTCTGATGCATCATTTAAACTAGCACCATCCTTTAGGTGAATATTCATTTTATCGGTATAATTGAATCTTTTGGTACTAACTGCAGTTTTTGTATCATTATTATAAGAATACCAAATATTAACATCAAAGGCACCATTTATGTTTATCGCTCCATTGGAATTATGACCTTCAAATGTATGATTGATAACCCAACAACCTAAAACAGTATCGGGAACTTCCTCAGTTTTAACACTAAATTTAGAAACACTGTTTTTTTTAGCTTTACCCACAACGGCCTTTGTAACTATCTCTTTATAACTTGCCACTTTTATTCCTCCTCTATTTTAATCTATGCAAAGTTATGATAAAAGTACACTTTTTTAAGAAAATCTATAGAGATATATTTTTCTTTTTGTTATAATAAAGATGGTGAAGAAAAATGGATTGTATATTTTGTAAAATAGCTAAAAAAGAAATACCAAGTAATATATTATATGAAGATAATGATTTAATGGTAATTATGGATTTAGGACCTGTAAATAATGGACATGTATTAGTTATTCCTAAAGAACATTATACTGATTATATGGAACTTGATAATGAGATGGCAGGTAAGATGTTAAAAGTAGCTCAAGATTTAGGACCTAAGATAATGCAAAAACTTGATAAATCTTCTTTGACATTATTAATTAATTATGGTGAAGATCAAAAAGTTAAACATTTACATTTACATTTAATACCTAACTTTAGCAGTAGAAATAATGTTAAAATTAAGCCTATTAGTGAAACTTTTGAAATATTAAAAAATTAACCAGTTATGGTTATTTTTTTTATATAATTAAAAACGAGGAGAATATCCTCGCATGGAATTTAACCTTGCCTAAGAATAAAGTTTAGAGCGACTTAGGCAAGAATTTTATATTAGTTAGTTTATTGTACTACTTACCTATGGACAGTTTTTAAAAATTTAATTTTAAAAAGAATACCCTTAACTTGAGTATTCTTTCTTATTCTTATT
>CANRIB010000031.1 GCA_947630575.1 uncultured Bacilli bacterium
TTTAGAATAGCATCTTCAAACATTTTACGTACATCTGGATTAATAGGGTGTGCTATATCTCTATATCCACCAGTAGCTGTTTTTCTACTAGGCATAGCGATAAATAAACCATTATCTCCTTCAATAATACGGATATCATGAATGGCGAAAGAGTCATCAATTAGAACTGATGCAATTCCTTTCATTCTTGAACCTTCTTTTTCAATTTTGCGTACGCTTACTGATGTAATTTGCATAATATTTCTTTTCCCTTCTAAAGTTATACAACTTAATTATATTTTATAGCAAAAAATGGTAAATAGCAAGTGTTTACAGATATTTTATTGAAATCTCTCCGGTTATTAAATCTGAAAAAGTAAAACTTTTTTCAAAATTAGAACCTATGACTGTAAAAATATTGGGGTAAATGGCATTTATCATACCTTCATAAGTACTAGTTTTATTGCGCATACCAAATACTTTGATTTGGACTCTTGCGTTTAAATGTTTTTTTAGTTCTTCACGAACAATATCTAAATTCAAAATTCCTCCTTATTAATTAACGGGGATAACCAACATACATAAGACCATTACATTTTATACCACCCATACCATTATGACCATATTTGGTTTTGTCTAAAAGTTCAATTAAGTTTATTTCTTTGTTTCTTTCAGTTAAAGCGATAGTACTAGCAATGATAGCAGGGTCAAGAGCATGGATGTTTATTCTTTTGGGGGATGAGGCAAAATTTGCTCCAGCTTTAATTAATTCTTCATAGTTTGATTGACACGCGCCGGCGATTATAATTAATTTGTCATGAGATTTTTCGTATTTACGAGCAACTTTAACAGCTTTAACAAAACTAGCGGTGTTACGATAGTTATTTAAGTTATTAATGTCACCTTTCTTTTTATAGTAAGCATCATGGCCAGTTATAATTACTATATCTGGTTTATATTCTTGAAGCATAGGTAATATGGCCTCATAAATATGGTCTTCGTTTATTTTTTTGCCTATCGCGTATATTCCTTTTTTTTTATAATAATTTAAACATTTTTCTAAATAATCTTTATCACCATCAATGTGTAAGATTTTAGCTGGTAAATAAAAATATTCTGTACGGTCTAGGGGAATTGTTTCTTCTTCGACTTCAGGTATTTCAATTTTTTCTTCCGGGATATATTTTATTAAGTCTGATAAAGTGGCATCGGCAAAAAGACGGACTTCAACTCCTTTTAAATAATAAATATCATTTTTAATGTTGGTTATCTTAAAAACGGTATCATGGTTATAACTAATACGGGTTACTAAATCACCACGTTTTAATTCCATATTAATCACCATTTAATTATATGCGTAATTAGAAATAAAAAAAACTAAATAGTTAAAAGCTACTTAGTTAAGATTATTGGCAATTTCAATAAATAATTCTAATGATAATTGTTCGGCTCTTATATTGGGGGTTAAATTATGTTGTTCTAGAATTTCATTTATTTTATTCCAATTATAATTATGAAGATTGTTTTTTAGGGTTTTTCTTTTAAATTTAAAAGAATCTTCAATTAGTTTAAATAAGAGTTGTTCATTTTTGACAGGATATTTAATATCTTTGCGAGTGAATTTAACAACAGCACTGTCGACTTTGGGGATGGGTTCAAAGGCGGTATTTGGGACAGTAAATAAATATTCTATATTAAAATAGTAGTTTAGAAAAACGGTTAGGGAACCATAAGCTTTAGAATTTGGTTTAGCAGTAAATCTTTCGGCTACTTCTTTTTGAACAAGAAGAGTCATAGCTTTCATTTTAGGTATATTTATAATATGTTTTATAATGGGTGTTGTTATATAATAAGGGATATTGGCTATAATATATAGATTATTATAATTAGCTGTTATTTCATTTAAATTAGATTTTAAGAAGTCTTCATATATGATGGTTGTTTTTTCATTTAGAAAAGGGGATAAGATATTTTTTAAGCGAGTATCTATTTCATAACATAAAAGATAGGAATTTTTTTTAGCTAAATATTTAGTTAAAGCGCCTTTTCCAGGGCCTATTTCAATAATTAAATCTTCATTATTAGTAGTAATTGAGTTAGCTATTTTTTGTAAGATAACTTCGTCTTTAAGAAAATTTTGACCTAAACTTTTTTTAGCGGGTATCTTCATTTTATCCTCCTTAACTTGAAAAAAATGGGTTATTTTTCCCATCCAATTCTTAGAACATCATAAGTAATAGAACTTCGTCCTACATATTTTAAAGCATATTCTTCACTGGGTGATAATAAATCGATGTTACTACCTACAACACCACGATCAAGAACAATAGCAATAATGGTGTTTGGGCTTATTCTTTTATTATCAAATCTAATTATACTTCCACAGGGTAGATTATTACTTGAGGCAACAATTCGGACATTTCCATAAGTTTTATCATTATAGGTAGTTCTTCCATTACTTAAGTCAAGATTACCCATACAAGCTAGGTGACCTGTACATAAAGGACAGAAAGCTCCATAGCCCGTTAAATCTCCTGTATAACTATCAAGAGAGCCCCATAAATATCTTTGTAAAGCTTCTTCATTAGCTTTTTTTTCTTCTTCTTTATTTATATATATAGCCATTGTTGATAAATCTATACTTTTATTAACATTTTCATTTGTACTTGATGTTTCCATTTTATATGAAGATGTTTTAATACAGAATATAGTAACAATAATGATACCAAATTTGATTAAGTTATTAAAGTAAAATAATTTTTTACCTTTCATATTTTCACCTCAATTGGTTGTATTCATTTTATCATAGTTTATATTAAATGTCAAAAATTCGCTTGATGTTTTCGTTGGTAATTTTTGATAGTTCTTCTAAGCTTATATTTTTTAATTCACTAATAAATTTAGCAATATATATGATGTTGGCTGGTGTATTTTGAGTGCCACGATGGGGTTCAGGAGTTAGATAGGGACTATCCGTTTCAAGGATTATATTAGATAGAGGAATTTCTTTTATTACTTCCTTTAATTTAGAATTTTTAAAAGTAATAACTCCATTAACCCCGAGGGTAAAGCCCATTTTTAGATATATTTTGGCGGTTTCTAAAGAGCCTGAAAAGGAATGGATAACACCTGTTATTTTATATTTTTTTAAACAATTAATGGTGTCTTCAGTGGCATCTCGGCTGTGGATAATAACAGGCATATGGTATTTTTCGGCTAGTTTTAATTGATTTTCAAAAAGTTTTATTTGAGCCTCTTTATTTTCTTTGGTGTAGTGATAATCAAGACCTATTTCCCCAATTGCAATAACTTTGGGATTGTTTAAATTATCTTCTATAAATTTTAAGTCTTCTTCTTGGTAAGTGTCAGTACTTTCGGAGTGAATACCAATTGCGCCATACATATTAGAATAATTACTTATTAATTCTAATACTTCTTTGTTACTTTTATGGTCACAACCATTGTTGATAAAACGGGAGATATTAACATTTTTAGCATTAGTTATGATTTCATTAATATCCGAATAATATTCTTTATATATATGACAATGGGTGTCTGTAAACATTTTAATCACCAAATTAATTATATATAAAAAATCAGGGAAGGTCAATTCCTCTGATAGTTTTTTAGTTATTTAGTCTTCTATTTAAAATTAAGGGTAGTTCTTGTATCGAGTTATTAATTATTGCTTGTTCTTCACTTGTTATATCTAAATTTAATTTAGTTATATTATTTAAATTTGCTATAATTTCTGTGATGTTTAAAGTATCCTTTAAATTAATTTTAGAATATTTATAGATAATATCTTTTAGATTTATTAATATCCAGTTAAATTCATTAAGGGTGTAGGGAATTTCGTTTTTAGCTAAAATTTTGTGGATTATATTGGTGATTAAGCCTTTATTAATAAAGAATATAGTAAATATGGCTGATTCAAAGTTAGGTAATACTTCATATTTTATACGTATAGTATTTGAATCATTAAGAAAATTAAGGGTGATATTTGATGCCATTACAGTATTAGATTTATTTAGTTTTAATTCTATGTTTTGGGATTTATCTAATTCTTTTAGAGAGTAATTAATTATTTTATTGTTTGTTAAGTGATATTTTAATAGTTTAAGGGCTGTTTTACTATTTGAACTTTTAGTGTAGTATTCTATGATACTATTATAGTTAGTATTTTTAATCGTTATCATATATGAGTTATCACAATAGTAATAAGGGTTGTGTCTTTTTTCCATTTTTAAACCTCCAATTTAGATTATAGCATTATTTAAAGTAAAGTAATAGTATAGTTATTTAATATTTGTTGGAAATTTTAAGAATATTTGATAAAATTATATTGGAGGAATATATGAAAATATTTATTGGTTGTGACCATCGAGGTTTAGATTTAAAACTTAAATTAACAAAACATTTAAAAGAAAATGGGCTGGATATTGAAGATATTGGAATTGAAAATAGTCCACTTGATGATTATCCAGAGTTTGCTTTTAAGTTAGGGGAATTAGTTGTTGCCAATCCTCTTAGTTTAGGTATTTTAATATGTGGTTCAGGAGTAGGTATGAGTATTGCCGCGAATAAAGTTAAGGGTATTCGTTGTGTTCGGGCTGTAAGTGTTGATGATGCTTTTAAGGGTAAGAATCATAATGGTTGTAATGTTATTGCAATTGGTAGTGAAGTTACTACAGATTTAAATTTAGTTAAAGAAATAATTGATACTTTTATTAATACTAAAAGTGCTAGTGAAGAAAGACACTTAAAAAGAGTTAAAGCCATAAATGAGTATGAGGAACAACATTAGATGGAAGCAAAAGTTTATTTGTATGTGTTTTTTACTTTAATGAGTATATTTATGTTTAATGGAGTAAATTTTGGACCGATTATAAAAAAAGGAAAGATAATTGAAGCTAGATTATTAGTGCTTTCTTTAAGTTTTGCGATGGGTTATATATTAACTAATTTTGTGTTAGATTTTATATCATAGTTATAAAGTAATAAAAAGATTTATGTTTCGATAAACATAAACCTATCATAATTATTATAATCTTTAAAAGTAGTGATAATTGCTTTAGGATAGTATTTTAAAGCAATTTTTTTAATGTTTTCTTTTTCATCGGCACCAATTTCAAAAATAATAGAACCATGTTTGGTTAATATTTTAGGGGCAATGCTTAAGATTCTTTCATAAAATTCTAAACCATTATTTTTAGCATATAAGGCGATTTGAGGTTCATATTTAGTTTCGGGGCTCACTTTTTCATTTTCTTTAACATAGGGGGGATTAGATATTAGACAATCAAATTTTATTTTGGGATAATCTTTTAAGATATCCATTTGAAAAAAGTTAATATCAACATGATTATCAACACTATTTTTGGTAGCTACTTTTAAAGCTTTAGGACTAATATCACAGGCATAAACATCTAAGTTAGTGTGTTTTTTTAAAGTAATAGCAATTGCTCCGGAGCCTGTTCCGATATCTAAAATAGTATTATAGCTTTTATTTTTTAGAAAATTTAGAGTTTTTTCCATCAGTAATTCAGTTTCAAAACGGGGAATTAAAACATCTTCATTAACCATTATTTTAGTATTATAAAAATCAACATAGCCAATTAAATATTGGATAGGGTAGTTTTCTTTTAATTTTTTTAATTTCTCATTATAATTGTCAGGGTATAGTTCTTTTAATAGTTTTAAATCGGCTCTACCAATGTTATTCAAAAGATTCACCTGCAAGTTTAAGACGCATATCTTCATTAATTAAAGCTTCAATGATAGGCTCTAATTCACCATCCATGACACGGTCTAGACTCATGATAGAGAAATTTATACGATGGTCGGTTACGCGATTTTGGGGGTAATTGTAAGTTCTTATTTTTTCACTGCGGTCACCAGTACCAATTTTACTTTTACGGGTTGCACCTAATTCAAGTTCTTCTTTAGAACGTATTTCATCTTGAATTTTAATTTTTAATAAGTTCATGGCGCGGTCACGATTTTTTAATTGACTACGTTCAGTTTGACAAGTTACAACAACACCAGTCGGAATATGAGTAAGTCTTACAGCCGAATTGGAAGTATTAACTGATTGACCTCCGGCACCACTAGAGTGATAAACATCCATTTTAATATCACTTTCTTTAATGTCAATGTTAGTAGTTTCTATTTCAGGCATAACTAAAACAGTCGCGGTAGAGGTATGGACTCTTCCTTGAGTTTCCGTCACGGGTACTCTTTGAACACGATGGGAACCACTTTCGTATTTTAACTTTTTATAAACATCATTACCTTTAATCATAATTTCTACTTGGGAAAATCCTCCACTTGTTCCTTCAATACTATGTAATTCTTCAATTTTCCAATTATTTTTTTCAGCATAATAAGTGTACATACGGTATAAATCACCAGCGAAGATATTAGCTTCATCGCCACCCGCGGCACCTCTTATTTCCATGATAACATTTTTACCATCATTTTCATCTTTGGGAACTAAGAGAATTTCTAATTCTTTGGTAATTGTTTCTAATTTATTTTTAAGTTCATTTTGCTCTAATTCGGCCATTTCTTTAAGTTCTGGATCTTGCATTAAGGTTTTAGCATCTTCAAGTTCTTTAACAGTGTTTTTATATTCTTGATATTTTTTTACGGTTTCTTCTAAATCACTTGCTTCTTTAGATAAAGTTTTTAATTTATTATAATCACTCATTACCTCAGGCTTAGTAAGCTCTGTTTGTAATTCATTATATTTACTTTCAATACTATTAAGTCGTTCAAACATAAAAAAGTTCCTTTCTTTAATTATTTATATTATAACAAACTCTCGTAAAAAAAACAAACATTAACTGTTTGCTTCTTCATCATCCACATCAATGACCATAAAATCGTCTAAATCATCATCAGGTATATCGTCGTCATTTTCAGCATCATAGAAGATGTCATCTTCATTTTCTTCCTCTTCCATTTCAATTGGTTCGTCTTCTTCGACTTCGGTAATAATGGAATCGTCTTCTTCGTCGTCAACAATTACTTTGGGATTATGTAGTTCTTTTAAATCCCAAGAGCCATCTTCTAACATAATAAATCTTTTATCGGTTGTTAATAGTTCGAAGAAATCACCAATATGATTTTCAAATTCAGTTTCATTAAGATTTAAAGCATCACAAACTTTTTTAAATAAAATATTAATTTTCATTTTAGTTTTTTCTTCGTTTAGAATTATGTAGGCAATATCGTCATAATTCATGGTTTCTAATTCTTCTTTACTTATATCATTTAATTTCATAATAATTCTCCCTTTATTAGTTAAAACATTATATGACTTTTTTTCATAAAAGTGCAATATATATATTAACTTTTGTAATTGTAATATTAAAACATATATTTGTCAATCTTAATTTACATTTTTTCAGGAATATTTATACCTAAGATATTTAATAGTTTACAATTGTTGTCATAGATAACTTTGGTTAGGGTTAGCCATGAGGTTTGAAGTTCTTTATTTTCTTCGGTTATTATGTGGTTTTCACCATAAAAATTATTATATAAGTTAGTTATTTTATATAAGTATTCACATATTTCATTTAGGCTATAATTTTCATAACTACGTTTAATAATTCTTTTTAAATCTAACATAGTTAAAATTATTTTTCGTTCACTTTCTTTTAGAATACTCATTGTAGCAGGGTGAAGATTATTTTCCTCTGCTTTAGTTAAAAGAGATTTCATCCTGATGGTGGAATATAAAAGATAAGTACCAGTTTTACCATTTAAATCAGTGAATTTTTCAATATCAAAATTGTAATCAGTAGTTCTAAATGGTAGTAAATCTGCATATTTAATGGCCGCGATAGCAATAGTTCTTGCGATATTATTTCTGTTTTCAGTAACATTTTCACTTAGTCTTTTTTCGCATTCTTCGGTTACCATATCTAAAAGGTCTGCAAGAGGCATAACTCCTCCATCTCTTGTTTTAAATGGTTTACCATCAGGACCGTTCATGGTGCCAAAGCCATTAAAAATAAGTTGTAATTCGGGTTTGGCAATCGCACTTTTATAGGCGGCTCTAAAAACTTGAGTAAAATGAAGTTCTTGTCTTTTATCAGTCATGTACCATATTTCGTCTAATTTAAAGTTATGGGTTCGTTCCCAAATCGCGGCTAAATCAGTTGCTTCATATGATACTGCACCATTGCTTTTGATAAGAATTAAAGGAGGCATTTCTTTTTTGTCAGTTTCCTTTTTGACATGGATTACTTTTGCTCCATCACTTTCTTCAATAATGTTTTTAGAATATAAATATTCAAACATTTCGGTCATATATTCAAAATTATCAGATTCGCCTTCCCATAAATCAAAAGAAACATTTAAATCTTGATAGATTTTTTTAACAACTTTTACACTTACATCAACAAGTTTTTGCCATAAAGCATAATAGCCTTTATGTTTATTTTGCAGTTCATAATTTATTTTTCTTGCTTCTTCCATGATATTTTCGTTTTCTTTAGCTTTGGTAGTCGCGATAGGGTATAATTCTAATAAATCTTCATTAGTAATATTAAATTTGACATCTTCACCATTGTAATCGTCTTTAAAATATGGTAGTTCAGGGTGTCTAGTTTTAATTTCTAAAATAACCATACCCATAGGACGGCCCCAATCTCCTAGATGGACATCACTGATAGTTTTACAACCAACTGCTTTACATAGTCTTTTTAGGGCTTCTCCAATGTTTGCAGATCTTAAATGGCCGACATGTAAAACTTTGGCAACGTTTGGGCCTCCATAATCTAGAAAAATAGTTTTGTTTATATCTTGTTTATAATTAATATCGATATTTTCGTTACTTTCATTTATGAAGTCTAATAAAAATTTATCACTAAATGTAAGATTTATAAAACCTGGCCCGGCTACAGAAACATCTTTTAGTTCAGGATAATCTTTTAATAACGCTACTAACTTTTCGGCAAGTTCGACAGGGTTTTGATTGTTTTTTTTGGCAAGAGGCATAATCCCATTATATTGGTAATCTCCTAGTTCAGGTCTATTTGAAGGATTAAGGGTAACACTTGTTTTTTCAAAACCAAGTTCTTCTAAACTCTCACTAATTTTGTTTTCTAATAGGGATATTTTATAATTCATTTATTTCATCTCCAATGTTAATAATTATTTTTATTTCATATTCATTACTTATTAATTTATAAGTAAAGGTTATAGTTTTATTTTGGTCATATTCAAAATTAATATAATCATGAGGAATTTCTAATGTTTGTTTTAAGTCTTTTAAAGTTAATAAACATTTACTATTGGTTATTTTTAGAATTGATTCATTGTTTTCTTTAGTGAAAGAAAAATTTTTTAAATTAAATCTAATCGTATCATTGTCGGTGTGATAGGTTAGAAAATCGTCTTCTATTAGTGCTCTAGTTGTATTTTTAAATAATAAGTTATTTTCTTCAAAAGTACTTACGGTAATATTATGATTCATATTAGTCCCTCGTTTATAAGTTAAATTATACTAAAGATAAGGAATATTTACAATAAAAAAATAGATAAACTTTTATAACAAATTATTTATTTCGTCTATCCATTTTGAATCTTTATTTTCAAGATTGGTTAGTAATATTAAAAAATTAGTGCTCGGAATATCTTTATCATTAGTACTAATTAATTGTAGAGTTTTTTTCATTTGTTTATAGTTATCTCTATTTATTAATTGAAAGAGTTTTTTTCGTTGGTCATTGGTTGCTTTATAATCTTTAATAAGAGTTAGTTTTTCAATTAATTTGCTATTGTGTTTTTTGCTCGGATTTTTAAGTTTTATAGCTTTAAAGTGGGATAGTATGATTTGCATTGTACAGGGATTACCAAAAAAGACTATTTGGTTTGAGATAGAAATATTATGGAAAGCATTAATATTTTCTTTTAAGGTTTTGTAAGCAGGCATAGATGGTTTATCAGTATCACAAAAAATAATAACGAGGTGATAGGAATTTTGGGTAAATTTTTCTATATATCTAGGATATAAATTATTGATAGATTTCACATTTATTAAGTCATTTAAATATGTAGGATGGAAAATATTAAGATTTATTAATTTAGTTAAATAATCGTATTCTTCATATCCTTCACATAGAATACAAATACTATGAGTCTTCATTTTCTTCCTCTTCTAGGAGAGTGGAAATAAGCTCGGGTTTAGGAATAGCACCTAGTAGGCCTTTGTTATATTTTTCAAAAATATTGGTAGTATCTCTAATTCCAGTTTCAGAGTAGGAAAAATCTTTTAAAGAATAGAGTTTTGCCCCATTTTTATCTTTATCTGTAAACCATATTTGTTCTTTACGGAACATTTTTTGACAATCTAATAAGTCTGTATCATGAATAGTGCAGATAAGTTGAGCTTTTTTGTTTAAAACATTATTAAACATGCTTAAAATAGCTCTTGTTAATTTATAATGAAGACTGCTGTCAAGTTCGTCGATAAAAAGAATTTTACCATCTTCTAAAGCTTCAATAATATAACTTGCTAGGGCAACAATTTTTTTAGTTCCAACGGAATCGAAGATAATACTAGGAACTTTAATACCTTTATAGACACTTACTAATTTTATTTGGTCTAAAGTTGCTTGATTAAGGGATTTATTGTTGATAAATTTATTATCGAAAAAAACAAATTCATCATAATAGTAATCTTCAAGATATAAATCAGCATTTTTAATGAAAGAAACAACTTTTTTTATTAAATGATTTTTACTTTTTAATATTTCAAGAGTTTTAGAGTTGGTGATATTGTTCATGTCGATAATTTCTATTTTTTGGGCAATAGTTGTGAGGGTTTTTTTCGCTTGTTTTAGTATAGGAAAATTATCAGTATTTATAGTGTAAATTAAAATGTTATCAAGAGAGGCCATAGGTAATATTTTTTCTAACTTTTTGTCTTCAGATTTATATTTCTTTTTAATATTATCTTTTAGAAAAATAATATTTTCAGAGTTGTTGTTTTTAATAGTTAATTTTTCATAGGGAACAGAGTTGTTGGTATTAATCCAAAATTCATAGTTGTAATTTTTTTTGTTAATAATAAAGTTAAGGCCAAATTTGCAAATATTTTTATTAGTGAAGATATTGAATTTTATAAGTACTTCTTTGTTTAATAAAATTTTTTTAATAATATTTGCTCCATCAATGATTGCAGTTTTGCCAGTGTTATTTGGACCATATATGACGGCAGTTTTAATAATGTTTTCTTTAAAAATGTTATCAGGGAATTTTTTGGTATAATTATCAGCTTGTAAGTTTAATTCTACTTTTTGTTCAAAAGAATAAAAGTTTTCTAAATAGATACTTTTTATCATATAGTGATACCTCCTGCTTAAATTATAGCATATTTTAATGCATTTATGCAATAATTTTGCATAAATGTTAGTTATTTTGAATTTTAGAGATATTTTATAATATTTTTGGTAATTATGTTTCATATTAATGTTAGGTGGTTACTTTGAAGTTAGTCAGATTTGGGTTGAAATTGGGAATATTTATGTTTATATCATTTATTGTAATTATTATGGGATTATATACTTATGCTTTTTTAAGTCCTAAATTAGAACTTAAGAGTGCAGGACAATTTCATATATATGATACAAATGACGAATTATTATATCAGGGTTCTAGTACAAGTGAATGGGTAGATTTGGATGATATTAATTATAATTTGATAAATGCAGTGATAAGTGTTGAAGATAAGAATTTTTATAAACATCATGGATTTGATTATTTAAGAATAGCTAAGGCAATGTATCTTAATATTAAAAATAAAAAGATAACTCAGGGGGCTTCTACGATATCACAACAATATGTTAAAAATATTTATTTAGATTTTGATTCTACTTGGGAAAGAAAAATAGAAGAGGCTTTTTTGACTTTAGAATTAGAAGTTCATTATTCAAAAGAAGAGATATTAGAGGGCTATTTAAATACAATTAATTATGGGCAGGGAAATTATGGAATAGCCAATGCCAGTAGATATTACTTTAATAAAGAACCAATTGATTTAACTTTAGAGGAATCTTTGATACTTGCAGGAATTCCTAATAGTCCGGCAAATTATAATCCGATTGCTAATTATGATTTATCAATTAAAAGAGCTAAAATGGTAGGGCAAGCGATGGTTGATAATGGATTTTTAAAACAAGAAGAATTAGATAGTTTGTTTAAAGATAAGATTTCAATTTATGGTAAAGCATCAGAAGAAAATTTAGATATGCTTATGTATTATCAAGATGCTGTATTACAAGAATTAAAGAATATTAAAACAATTCCTAATAATTTATTACAATCAGGGGGAATAAGTGTTTATACTTATTTGGATTTAAATGCCCAAGAAATATTAGAAAAGAATATTTTAAAATATGTAAAAGAACCGGATATACAATCTGCGAGTGTAATAATTGATCCTAAAACTGGTGGGGTTATAGCACTATCTGGAGGAGTAAATTATGCTCAAAGTCAGTTTAATAGGGCTACTCAGGCTACAAGACAGGTAGGTTCTACCATGAAACCTTTTTTATATTATGGAGCTTTAGAAGAAGGTATGACAGCAGCATCAACTTTTAATAGTCAATATACAATTTTTTCTTTAAGTAATGGAACATTTTATTCGCCAAAAAATTATGCTTCAGTATATGCAAATAAACCAATTACAATGGCTGAAGCTATTGCAGTATCGGATAATGTTTATGCAGTTAAGACAAATATGTTTTTAGGTCCAGAAAAAATGGTGGAAGTGGCAAGTAGAGTAGGGATTAAGTCAAAGTTAGAGGCAATTCCATCTTTGGCTTTGGGAACTGAGGGGATTTCAGTTTTGGATTTAGCAAGAGGGTATAGTACGTTTGCTACAGGGGGATATAAAAAAGATATTGGTTTGATTAAAAGGATAGAAGATAAAGATGGAAATGTATTATATGAAAAGGAAGATAGAGAAGAATTAGTGCTTAATGAAAATTATACTTATATTTTAAATGAATTACTTACTAATTCAACTAATAGTCAGTTTATTGATTATGCAAGACCTACTGCATTAGTTATTGCCAGTAAATTATCTCGGAAATATGCGATAAAAACAGGTACGACAGATAGTGATTTTTGGACAGTAGGGTATAATCCGGATTTACTTATGGCAACTTGGGTAGGGTATGACGATGGAAGAGAAATAGAAGCAAAGTATTCAAGTATTACAAAAGATATTTGGGCTGATACAATGGAAGATTTATTGAGAGAGAAAGAAGCTAGTTGGTATGAAACACCCAATAATGTAGTAGGGGTAGTACTTGATGCGGCAACAGGACTACCTACCAATAATACAAATAAAGCAGCATTATTTTATTTTGTTAGAGGTACAGAAGATTTAACTATTGATACAGAAAGTGTATTTAAAGAAGAACAAAAAGATTAAGATAATTAATAACAATAAAAAACGAGGAGAATATCCTCGCATGGAATTTAATCTTGCCTAAGAATCTTACCTACGGACAGTTTTTTAAATCAAGTTAATTTGATTAATTATATTATCTATATAAAAAGTCGCTTAAAATTGA
>CANRIB010000032.1 GCA_947630575.1 uncultured Bacilli bacterium
CGTTCGACTTGCATGTCTTAGGCATGCCGCCAGCGTTCATCCTGAGCCAGGATCAAACTCTCAATAAAAAAGATTTTTATTTATTTAAATCTTTATTTTAAGTTTAATCTAAGCTACTCAAAATTGACTTTTTAACTTAGTTTTCAAAGATCATTTCTGCGTTGCTTTTCTTTTGCATCGCGTAAGACTAATATATCATTTTCGCGAAGCTTTGTCAACAACTTTTTTAATTTTTTTTCGCACTTTTTTTGGCTATTTCTGCCTTTTTCCTGAGTGCATAAGTAATATAACAAATCAAATAAATAAAGTCAACACTTTTTTTTATTTTTTTCGACATTTTTCGATTTTTTTTCACATTTCTGATTTTTTCGGGTTTTTTATAAAAATTTTGGGAAATGATTTTTGCATTTTTTGTCTATTACTTTCTTTAATAATATATGATTTATATTTTTTTTAATGAATAAATTTTAGCAAAATTTAATTTTTTAATGTTTATGCATAAGTTTAATTACTTATTTTGGTTATTTATTTTCTTTCTATTTAAATTTTTAAAGTATTGCAAAACATTATATTATATGTTGAAAAAATATATTTTTGACCTTATCATTAAATTTTGTCGAAGATAATGAAAGACTTTTAATAAAGTATTTGATAATTTTTGCCGTTTACTTATGAAAAAAATAGTTATTATCATTAAAATTAACTATTTTTGCTTTTCTTAATATAATTTTTGGCTTTTATAACATAATTATCTTAATTTAAGTTGTTAATGTTAAAAGATTATTACTAGTAAATTATTAAGTTTTTATTCATATTTTTATATTTTTTTAGCTATTTTTTTGCATTTTTTGGTATATTTCATAATATTTTTCTATAACGCCTGGTTTAAAGGGTCCTTCGTTTTTGCGTTTTATATCTATTAAATTGCTTAATTCATTTTTAATTATCATTTGAATATCATTTGGATAATTCATTAATTTACGGTGATAATTATATTCGTTGTAATCTAGTATTTTAAAACCACCATCGGGAAATACCCTTAAATCAAGATCATAATCTATATATTTAATAATGTTTCCATCTATAATATAGGGGGTAGCTATATTACAATAATAAAATAGGCCGAATTCTTTTAATTGTCCTATAATATTAAACCATCTTTTTTTATAAAAAAATAAAATAGCAGGTTCTTTGGCATGATAACTTCTTCCATCTGATTCAGTAAGTTTTGCTTTATAGTTGGCAACAATTATTTTTTCATCATCTATATCTAACACGATTGCTTCATTGCAGACTTGATGTAGTTTTCCGTTGTGTTTATAGCAGTGTATTTGCAATTTATCTCCTACTTTAATATTTTTATTCATTTTAATACGCCTAGCTTTCACGTGTATTATTATATCATGAAATATTAAAAAAGTAAAATATGGCCCGATTTGTATAATCTTTAATTCAGATTCAAAAGTAAATTGACATATAAAATATCTTTATGAGTGTTTTTTATTAACGTTTAAGAAGGTGACTTCTGTGGAGATATAAAAATTTAGAACTTATAAAAAGAATTAGGACTTTATTTTGAATAATATTGGGATTAATATTTTGATTAATTCGATTTTAAATTTTAGATTTAAGTATTAGATTTTTTAGATTTTTCTAGATAAATTACTTTTTACCTTGTTCGTTAAACTAAATTATTAACATTTTTTAATTCTTTATTTTATTGGGTATCTTTTTTATTGTGTATCTTTTAAGATGTTTATGGCTTTTTCAAGTTGTTTGTCAATAATTTCAGTTACATTGCCATCTTCGTCTGTTATTTTTTCATTACTGATAGGATAATCTGGAACTATTCCGATTTTGTCTATGCAATTGCCATTAGGAGTTAGCCAATATGCGGATGTATATTTAACCATTGAGCCACTGTCTAGTTCCATGGTTTGTTGCACTTTTCCTTTGCCAAAAGATGTTTCACCAACAATTGTTGCGCCATAACTTTCTTTTAAGGCGGCCGCTAATATTTCAGAGGCTGATGCGGAATTGTTATTTAGTAATACTATTATTTTATAATCTTTTTTTTCTGGAGTTTTGTCTATATAATTGGTAATATTTTCTTTATAATTTAAACTATAAATTGTTTTTCCTTTTTCTAAAAAGATACTAGCTACATTTTGGGCAGCGTCTAAATATCCTCCTGTGTCATCACGAAGGTCGATAATTAAAGAAGTCATTTTTTGAGCTTCTAATTCTTTTAATGATTTTCTAACCTGAGTTTCTAGGGTTTTAGAAAATGCGCTGATGTAAAGATAACCTACTTGGGTATTATCTATCATGTGATAATCAATGCTAGGAGAAATAATTTTTGCAATTTGAAGAGGTATGTTAACTATTTCACCATTACGATTGATTTTTAAAGTAAAGGAACTACTACTTGATTTAATTAAAGATACTATTTCGCTTGCACTCATGTTAGTTACGTCTTGATCATTAAAGCCAATTATAATGTCTCCGGCTTGTAGTCCGGCTTTACTTGCGGGAGTATCGTCATATACTTTAGAGATTGATTTATCAGAATTATTGATAGATACGCCTATTCCTTCGTATTCACCGGCTAATTGTTCCATTAAATTGTTGGTAGAATCATCATCAAGATAAGTAGTATAGTCATCTCCTAAATAATTTAACATGCCAGCGATGGCTTTTTCTAATAATTCCCCTTTGTCAATATCTTCATAATATTCGGATAATATGTTGGCATATACTTGTAAAAATTGGTTTAATTCAGGGTTATTTGATAAATCGTTGTAGCTGATTTTGGAACTTAGTTTATTATTGTTGTATACAATGACACCTGTTGTAAGGGCAGAAATAATACTGGTAATAACTACGATTATTAATACCCAGGGTAAACTAAAACCATTGTATTTTTTATTCATTGTTTCACCTTCGCTTATTCTTATATTAATATAATATCACAAAAAGTTTAAAAGATAAAGATATATATTGTGCCATATTTGTTCTTTTTTGTTTTTGAAATATAAAAAAAGAAGGGCGTAGAATTTAGTTTTTTTGTTTTGTAATATAAAAAATAAGGGTACAAAATATGGGCAATAAAATTTAGAAACACGTATAATATAGATTTAATATATAAGAAGAATCTAGTTTTACATATAACTTTAGTTTATAATTTACTTAAATTAAAATTTACTTAAATTAAATTCTTTTGGTTCAAAATTATTTAACTAAATATTATAAATTATAATTGAATTATTATATTTTATGTTTTATTTTATAATTTAAAACTTTATATTTAGCTTGTTAATGATTAAAAATTGGGAGAATTTTATTTTGGATATAATTTTTAAATAAGTTTTTTAAAGAGTATATAACCAAGATTAGAAAAAAATACAGATTATTCTTCATCTGTATTTTTGGTAGGATCAATATATTTTAGGACTGATTCTAATTCTTTTTCATCACTATAAGAATTAGTTATTTTGCCTTTTTTTACTTTAATTAAAGTATTTGTGCTTATTTTAAAATTGGTTAGGTCATCTGTGATATTATTTGTGGTACTGATATATTTTTTGTTTAATTCATTGCTTAAATCAACATAATATATTTTTAAAGCATTTTCATTACGACTATAATTGTTTGCTAAGCCTGTATAATAAACAGAGTTTGGTTTGCTTGAATCCATTAAGAGAACATAATATTCTTCCTCAGATTTATTTAACATAGTGCCAATGATTGCATTAGAGTAATTAATTGTTCCGGATGTAATGTTTTCAGTATCATTTTCTTTATTAAGTAAATCTTTGGTTACAAATATACGAGTAAAGAAATAGATTCCGATTACGAGAACAATTACAATTATTAGTATCCAAATAAATCGCATAATTTCATTTTGTTCTTCACTGCGGTATGATTCTCTTTTTATTCTTTTTCTTTTATTTGTCATTTTCCATCACCAGTTAAATTATAGCAAGAAAAAGGTAATAAAGCAATATTATTCGTTATTTTGTTGCGGCAACGCTTGTTGTATTACCTAATGATTCGGCAATGGTTACCATTTCTTCAGTTGATAAATCGTTACTTGTTAAATAATATGAAACATTGTTGCTTGTCCAATACATAGAATTGGCACTTTTGGCAGCGATTGTATCACTTAACATTATGGGGTCGCCATAAACGGGGATAATTTCAAAGTCATCGGCGATATTAGCAACTTCTTCAATTAAAACAAAGTTTTTATCACCGGCAAAGGTTAAAATTACACGATTACCGTCATCGGTATCTACTTTTTCACTGTTAGATAAATATGTTTCACTAGGAATATATAATGGGTAAATAATAGAATCTAAAATATTACTTGTTTTGGTATCGCATTCTTCATTAGGGCAAGTGCTATATTTGTTAGGATCGGTGTTAGTTGTCGTGTTATCATTGGAATTAGTTTCTTGATTTTTATCTTTCTCAGTATTATTCTCAGAATTATTAGCAGACATGTCAATGATGTTTTCTAAAGCAAAATCTTCGGCACTTACTTTAGATTTTAAATCTATTTTTGTAAAAACAACTTTGATGGTAGCAATATCTTCGGTATTGTAGACTTCTACTTTTTCTAAGTTCATGTCTTTATCAAAATAAATTTTTTGATATGTTAGTTCGGAATTATTGGGATAATTTACTGTTGTTTTTAAAGCATATCCTTTTTCTATTTCTTCTAATGTAGGTTTTTCAGTTTTTTTAATGTCTTTTAATAAAGAGGATAAAATGTAGGCTTGACTGCTAGAATCGGGCCATTCACTTTGGAATTTAAAGCTTTTGTTCAGAGTTGGAGTTACAACATATACTCCATCATTATTTTTTAAAATTATTTGTTCATGATTGTTGGTTTGATTAACTAAAGTTACTTTGTAATAGTTATCTTTTAAGTAATTTGCTTCTAAACTATATGTATATGTTTCTTCATTACTTAATATTTCCATATTGCCTTTTAATGTATATGATTTAGCATTGTTGACATTTTTTTCAAATTTGCTAATTAAATCATCGGGAGATTTTTTACCACAGCCAGTAAGTAATATCATTAAACAGATAGTTAGTAGAGCTAACTTTTTCATAAAACACTTCCTTTTCTAATTAAACTATATTGTTATTATTTTAAAATATGATAATTTAATTAAGATAGTATTTTGGTATAAAATTTTTATTTTAGTTTAAAATAATAACAAAGGGTGTGATTAAATGGAAACAATACAAAAAATAGCTTTAATTTTTACAATTATTGGAGCACTTAACTGGGGATTAATTGGGTTCTTTGATTTCAATTTAGTTGCTAGTTTGTTTGAAGAAGCTTCAATTGTTTCAAGAATTATCTATGCAATTGTAGGCGTATGTGGCATTATTAATATAATGTTATTATTCTATCATATAGAAAAAGACCCTAGATAAGGTCTAAAAGGTTGATGCTTAGGCATCTTTTTTTCTAATTAAAATGTTTTGGGGTGGAAAATTAATTTTAATATTAGGAATTGTGTTAGAATTGTATTTTTCATTATCAAATTCATATCCTAGAGCTTTTAAGGATGTTTTAAATTCTTCTTTATCAACAAAATATAATTTAGAGGTATATTTTTCTTCAGTTTCATGATTACGATTTGTTTTAAAATTCATAATTATGGGTAAAACATCTTTAAAGGTTGGGATATTAGAATAGTTTTCAGTAGGATATTCTTCTTCAGGAATAATTATTAAGGGGGTAAAACTAACATTGATAGTATCAAAATTATGGTTATTTTCTAAATTCTCTTGAACTATTTTTACTAATGTTTCTTCAAAATAAGTAACAGCCGCGATAGTATTTAATTCTTGGATTATCATTCTTTTATTATAGCATAAGTTTTTTAATATTTCATTGGTATCAATATTGTAGATAACATATCTTATTTTTAGTTCTGCTAGTTCATTATATAAAGCGATTAAATCATTTTTTTGCATTTTATATCCTCTTTTCTAGTTGTTTATTATATATTAATTTAATTAGATATACAAGTTATAAATCCATTTTTTTAATTAGATTTTTACTATGAGCTACTTTTAAATAGCCCATGTAACTTGCTTTTACTTGTTCATAATTAGACGCATTAATTTTTTTTAGTTTACGCATTTTCTTTTTGATGCGTCTTTTAGTTTGAGGATTGATTTTTATGATTAGGCGTTTACCTTTGAGTAAAAATTGATAACCTAAAAAGCCAAAGCCATGATTTAAATCATAAATGTTGGTTTTTTTGTTTAATTCGAGTTTAAATTCTTGAAGTTTTTCTTCAATAAGCTTTTTTATTTTTTTTAATTCTTCTTTATCATGGTGAAATATAACAAAATCATCCATATATCTTATATAATATTTGCAATGAAGTTTTTCTTTTATATAATGGTCTAAATCGTTTAAAAAATAAATTGCTAATAACTGTGAAGTCATGTTACCAATGGGTAAGCCTTTTCCTTTAGGATACGTGGGAATACGTTTAAGTTCGGCAATTTTTGCTTCTTTGTCTAAAATATTTAAGCCTTTTACGCGTTCAATTTCTTTATTAACGACGTGTTTTATCCCTTTATTTACATATTCTTCATCAGTTGAATTAATAATGCTGGTAACTATATTCATTATGTCTTCATCGGTAATAAATCTTTTAATTTTATTTAAAATTAGTTCATGGTCAATACTATAAAAATATTTTTTTATGTCACATTTTAAAACATATACTTTATCATAATTTAATTTTAATTTATTAATATACATTTTAACGTATCTTATGCCTTCTTTGGTGCCTTTTCCTTTTCTGGTCGCGACATTTTGAGGAAGAAGATGCGGAGTTATGCCAGGATCAAGCACATATTTGCTAATTAAATGATTAATTACTTTATCACTCATGATTTCACTCATTATAATGCGATATTTGGGTTCATGAACTAAAAATATATTATAATGGCTATGAACGTAGTTTTTGTTTTTTAAAACAGTTAAAATGCTAATTATGTTGGCAGAATAGAAAAGTTCAAATTTGTGGAGTTTTCCTCTGTTTTTGGTATTAGTTCTTATAATTTGGTACATCTCTCTTATTTTGTCGATATCTACTATATCATTATATTTAACATTTAAGGCCATTTTTTACCAATCCATAAGTTATTTTTCTTATTTCAATAATAAATAGAGATGTAGATTCAAATTTTTTCTTACTAATAATTCTTTTTTCAAAAGAGGTGGCGATATAAAAATCTAACATAGATAATTTAATAATTAAATCTTTTAAATATTTTATTTTTATTCGCTCGATATTATTAATGCTATAGGAAAAAATAAGTTCAATAATTTCATACATGGTTTTTTCAATATTTTGTTTTAAGACAACTTCACTTTTAGGATAATTTATGAGTTGTTTATTAATGTAATTTATAGTTTTTTTACTATTATTTAATAAGGCAAAATTAGAGTTCATCAACAAACTCCTTAATTAAGCGATAGTTGGCTTCTTCTTTTTTTACTTTAATTTCTATTTCAGACATTAAGTTATTTAACATATTAGTTATTAACATACTGCTTTTTGCCGCGGCAAGTTTTTCATGATAAGTATTAGAGTTTTTAGATTCTAAAATATAAGCATAATCATCAATTATTTCAATTAGATTAACATTGTTACGATTGAGAACACTTTTTACTTTAGCTTTGGCATTTAGGGGAAAACCTACTTTATTTTCTCTTATTTGATAATTAAAAAAATATTTTAAAATATAGGCGTCTTCTTCAAAAGTGTAATAAAAGTTTCCGGATTTAACTAAAATCACATAGTCTTGATATTTGCTTTTAAATTTTACATATTTATCAACTGTTTTCATATTAATCCCTCCCACAATTTTGTAGTTAAGATAATACTGCCCATCATAACTAGATAAATATATGATAAAATTATAATTCTGTTTATCATACTGTGTACAATATAAATATATATTAGAAGTCGCTTTTTGTCAATAAAAAAGTGTTTGCTTTGAGCAAACTTTTTCTTTATTATTAATTATATTTATTTTTTGTTATTATTGTTGATAAATGCTTAGTTTTTAAACATTTTAATTTAATTTTTTATTATTTAATATGTTTATTATTTCATATTTAATTATTTATTATATATAATCAAATTAGCGGACGCAAGAGGTTTAAAGCATTTTAAAAACGAGGAGAATATCCTCGCATGGAATTTAATCTTGCCTAAGAATAAAGTTTAGAGCGACTTAGGCAAGGATTTAATTTATTGGTACAAATGGACTTCCTGATTTTCCATTTCCTGTAAATGTTGTATCAGCTTTCAAATTTATTACAGGACGCACACCATTCGCGTCGTACACATTTGCGTCAGATATGGAGCCATTCGGAGGCACAACGAAAACGACGGCTCGACCGCTGCTATAGCTATACGGAGACATTGTCCAATAGGCAGAACTTGTACGTAAGTAATATGAGTTATTATTATCTCCATCAAATCCTCCGGCATATATTACTTCGTCTGCTGTTATTAATCCTACTGGATATGTTAAGCTTTGTGTCCCTTTTGTTGCTCCGGTATATGTAAATAAATCTTCTATATTTGTACAAGTGAATATTGGTGCTTGTGGATTTGTATAACTTCCACCTTTTCTAAATCTTATAGAAGTAGCATAATATGTTAATGTCGTTCCTGTTCCTCCTCCTTCGGAAGTTCCTGTGTCATTTATATATGATGTTCTATCTGCACAAAATCCTGCATTATTATCTATTCTTCCATTCCCATTAGTCCATTCTTCTAGTAGATTTAATCTAAACCATTCATTTGCTCTATCTGCTACATAACTATCTGTTCCTTTTCCATGTACATTATTATCTGAATATTGATATCCTACATATTTATTATCTTCGTATTTGCTGCGATCAGGTGCTGAATAATTAAATATATTTACTCCATCAACTGTTATTTGAGTATTTGTTCCTATTGTTGATGGTGGAGTAGTAGAATTTAATGTAGTTGTTCCTGCATATATTAATCTTATTGTTCCATCACCATTTATTCGGATGATTCTCCACCATATACTTTTATTATCACTTGTTGTTCCATATCTTACCCAATTATCATTTACTACTCCTCTAAAGTAATAGGTTGTTCCATCATTGTCTGTTCCACTATACATTTTTCCTGAATTGTCTGCTGTATCTGGTCCTGTAAAACTTGTTTGGCCATTTTGTTTTGTTTTACCTAATTTAGCCAATGTTTTATCTGATGCCGGTATCATTTTACTAAAGTATAAATAACATTTATCATTAGTATGTAATTTAGATATTGTATGATATCCATTTAATGTTTTTAGTAACCCTGTTATTCTTTGACTTCCTCTCATACAATAACTTTTATCTTCGTCTATTGCATAATCACTTCCAGGCATTTCTGTTATGAGAGTATCTTCTCCACCATCATTTTTATACATAGCCATTATTTTAAAATCATATGGACTATATGATATATTTCCATTAACTATCTGTATGCTTTTGGTTACTTGATATTTTGCTTTGCTATTTGTTATATATATTATTCCTACTAGCAATACTAATATTGTTATAACTATTATTATTCTCTTCTTCTTCCCTTTACTTAACTTCTCTACTTTCATTATCAATCCTCTCTCTATGATTATCAATCATATTAGAAATTTCTAACTTATACTTAAATTATAATTTAGCAAACGTAAAAAGTCAATATTTTCTGCGCTATTTTAGGACATTATTTTTATTGCATTTTTTTGTGAGAAAATTAGGATGGTGAAGTAAATGTATAGTGAAAGATTAGTTGAAGTTAGAGAAAATAATGAAATGAAACAATATCAAGTTGCAGAAATATTATCTATTTATAAAGGTACTTATAACCAATATGAAACTGAATATAATATAATGCCTCTTAAACATTTAATCAAAATTTGTGATTATTTTAATATTTCTTTAGATTATATTTTTAATTTTACTGATGTAAAAAAGTACTCTTTATGTAAAAAGTATTTAGATAAAACTAAATTAAAAAGTAGGTTAAAAGAAATTAGAGTTATGGAAAATTTATCGCAAGCTAAATTAGCTGATATTTTAAAAGTTGCTACAAGTGTAATTGCTGGTGCTGAACAAGGAAGAAGATTAATTGCTACTCCTTTTCTTTACGATTTATGTTCTAAATATAAAATATCTGCTGATTACTTATTAGGCAGAGTTGATAACCCCAAATATTTTAAATAAAAAAAGCACTTATCTCTTATTAAAATTCTGATAAGCGTTTTTGTAAAAAAATATTTTATCTACTATTCTTATATACTAGTATTTGATCTGGTAATAAATAGATTGTTTTATTGTATTTAAGCATACCATCTAAATTAGTTCTAAAAGCATCAGTAACACCACTTAAAGTATCCCCTTCTCCTGTTATATAATAACTATATCCACTTTTGGGTATCATAAGCTCTTGTCCAGGATAAATATATTCATTATCTTTTATTCCATTTATAGTAGCTAATAATTTGGGATTTATATTATATTTGCGAGATATTTCATATAAATTATCTCCTTTTTCAATTGTATAATATGTAAAATAAGTATTATTTTCGTTCAATTTTATCACTCCTAGTATAGGATATGATAAAAGTCTAATTTGGTTAATTAATATAAATCATATTTTCATAGTTAAAATTCCATTCAAAATATTTTAGTAATAATTCTTCACCTTTAATGGGGTCAAAATGATATAATGAATCTTCTTTTAAATAAAAGATATTCTCATCATTTATTTTAACAATACTTTTAACATTACTAGCTATAAGGGTTTTTAGATTCTTTTTTTGATAGTTTAGATATAAATCTTGATTTTTTAATTCATAATTAAAATTTGATTGGTAGGTAAATTCAGTTTTTTTATTAATTAATGTTTTTATACTCGCTTTTTCCCATTTACCATTATTTAAAATTTTAGGTTTTATTTTTTCTAATTTACCATTTTTAGCATTAAATTCATATACATACTTTTCTTTAGTATCAACAATATATAGTTTGTTTTTTTCATAACCGGAATAGTAACTATCAAAGTAAATATCACGATTTAAGTTATGTTTTTTTAGTTTGCCTGTTTTTAGTTCAATCGTATAAAATTTATTGAAAGTATAATTAGAATCATAATCCGCGATGACTAAATAATCTTGAGTATAGCCAATTAAATTAACGGTATATAATTCTTTTTCTAATAAATCTATTTTTGTTGATTGGTTGGAATTAATATAATAAAAGCCATCATAGTTCCATAAATAATAATTATAATCATGGTTATAAATTTCTATATCTTTGTATGTTGCTATTTTTTTAGATTGAGAAAAGTAGCTTTTATCTAATTTTTCTTTAAGATTTTCATTAACCATTGTATAATGGGTGTTTTTTCCATTATCATAGCAGAGAGGAACATAATCAAAATTGTCCCCACTTGGAATTAAACAAAAATTATCATTGTCTTCAATAATTTTAAGGTCTTTTATAAAGTTTCGATGTTCTTTATAAGCAGAATTATATAGTATATCTAAGTTAATATCTTTATAATTAAAATTAAAATAATAACTTTTTGTTTTTTTATTAAAGCTTTCTGTTATAGCTACTTTATTAATATTATATTTGCTAGTATAATTTTTGGGTTTTAAAAGAAAGATTAAAAAAAGAACAAAGATAATTATTAATATTAATTGAAATGTTGTTATTTTTTTCATTAGGTTACATGCTTTCTTCTAATCTTTTAGCATATTTTTTCTTTTCTTCCATCATGTATTCGGTTATTTGAGTTTCTATTTCTCTTAATGAGTCTTTGGCTAGATTTGTTATAACTACAACTTCTTTTACTGTATCAATAGTAATTTTTCCCCATATTAAACCTTGATATACCTGCATATCATTGTATAAGTCTGGAGTAATGCTACTTAAAAAATAGCCCCATACTAATCTTTTTTGACCAATTAGAATTCTTTTATTGGTAAGTGCAATTACCGCGGTTGATGTTAAATCGTAGAATTTGTCATTTTTTTGGCCGGCAAAAGCATATAGTACTTTTTCTCCAGGATTTAAATGTTGTTCAACAACATTCGCATGCTTTTTTAAACGCCACCAAGTTACTCCACCTGGAAATTTCTTTTTGTATAAAGTTACATGGTCATATACTTGTCCCATATCAATCACCACATCTTTATTTTATAATAAAATAGTTTTTTTGACAAGATATATTTATTTATATATTTTATCATATAGTTTATACATGTACTGAACTTTGGTTTCTAAAAAGAAATAATGAGGTATATAAAATAGAAGAAAAATTATACCGATAGCAAAAGGAATTAAAAAATAATAACTAAGCATACCTAAACAAAAAAAGATAAGAGTATAAATAACATAAAATAAAGTTACTAGTAAATGAATTAAACGTTCATGAGCAAAAAATGTTATTTTATCTTTGAATATTTGCTGTTCTTCTTTGGTTAGTTTCCCTTTTTCTAATTTAATTTCAATTTCATTAATATAATTTTCAATATATTTTTTCATGTGTCCTCCAATTATATTTAGTATAACACTTTTAGATTTATTTTGATAGGTTAATTTAGCTTTTTATTGGTATTTAATTATTGCTAAACATTAAATTATGAGTTATAATTTCTTTGTGCAGATATAGTTTAATGGTTAGAATATAAGCTTCCCAAGCTTAGGATACGAGTTCGATTCTCGCTATCTGCTCCAGTGACGTTTCTGTTCGAACTTTTATAGTTTGAACTTAAATATATAATCAATCCGTTCGGGTTGATTTTTTT
>CANRIB010000033.1 GCA_947630575.1 uncultured Bacilli bacterium
TTTTTATTACTGGTCGAAATTTTTCTTCCTCCTTTCTCCTTTTTTATTGATTATTTTTAAAACTGTCCATAGCTAAGATTGTACTACAAATGGATTAGAATAGGTACCTTCTCCAGATAACTTTATATTACTCTTTAAATTAATTACAGGACGTAATCCATATGAACTTCCTGAAAGGCCATTAATAATACCATAAGTGTAATTTAAGTCCCCACTAGAATAGACATAAAATATATTTGGATTTTGACTTCCATTATTTGGGGATATAGTCCAATACCCTTTTCCCATATACAAATAATATTCTTTATTATCTCGATGGAGTAAACCACCAGCATATGTTACTTCATCTGCCGTTATTAAACCTATTGGATATGTTAAACTTCTTGTACCTCTCGATGCTCCTGTATATGTAAAATAATCATTATTTCTATTTGTTTTAGTTCCACACTTAAGCGTAGGCTTAGATGGATATTCATTAGTAACATTTTTTTCATTAGGATTTAATCTTAAACTTGCTCCATAATATGTATAAATTTCTTTCGTACCACCAGTATCAGTCATATTCTCAGTCCATTCGGTCGTTGATTTTGTTGAACTGCTTCTATCATTACAAAAACCTTGATTATAATCAATATTCCCATTTTCATTGGACCATTCATCAATCAAATTAGACTTAAACCAATTAGTTAATTGAATTAAAACATTAGTGTCTGTTGCATGGCCATGTGTTTGATCCATTGTATATTGAAAACCTACATATGTATTTCCTGTATAATCAAGATTGCAAGCAGCATAACAATATGTAGTTCCTTCATTAATACTCATACTATTATTGTTTACTGTATAGCCATCATCAGTAGGAGCCGTTTCGCCTATTCCACTATATATAAGTCTTATAGTTTTATCACCATTAATGCGAATAATTCTCCACCAAATTGGCAATCCTTTTCCATCAGTCCCCATTGTTCCAAATTTTAGCCAATTACTATTAATTTTTCCTCTAAAATAATAGCTATCTCCAAAATCATCTTTTGTTACATATAAAATATCACTATTATCTGTTGTATCTATCTCGGTAAAACTTGTTTTACTAGCTTGTGTTTGTTTAGAAGCTATTAATTCAGAAATTGAAAATGTTGTATTCATATCAAAATATACATAGCACATAGTTCCATTTTTAGTGATATTAGAAATAGTTAAAGAATTATTTTCATATCTTATTATTACATTATTAACTTTCTCGTTATTAACCTTACAAGAACTTTTTTCCTCATTAATAATATAATTTCCTATAGGTATATCTTGTGTAAGTTCATATTTATCGCTATCATTTGAATAACTCTCTTTTTCCTTATAAAAAGCTAATATCTTCAAATCAGGTTTTTTATAATTAACATTGCCATTAACTATTTGCACACTTTTGGTTACTTGATATTTGGCTTTGCTATTTGTTATATATATTATTCCAATTACTAATACTAATATTGTTATAGCTATTAATATTTTCTTACTTTTTCCTTTACTTAACTTCTCTACTTTCATTAATCTTCCCTTCTTTATAATTGACTTATTATCAATCATATTAGAAATTTCTAACTTATATTAAAATTATAATATTAATAATGTCAAAAGTCAAGAAAAATGTCATTATTCGGACCTTTAAATTTAAATAATATTAAATAAATGAGAAAATTAAACTGGTGATAGCTAATGGATTATGGAAAGAAATTAAGAGAGCTTAGAATTCAAAATGGATATACTCAACAAGATTTTGCTGATGCTTTAGGTATTGCGAGAATTACTTACAATCATTATGAAACCCAAGAAAAAATAATTCCGATTGAGAGATTAGTAAATTTAAGCAATCAATTTAATTTTTCTATCGATTATATTATGGGATTTTCTGATAAAGTTAATTATTTAAATAATGCTTCTAATATTAATATTAATCTTTCTAAAGAAAGACTTAAAACATTACGTAAAGATAATAAGATTACACAAGATAAATTAGCTAAAAAGTTAAACGTTTCACGTACAACTATAACAGAATATGAACGGGGAACTAATATTATTGCTACGTCTTTTTTATATTTTATATGTAAGGAGTATAATATTTCTGCTGATTATTTATTGGGTAGAATTGATAAACCTAAAAATATTGATAAATAATTGTTCTTTTAAGAACTTTTTTTATAGCACAAAAAAAGTAACATTTAGTTACTATTTCATCATATTTATTTTGTTATTAGCCATTTCCATCGCGTTATTGACAAGTTTTGTTGCTTTGTCTTTAGTTTTTTCACAATTTAGAGCATAAGCCATCATGCCTGCACCAGCCGCCATGGCAATTATACTACACGTCATCATCTTTTTCATTTTATTCCACCTCTGATATTATTATGAGTCAGTTTTAAGAAATTTATGCACTAATTTATCTTTGAGAGTAGTTTTTCGGGTACTTGAATAATCATTATTTACGGCCATCATAAATGCTTTTGCTTCACCTATAATAACTAAACTTTTTTTAGCTCGAGAAACACCTGTATATATTAGTTTATTATAAAGCATTTTATAATAGCTAAGAGAGATTGGTAAGATTACATGAGGAAATTCACTTCCCTGACTTTTATGAATAGTTATGGCATAAGCATGTTTTATTTCACGCATATCTTCTTTAGAATATTCTACTTTATTACCTTCAAAATCAATAATAATCATGTCTTTGTTATGATTACCTTTTTTAATTATTTTCCTGATAAAACCAATATCACCATTAAAAACATTACAGTCTGGATTATTTAATAATTGCAAGACTTTATCATTTTCCCGATAAGTAATATCCCCTATTTTTAATTCTTCTTTAGATGGATTTGGAGGATTAAATAAATCTTGTAAAATAACATTTAAATTATCTATGCCATTTTCGCCTTTATACATGGGAGCTAATACTTGAATATCATTTTCATTTAAGCCTTTTTCTTTACTCATTAGACATATTTTTCTAATCATTTCTTTGATATGTTTACTTTCTGATTCTAAAAAATTATAATCGTCTTTACGACTTGTAAAATCTTCGGCTAAATCTTTGTTTTTAATTTCTAAAGCAAGATATGGAATATAAGAGTTAGCACTTTGACGATAAATTTTTTCTAAAGGACAAAAAGTAAATAAATCACTTTCAATTAAATCATTTAATACTAGCCCTGCTCCAACTGATGGTAATTGAAAGACATCCCCTACTAAAATTAATTGAACATTATTTCTAATACCTTTTAATAAAGCATTAAATAAATTTAGGTCAATCATACTCATTTCATCAACAATGATAAGATTTTCCATGCTTTTATGAAATTCATTAATACCAAAATTATTAGTATCTTTATTCCATTTTAAATAACGATGGATAGTTTTTGCCGGCATATTAGTAGCCATACTCATTTTTTTGCTAGCTCTACCGGTTGGAGCTAATAAAGCAATATTAGCTAGACTTTCCATATAGTTATAATCATGCATTTTTATATATAATTTTACTATCGCATTTATAATAGTGGTTTTACCGGTTCCAGGTCCACCAGAAATGATAGTTATTTTATTTTCTAAAGCTTTTCTAATCGCATTTTTTTGATCACTGTTGTATTTAACTTGGGATTGATTTTCTAATTCTAATATTTCGGTTTCAAAATCATATATAGGAGTATTTTTAGTATTTGATAAACTATATAAGTTATTAGTAATATCTCTTTCAGCTTCATAGTATTCAATTAAATAAAATTTATCTTTTTCAATAACTATTTTATTTTCTTTTTCAAGTTCATATATTACTTCATCAAAAGTATCACTGTCTAAGACAATATCAAATTCTTTTTTTAAATTATCTTTAATTTCCGGTTCATAATAGTAAGTATCCCCATTATTGAAACTTAATCTTTTCATAGATTCAAGAAGACAAGCTTTAACTCTTATTATATCGGTTTGGTCATGATATAATTTAAAAATATTATCTACTTTATCAAAATCGAGAATTTCACAGATAATATATAAATTAGATTCAATAATATATTTGGTTTGTTCTTGATACTTTTTATATATTTTAGTGGCATCGGCAACAGAAAAGCCTAATTCTTTTAATTTTAATAAAGAATCATCAGCATCAGAATAAGCAAGTAAAGAATCACGAATTGTTTTAGCTTTATTTTCGGTGAGTCCCGGAACATTTAAGAGAGCTTTAGCGTCTTCTTTAATAATTTTTATCGCGTCTAGTCCCAGAGTTTCAACAATATTTTGGGCACTTTTTTCACCACAGCCTTTTACAAGAGGACTTGCTAGAAATTCAATAATTGCATCTTTAGTAGATAAGGCTTCTTTTTCATAACTATCTACTTTGTACTGAAAACCAAAACGTTCATGTTTTAAGGGATTACCTTGTAAAATATAGGTTTCTTCAGTATTTATATCTAAAAAGTTTCCCGTGATGGTAACAGTTTTATTTACATACTCAAGCATTTTATTATCATTAGTTTCTTTAACGCGAAAAACGGCTACAACATAGCCATTATCTTTATTTTGATAGATTATATTGCGAATTTTTCCTTTGATGTAATTCATACTACCACCTATTAAATTAACGACGAGGATGGATATAATCCATATTCTCCATTACTTCTAAATAACCATCTTCGGCTAAATAATAAACATTATCATCTCCTGGAAGAACAAGTAAGCTTTTTTCTTGATCAATAAATCTGGCTAAAAATCTTTTTCCTGTATCATCTTCTAACCATATTTGGACAACTCTTTCATTAGTTAAAGGATCAACCCCATAAACTAAACCATCATCATATCTTCTATTTCCATCTTCATCAATAGTATATGTACGACCATCTTCATCAACATAATAGTCTAAATCATCTTCAGGCTTAATGGTTTCTTCCCAGTCAGCTTTTAATTCTTGATATTTGGCTTTAACAAAATCTTTCATTAAAGCAAACTTTGTTCCCATCCTAAGAGTTAATTCTTTTAATGTAGGAAGAGCTCCTCGATCACGATAAAACGCGGTAATATAGACTCTTTTTGCAGTTTCATTTACAAAAACATGCAAATTTCCTACTTTTAATTCTCCCGGTTCTAAATTTTTAGTATCCGCGCTTAAATTTTTTAAAGCGGCGATTGCTTCGGGTGTTAATACTTCTTTCTTTTCCATTTTTACTTCACCTATTTCTATTATAAACTTATTTTAGTTGGAGAGCAAGTTAAAACTTCTCCATAAAGAACTTTATTATCATATTTAGTTAATAAACACTTATAAAAAATATTTAATTTATAGTCCCCTTTTAAGTAAACTTTTAAATAATTAGAAGTATGACCAATAATATAACCATCTTTTTCTTCTTCGGTTAGGACTTCCACGGTTTGATTTAAAAATTTTTGATAATATTGTTCTTCTAATTTATCGGATAATTCTAATAATTTTTGAGTTCTTTCTTTTTTAATATCCTCGGGTACTTGAGGCATAGTGCTCGCGAGAGTGCCATCTCTTTTTGAATATGGGAAAACATGAATTTTACTAAAATTAAGGTCTTCACAATACTTAAGATAAGTAGCAAAATCAGCATCAGTTTCATAAGGATGACCAACAATAGCGTCAGTAGTAAGAGAAATATCTGGACGAATACTTCTTAATTCTTTGACTTTATTAGTAAAATAATTAGTATCATATTTGCGGTTCATTTTTTTTAAGATATTATCACTGCCACTTTGAAGAGGAATATGGAGATGATTACAAATTTTAGGATTATTCTTTAATTCTTGCATAAATTTAGCATTTAATTCGGTTATTTCAATGCTGGAGATTCTAATTCTTTTTAAATCAGGAATTTTAGCCATTTCATGAAGAACATCAGATAAATCATGACCATCATAGTTATAGGCTCCTGTATGAATACCAGTTAAAACTATTTCTTGATGACCATTTTTAACTAATTCTTGAGCTTCTTTTAATACTTGATTAAAGTTTTTAGAACGGGTAGTTCCCCTTGTATATGGAATAATACAGTAAGAGCAAAAATTATTACAACCATCTTCTATTTTAATAAATGCTCTAGTATGCGTATTAAATTTACTTACAGTCATATCTTCAAAATCTAAATTACGACTATTAGCAAAATAAACATATTTATCATGAGTTTTTAAATAATCGGTAATAATATCTACAATCGCACTTTTTTTACGATTACCTAGTAATATATCTATTCCTAATTCTCGATATTTGGCTTGATTATTTTCACTGCTGCAACCACAGACCACAATAATAGAATTGGGATGCTCTCTTTTGGCTCTTCTCACAGTTTTTAAAGACTTACTGTCCGCGTTATTAGTAACACTGCAAGTATTAATGATAATAATATCCGGATTTTTTTCGTCATAAAGATAGCCAGAGCTGGTTAAGCACTCTAGCATAAATTCACTTTCATAAGTATTTACTTTACATCCTAAAGTAATAATATTAAATTTCATATTTAGACCCCCATATAAATTAATTTAATTTTTGTTGTAATGCTTTTAAAGCTTCTAAAAAAGCTTCTTCTTTTTCATAAGATAAAACTGTAACTTTAAATTCTGGTTTTATTTGAACTTCCCGATTAATTAAATTATCTAAATCTACTTTTTTTATAGTAAGTTCATCATCAATATTTTCTTCTTCACTATAATTTAGAGCAAAATCATTTTTATGTTTTAATAATTCTTCATAACTAATTATAGCTTTTTCTTCTTGTTCTTCTTCATATTTATTTAAATTTACCGTGCTTGGTTCAGCATTTTCTAAAGCCGCGGTTATTTCTTTTAAATCCATGATTTCATGATTGTTATCTTTTTTATTTTGATTATCAAAACTGGATATATCAATATCTTCTTCTTTATTCTCTTTAATGAAATATATTAAGGTGATAATTAAAAGCATTAAAGTTAAAACTGCGAAGAAAAAGACAATATCAACAAAAGATAAAGTTTTAATAAATCCAATTGTATCATTTATAACTTGCATTTATATCACCACATCTATATTTTATCAAAAAAAGAGCAAAGATTAAAGCCCTATTCTAATCTTTACAATCTTTTGGCGTTTTATTGACAATTTAATTTTCTTTAATTAAATAAGGATTGCTTTTGCTGCCATCACCTGTAACAATAACTTTCCGATTTAAATTGATAGTTGGTCTTAAACTACGGAATAGAGTTCCCGAAGTATCATAAGTCATTTTACCGGAGCTACTGACGGCAAAAGGTTTAAAATCGGTGCCGGTTGCCTCAGCCAGAGTTGAAGTCCACCAAACATTTTCAATATCCGCGTTATATAGATAAAAACTTTGATTATCATCTTTAAAATTAGCTCCAGCATATAATACTTCATCCGCGGTTAATAAGCCAATGCGATTATTATAACTGTCACCAAGACAATTAAAGGTTGGTATTTCATTCGTTACTAATCTATTATAGGCATTATAGACTTTTTTAGTTTCATTTAAAGTACTTTCTTTTTCCACACAATATTTATAGCTAACAATATAATCTTCATATTTAGCTAAATAAGTTTCATAATAAGTATTTAGAATATTTAAAATATTGGTATGAGCAAAATCTTCTGATTCTTTAACATCATTATGATAGTTAGCTAATTCTGAAATATCGGTATCTAATACTAATTTAACAGTGCCATCACCATTAATTCTCACAATTCGCCATAAAGAATCCGCAAGGGAAACATAGTTATTTAAAACTTGACCCCGATAATAATAAGTTAAGCCCATATCATCATAATCTTCAATTAAACCTTCATTCGTGGTAGCTATATCTATGCCAACTTTAGTTTTAGGATTTTTGGTAGATGGGGTATTTTTTAAAATTGTCGCGTAAAAATATTCTTCTAAATCTTCAGTTTTTTTCACTTTTAAATTAAAACTGGTCATACTATTATTTTTTAGCTCTAAGGTAAAGTTTTGAGTAGCTCCAGTGGGAATTAAAACATTATTAATTAAGATATTGGTATTAGTGTCTAAATTATTATCCGGGATAGAAATACTTGCTTCTGGTGAGTTTAAAGTATATTTTACTTTTGATTCATAATTTTTTAAGTTATCAATTAATATTTCATAATAAACATCATTAGAACCATTGTTGGTTATAGAAAATTTATATTGGTTATTATTTTTAATTAAAGAACCATTGATATAATTTATAGATAATTCACCGACAACTAAAACTTCGGTTTCATTGCTAGTAACTTTTTCATAGAAAAGATAAGCAACTCCAACGAATACACATGAAACTATAAGAATACCGATGAATGCTAACATCCTTTTATATTTTTTTCGCATCTTCATTCCCCTTTATTTTAGTATAAAGATTTTTTAATTAAAAGTCAATTTAATAATAAAATTTTATAAAAAATAGGCATCTATTTGATACCTACATTTTATAAATATTTTTGAAATTTACGAAATTCGGGATTATCTTCTAAATCAGTTTGAGCTAATTCTTTTAGGAGTTTCTTTTGACTCATAGTTAGTTTATCGGGAATTATTATATCATATATAACATACATGCTGCCTTTTCCTAAAGCATTAATCTTTTTAATACCTTTATTTTTAAGTTTAACTTTTTCATTTGGTTGAGTTCCGGCCTTAACATCAAGAATAACATTGCCTGTTAAAGTTGGTATTTCTTTTTTACAGCCTAAGATAGCTTCAGTGATAGTAAGCGGAACATGTAGATAAATGTCTTCTTCATCACGGGTAAATAATTCATGAGGTTTAACTTTAAATTCTAGATAAATATCCCCATTAGGGCCTCCATTAGAACCACTGGAACCTTTACCACTGATTCTTAGTTGATAACCAGTATCAACACCTTCAGGAATTGTTACTTCAATGTCTTTTTTCTTACGAACATTGCCGCGGCCATTGCATTCATGACATATTTCTTTATAAGTGCGACCAGAGCCACCGCATTCCTGACACGTAGTTTGAGTTTGGAAAACACCAAATAAAGATCTTTGTTCACTAATGATGCGACCAGACCCTCCACATGTGCGACAAGTGGTTTCGTTAAAGCCCCCTTCACCATGACAAGAAGAACATTTTTCATTTAAGTCTAAGGTTATAGTTTTCTTAGTTCCAAAAGCAGCTTCTTCAAAAGTTAGATTCACGACAACTAAACTATCTTCCCCTTTACGTGGTCTTTTAGAAGTACTTCTTCCTCTACCAAAGCCGGAAAAACTGCCAAAACCAGAGAATCCACCCCCAAATAAATCGTTAAAGATTTCACTTAAATCAATGTCTTCGGCACTAAAACCACTGTAGTTAGCACCACCATTATTATTAAAGGCTTGATGGCCAAATTGGTCATATTGTCTTCTTTTATTAGGGTCGGATAATATCGCATAAGCTTCCCCAACTTCTTTAAATTTTTCTTCATTACCAGTTTGTTTATTATCAGGATGGTATTCTTTAGCTAATTTTCGGAAGGCTCTTTTTATTTCTTCGTCTGTCGCGGTTTTAGATACCCCTAGGACTTCATAATAATCTTTTTTATTCATTTTTGCACCTCTATTCTTGGTATAAGTTAGTTAATTCTTCAACTAAATCATTAAAATAGTTAAAAGCTTCTTCAATCGTGGAACTTTTACTCATATCGACTCCGGCGATTTTTAAAGATTCGATTGGAGTTTTAGTACAACCTAATTTTAAAAATTCTAAATAATTAGTAACTGCAGATTCTTTATTATTTAAAATATCCATGGCAATTTTAATCGCTGCCGCATAAGCAGTCGCATATTGATAGACATAAAAATTCATATAGAAATGAGGAATTCGCTCCCACTCATATTTTATAACATCATCAATAACAATATTTTTACCATAATATTCTTTATTTAAATTATAATAGATATTACATAAAGATTCATGAGTAAGTATTTCGCCGGATGCATCTTTTTCATGGATTATTTTTTCAAATTCGGCAAACATAGTTTGGCGATAGATGGTGGCTTTAAAGTCGCCAATTAAATCATCAATTAAATATTTTTTTTCTTCTTTATCGGAAGTATTTTTAATAAGATATTTACTTAATAATATTTGATTTACTTGACTTGCTACTTCAGCCACAAATATAGAATATGAATAGTCTTGATAGTTTTGATTTTTAATGGCATAGTAATAATGCATCGCATGTCCGAGCTCATGAGCAAGAGTGGAAACATTGTTTAATGTGCCATCAAAACTTAATAAAACATAGGGATGAATATTATAACAAGCCGTACAATAAGCCCCATTTCTTTTGCCATCATTAGGGCAATAGTCAATCCATTTTTCCGTGAAAGCTTTATTTAAATCATTAAGGTATGTATCCCCCAATGGTTTTAAAGCTTTATTAAGTAATTCTTGAGCTTCTTTAACACTATAATTATGATTAGTGGTATTAGTTATACCAGTATAAGTATCATAAATATGAAGTTTTGGTACTCCTAAAGCTTGCTCTTTAAACTTCCAATATTTTGATAAAGGAGTAATATTTTTTTTCACGGTGGCAATTAAATTAGTGTATATTTCCTCAGGAATATCATTTGCATAAAGTGATGCAGATAAAGCACTTTTATAGCCACGAATACTCGCGATTTTATTATTGTTTTTTACTTCGTTCATTAAAAGAGAAGCATAAGTATTTTTGAAATTACCATAAGTATTTAAAAGTTTGGTAAAAGCTGACTTTCTTACACGACGATTATTTGACTCCATAAACTTGCGATATGTCTTTTCGTTTAATTCCTCGGATTTTCCTGCTTCATTTTTAATTGAACCAAATTTTAGGTCAGCATCTGTAAGCAAGGAATAGACATCATCAGGAGTTTTAAACGCACTAACCATGCTTGAAATAATTTTTTCTTCAGGTTCACTTAGAGTATATTTTTTCATTTTAAAGATATCTTTTAAACTGCGTTCATAATTTTTTAATTCAGGTGCTTCTTCTAAATATTTTTCAATAGTATGATAATCAGATTTTAATATTTCAGGAACAATATAGGAAGTAGCCTCTGTTGTTTCTTCATATAATTTATATACTTTACCAAATATTTCTTGAAAAAACGTATTAGTTGTATCCTCATCACTTCCTATATGAGCATAAATAAATAATTGTTCTAAATTACGATTATACGCGGTGTCAAATTGTAATAATTCTAATAATGTTTTAGCATTATCTAAAATATGTCCTTGATATTTTGAATAGTTTAAAACTTCTTTTGCTAATTTGTTATAGGCTTCATTAAAATCGTCAATACTCGAATATAAGTCTTTTTTATTCCATTTTAAGTCGGCACTAAAATCTTTTCTTGGTTTAGCCATTATTTTATTCCTTTCCATAAAAGACAAGTTCTAGTTTCCTAGAACTTATCTTTATTTTTCTTCATAGTCAGCTTCGGCAACATCATCTTTAGCGTCTTTACCGGATTTTTTATTATCTTTCGCCTCTGGTTCTTCTGGAGTAGCTTCTTTTTCTTTAGCAGCTTGTTCATAAACTTTGGTAGCAAGTTTCATAGCTACTTCATTTAAACTTTCAGTCTTTTTCTTAATATCGTCAATATCGTCGCTTTCCATAGCTTTTTTAAGTTCTTCCATTTTGCTTTCAGCTTCTTCTTTATCTTTACTATCGACTTTATCGCCTAAATCTTTAATAGCTTTTTCAGTAGCAAAAATCATACTGTCCGCTTCATTACGAACTTCGGCTTCTTGTTTTCTTTTTTCATCAGCTTCTTTGTTAGCTTCAGCTTCTTTCATCATTTTATCAATTTCTTCATCACTTAAATTGGTAGATGAAGTAATAGTAATTGATTGTTCTTTATTAGTGCCTAAATCTTTAGCGGTAACATTAACAATACCATTAGCATCAATATCGAATTTAACTTCAATTTGAGGTACTCCACGTGGAGCTGGTGGAATATTAGTAAGTTGGAAGTTACCTAAAGTTTTATTATCATACGCCATAGGTCTTTCACCTTGTAAAACGTGAATATCTACGGCTGGTTGATTATCAGCAGCAGTTGAGAATACTTGACTCTTACTAGTTGGAATAGTCGTATTTCTTGGAATTAAAACAGTCATGACATTACCTAAAGTTTCAAGTCCTAAAGAAAGTGGAGTAACATCAAGTAAAACTATATCTTCAACTTCACCGGTTAAAACACCACCTTGGATGGCTGCACCCATAGCAACAACTTCATCAGGGTTAACACTTTTATTTGGTTCTTGGCCTAATTCTTTTTTAACTAATTCTTGAATATATGGAATACGAGTTGAACCACCAACTAATATTACTTTATCAATATC
>CANRIB010000034.1 GCA_947630575.1 uncultured Bacilli bacterium
AAAGTAAATTATAATGAAGAATATGTATATGTAAATGTAGAATGTTGTATTCATTTAGAAAGAGATTTAGAAAAAGTTAAATTAAATATACCTGAGGCAAGCTGGAGTAAAAAACTAAAAGAATTATTTTCAAGTTATAATAAGAAGAGAAATGAGTATTTAAAAAATAAAATAGAAAGTTTTAGTTTTGAAGAAACAAATGAGTTCATGATAAAATTTGATGAATACATACTTTTAGGAATAGAAGAGAATAAAAAACATGGAAAATCTTATTATTATAAAACAGAGAAAAGTTTACTTGAAAGATTAGTAGAATACCGAGATAATTATACATATTGGATATATGATTTTACAATTCCATATACAAATAATGAAGCAGAAAGAGGATTACGAGGAGTAAAGACAAAAATGAAAGTATCAGGACAATTTCAAAATATAGAAAATGCAAGATACTATGCCAACATAAGAAGTTATATAGAAACTTGCCATCGAAATGGCATTAATGAAGTAGAAGCATTAATACGATTATTAAATGGAAATCCTTATACAATAGAAGAAATACTAGAAAATAAGCTTCAAAAAAACAACGAGTAAAAATCGTTGCTTTTAGTATGTCCTAACATTTAACTGTGAATTGTAACAGTAGAGTATATAATGGTTAATGAAGCTGGGGCAAGTGTTTATTCAGCAAGTAAGCTTGCTCAAGCAGAATTTCCTACATTACATGTGGAAGAAAGGAGTGCAGTTTCTATTGGAAGAAGATTAATAGATCCTTTAAGTGAACTCGTTAAGATTGAACCAAAGAGTATAGGAGTAGGGATGTATCAACATGATGTTACACCTAAAAAGTTAGATCAAGAGCTTTCTTTTGTAGTAGAAACTTGTGTTAATAGTGTCGGAGTAAACGTTAATACAGCATCAAGAGAATTACTTAATTATGTTTCAGGTTTAAATAAAAAAATGATAGATAAATTATTAGAATATAAAGAAAAAGTGGGAAAGATTTTAGCTAGAAAAGAACTTACTAAAGTTTTTAGCCCTAAAGTTTATGAACAGTCTATTGGTTTTTTAAGAATACCAGATGCTACAAATAGTTTAGATAAGACAAGTATTCACCCAGAAAGTTATGATGTCGCATTAAAAATACTAGATATTTATAATTTGAGTTTAGATGATTTAGGCAAAGATAAAGTAAAAGATATATTTAAAAATGTAAATATAGAAGAATTAGCAAGTAAAGTTAGTAGTGATAAATATACTGTAGAAGATATTATTAAATCTTTTATAGCACCTTATAGAGATCCTAGAGATACAATAGAAGCCCCAATACTTAAGAGTGATATATTAACACTTGATGATTTAAAAGTAGGGATGGAACTTACAGGAACAGTTAGAAATGTTATAGATTTTGGAGCATTTATAGATATTGGACTTCATGATGATGCCTTAGTGCATATATCAGAGATTAGTAATGAATATATTAAACATCCGAGTGAAGTATTGAGTGTAGGTGATATTGTTAAGTGCTATGTTTTAGACATTAATAAAGAGAAAAATAGAGTACAATTAACTTTAAAAAATAAGTAAATATGACAAAAAGCTATGCAATAAAGCAAAGCTTTTTTTGAAATTATTATTTTTTGTGTTAATTTTGTGAAATTCTTTATGATGCTTTAAGGCTAGGCAAATAGGGGGATTAGCTTATTTTTTTAAATTAACATTTAATAAAATATGTAAAAAATTTAAAAAAACACTTGAAATAATAAAGATTATTTGATATGATTTTTTATAGTAAAGGAGGAAAGAAAAAAGATGGAAAGGAAAAACACGGTATTACTAACGGTGATCGCTGTTGCGACGCTACTGGTAGCGGTTGTTGGGGCTACTTTTGCCTATTTCACAGCGACTAATGATACAACAAATAATGCTAGTAATATAACAGATGTAACAACGGCTACAGTTAAAGGTGTAAAACTAGATGCGACGACTGCTTTAGCAAAAAAAGGAAATCTAGATTATCCAGGAGGTGTCATGATTACCGGGACAACAGTAACGTTGTCAAAACAAGATGGTGAAACAGATGATAATGACTATGAAGCAACATTTGATTTAGGATTAAAAGCAACTAATAAAACAGATCAAACTCTTAAATGGTATCTTATTGGAGCTCCTGGGACAAATGAAATTAGTTCATTAACTTCATTAAAAGCTTGTGAATTACAATCTGAAAAAGGTGAGACTAATGAAACAAAATACTATTATAATGGATGTTCAGTGACAGAAGCACTTGGTAAACTAAGTGATGCTTATTTAATAGGTTTTGGGGATATAAATGCTAATGCTGAAAATTCGCCTTTGTCAAGTAAAACTAAAGAGGATATGGATAGTGACGCTAATCTTAGTGGTGTATTTGCGAATGAAGAGCAAAAAGTTCTTGATCTTAAATCTCAAAAATTATATACAAAAGAGAGTCAAGATCAAAAACAATTTACTAAATATACATATTATCTAATAGTTGAATTTACTGATACACAGATTGATCAAAATGGTATTTCGGATGCTAATTTTGGAAAAGAAATATCAGTAACATTCGATGATATATCTAATATAATATCAAAAGTAGTTGCAGAATAACCAATCAAAAAGCCAATAAACTATCTAGGGAAAAGCTAGGTAGTTTTTTAAATGGGAAAAAAAGGAAAAGAGAAGAAATATTTAAAATTTGAGAAGAAAGATAGATATTAAATAACAAATTGGAGATTAGATTTAAATATAGATTTATGGAATAGTTAAAAAGGCGAAGATTATAAATAATATAAATAAGGAAGAAAATCTTGTTTATAAAGATTTGGTAAGATTAAAAAAGAGAGTTGACAAAATAATAATAAAGGTTATACTAAAGAAATATAAATTTAGCTTAAAGATAAGTTCTTTTCTTTGGGCTAAATTTATATTCTTTCTTTTTTTAATTCTGATTTTTCATTTCTATTTTTATTTTTAGTTCTGATATTTCTTGAATTTGGTTTTAGATTTAAAAATATTTAAATTTTTTATAGGTGGTTTTCTATTTAATATATATTTTAGTTTGCCAATTTTTTTATCCTTTTATATTTTAATTATTTATTTTTTGTTTTTGCTGTTATTTCCTTTTTTCTTAAATTATCTTCTCCTTCTTTCTTCCATTTAAAAAACTACCTAGTTTTGCCTAGATAGTTTATTTGGTTGGTTTAGGTTAACTAAGCACCAGCAATTTCTGCAGTGACACTGTTATTTACAAGTGTAAGAGAAATATTTCCTTTTGATCCCATTTCACTATTTTGTTCTTCTCCCGAATTTGGATATTCAACAACCAAGTAATAATATTTAGATTTTCCTATCGTATTATCTGTTACTCCTTCAATTGATAAATTTTTCAAGGCACTTTGGTCACTAACAGTATCAGAAGTAATTGTTCCTGACGCTTTTTCAGTTATTAACTTCGTATTAAGCTTAAGACCAGTTATAGAACAAGGGCTTTCACCAGCTTTATCCGATTCAGCAGTTGAATAATAAAATAATGTTTTTCCTGTTTCAGAGGTTGTATCATTAACAAGATTACAGTCTTTTAGATCTGTATCAACTACATTTGGGTCTTCTTCAAATTCATACAAAGTCCATTTAACTCCAGTCATACTACCAACGTTTGCAGTAATATTTAAACTATATTCAAAGTCATAATTGTTAGTATCATCCGCAGAATCTTTTTTAGCAGTAGCAACAGCCTTAATTATTGCAATACCGCCAGGATAATCTAATTTATTTCCAATTTCAGAACCACTTAAAGTAAATGTTGTGCCTCCAACTTCTTTCGTTGCAACATCTACTTTAGCATTTGCTTCATCTGTTTGACTGTTAGTCGCTGTGAAATAGGCAAAAGTAGCCCCAACAACCGCTACCAGTAGCGTCGCAACAGCGATCACCGTTAGTAATACCGTGTTTTTCCTTTCCTTCTTTTTTCTTTCCTCATGCTCTATAAAAAATCATATCAAATAATCTTTATTATTTCTATTCCGCATAAATAAAAAAATTGCAAAAATGCGGAATAATTATTTAATAATTATTAAGCCAATTAGCTATATCTATTATTTGTATTCCTTCATATTGATATGTATCATGTTTTGTTCTTGCTATTAATATTTTAGGATAAGCATCTTTTATTTGTAATAAAGAATTTACTTCTCTATTAAATGTATCTTCATTGCTTATATCATCTGCTACTTGAATATATATCTTTTCATTTCTTTTTACAGCAACAAAATCAATTTCTTTATTTTTTAATACTCCAACATATATTTCATAACCTCTTCTAAAAAGTTCCATTGCAACAATATTTTCATATACTCTACCATAATTTATATTTTTAGTACCTAATTTAGCATATTTAAAAGAATGATCTACTAAATAATATTTATCTTGACTAGCTAAATATTTTTTGCCTTGTATATCATATCTTCTTACTTTATAAAATGCAAACGCATTACATAAATATCTAATGTAATTACTAACAGTTTTATCTGTAATATTTTCGCTTTTATTAGAAATAGATGTAGCAATATTTCTTGCTGAAGTTAAATTAGATATATTATCCATTAAAAAATCACTTAAAGAATCCATAAGAAGTTTATTTCTAATATTATATTTTTGATTTATATCTCTTACTATTAAAGTATTATATACATCAGCTATATAATTATATTTTTCTTCTATATTTTTATATAAATATGAACCAGAAAAACCACCCTCTAAAACATATTTATTAAAAGCTTCATCTATATCTTTATAATTATAATATTTAATAAATTCTTCAAATGAAAATGGATACATTTCTATTGTAAAAGTTCTACCAGTAAACAAAGTGGCTAAATCACTTGATAACAAGAAAGCATTAGATCCAGTTACATATATATCGAATTTTTCCTCAGCATGTATCCAATTTAAAGCTTTTTCAAAATTGTTACACATCTGAACTTCATCAATTAAAACAAAATTTTTCTTTTTAGGTACATACTTTTCTTCAATGTAATTATATAAATCATTATAATTTTTTAATAACTCGGATTTAGAAGAATTAAAATTTATATGAATAATATTAGTATTACTAATATTATTCTCAACATATTTCATAAATGCTTCTAATAGTTTTGATTTTCCACTACGTCTTACACCTGTGATAATTTTAATATCTGGCGTACCTATAATATTAATTAATGCATTTAAATATTTTTCTCTAGTTATTAATTTCATAATTTATCACCACTTTCATTTCCATTATAACATCTATTCCGCATTTTTGCAATTTTTTTATTTATGCGGAATAGAAATAATAAAGATTATTTGATATGATTTTTTATAGGGCATGAGGAAAGAAAAAAGATGGAAAGGAAAAACACGGTATTACTAACGGTGATCGCTGTTGCGACGCTACTGGTAGCGGTTGTTGGGGCTACTTTTGCCTATTTCACAGCGACTACTACTGGAGGTACTAATAGTGGTGATGGTGCAAATGTACAAACTGCGACTGCGGATGGTATTGAATTAGATATGCAGCCGGTTACAGTAAGTAATGGAACTATATATCCTGGTATGTTATTAGCTACAGGCGTAAGTCTAGAAGCTACAAACACTTCTGGATCAGATATATATACTGTTAAGTTTAGCATTACTGGAGAAATTGACACTTCTGGTTGGAAAGGTACTTCATCACAATTAAAATATTCATTATATACTTCTGAGGACGCGGTTGAATCACCTATAAAAGCTAATAGTTGTCAAAGACAAGAGGATACAGCATCACAATCAGGGAAAACACTTATTTATTATGAAAATTGCGAAGTTGATGATGGTTTAACTCTAGTTGGTAGTGCACAAACAATTACAGCAGGTACTGATAAAAGTGATATAGTTATTACAGATAATGCATTAACTATTGATACAGGTTCTTCAAAACATTACTATTTAGTAGTTGAATATGTTAACAAAGAAGTAGATGAAAATGGGACTAATGATCAAACAGGAACTGATGCTAATAAGAGTATAACAATAAAGATTACTGGAACTTCTGGAGAAGTTGCAACTAAAAAAGCATAATAAAAAAAAGGTTACTATAAAACCCATAAACTATCTAGGAAGCTAGGTAGTTTTTTTAAAGAGGAAGAAATGATCTATTCTTTTAAAAAAAGCAAGATAAGGTCTCTTTTTAAAGTTTAAAGACTTAAGGAGAAAAAAACTTAAGTCTTTTTATCTAACCAAGTTTTCTTAACTATCTTAAGTTAGCTTAAAATATCTTCTAACTTTTAAAATGGTTTTTTAATTTGTTTTTAAATTCGTTTAAGATGGAATTTTTAATTTTTAGTTATTTAAAAAAATAAAGACCAGTTTCCAGTAAAATAATTTAGGAAAGGAAAGAAAGAAAAAGGGCTTGACAAAAAGGTAAGATTAACTATACTAAAGAAATATAAATTTAGCAAAAATAATTGTTCTTTCTTTTTGCTAAATTTATATTCTTCTCTTACTTCTAAGTTCTTAGTTTTTACTTTTATATTCGTTATTTTAAATCTAATATTTAAGGACTTAAAAAATAAAAAAGAAATCAGACTTAAAATCTTTAAAGTCTTGATCCTTATATATATAAGCTTTACTCCTCAAGGATTTAGAGCTTTTTAAAATAGATTTTTGGAGTTGGCTTATTTTTAAAATTCTTTATTTCTTTCCCTTTAAAAAAACTACCTAGCTTCCTAGATAGTTTGGTTGGTTTTATGATGCTGAAACTTGTGCTTCTACATTAGTAATTTCATCAAAAGTTACAGAAATTGTCTTTCCAAAGTTTTCGTTATCAGAACCATTTTGATCTGATTCTTGATTTGGAAATTCAACAATTAAATAATAAATATATGTAGTCTTAGTATTTCCACCAGATGTATGAAGTGTATGTTTGGTTAAACCAATTGGAGTTTTTTCAGAACTATATGAATCATTTAAATTTGACGCATCTCCAGCAACACTTATTTTAGAACTTTCTGTCTTAGCAGATATTGTACCATAAGCAATTAAGTCTGAGTCGCTAAAATTTCTACCAATTATTCCTCCAGAGCCAACTGCTGTACAGCCTGTATACTTATATTGTGTTTCAGTCCCATTAGGGGTTGTTGATAAAGTACATGTAGTTGATTCTAAACTTTCTTTATTAAAAGAGCCATCAACTCTCACAAGATACCATTTAATCTCTTGATCAGTTTGATTAGTAGCAGTTAACCCAATATCATAAGTAATATCATATTCATTCTCGTCTTCTGGATTTTGCTTTTCTGCAACTACTTTTGTTCCAGACACCATAACACCACCTGGATAATCTAATTTTCCAACAGATGATATAGAGGTAGTAGTTAATTTAGCACCTCCAACCGTAGCCGTTTCCACTTCAACCTTTCCTCTATCTGTTTGTTCAGTAGTGTTAGTCGCTGTGAAATAGGCAAAAGTAGCCCCAACAACCGCTACCAGTAGCGTCGCAACAGCGATCACCGTTAGTAATACCGTGTTTTTCCTTTCCTTCTTTTTTCTTTAGACATTTCGTAGAAGCTTATAAATTTAATTTTTGCGAAATAAATTATTAATTAGCTATAACTATTATTTATTTTCTTTTAATATATCATTAATTGTTTTTATTGCTTTAATTGTATCTTCAAAAGTAATATCTTTTGCATATTCATAATTATTTTGATAATTATGCCAAAATAATTTTAATTGATTATCATTTTCAATTAATTCTATATATTTATTAGAATTAATTATATAATCTATATCTTTCTTTGATTTTGCCGTATTAATAATAGCATTTCTTAAAGTTTCTCTATTAATCTCTTTAAGTTTTAAATTAACAAACATATAAATATCGTAATAATCTTTCATTCTGGTATTATTAATATTTCTAGCAATTATAGTATTGAATTTCTCAGAAATAATTGTTTCATAATTATATGACATAATATCTATAATATCATTTTCAAATAAAGTTTTATATCTATATTCTACTTCTTTATATGTAATAATATCTCCTACAGTTATATCAATCATTAAATTAGTTTTTAATCCTTCAAAATCTGCCTTAATATTTATATTAAAGCCTGGATAATCATCTTCTATTCTTATATCTTTGATATTTTCTAATTCTAATTTAATATTATCATTAATATCTATATTAATAATTTCATTAATTACTTTAGTTATTGTTTCTCTATCTAAAGATATTCCTTTAATAGTGGTATCTAAGTCCATAGTACTTCTTAAATTAACACCAAATATACTAGTTAAAAGAAAACCTCCCTTAATAATAAATTTATCTTTATATATAGATTTAGACAATCTTTTTAATAAAGATTCAAACATATAATTTTGTAATATATATTTATGAGGAATATTTGTTTTAAAAGCTAAATTATTTATTTTTGCTTTTAAAGAATCTTTATTCTTTATCATGTTAACACCTCAAAAGTATTTCTAACTTTATTATATATATTCATTTTTTTAGCGTACTCATATAATTTTAGAGTATTTTTATTTTTAGAATAAAAATATTCTCTTATAGCTTTATTATAGAGTTCAATATCAATTCTCTTTTTGTTCTTGATAATATCACAAATAGTTTTTTCTAAATCATAAACTTTAATAATATTTCCCGAATTTAATTTATAATCAATAACACCTAAATATAATAATTCTTTTTTAGTATAATATAAATTTACTTTATTATTATTTTGTAAAGATCCATTATAACCTGTATTTATGGTTATATCATATTTAATAGGTATTCTATTAGATAAACCATATAAATATAATGCAGTCATATTAGAGTATATAGCATTTTTACTTTTACTTTGTAATATTACAAAATCATCTACAATAGTATTTTTCTTTATATATATACCTCTACTTATTCTTTCTATTTTATTATTTTTAATAAGTTTAGTTAAATAAAATCTTGGTATATTATTATCGTTAACATCTTTAACAGATAAATAACCATTTTTAAATAGATTTAATATTCTCTTTTCATATTCCATAATATTTTCCTTTCACGATTAAATTATAACATATTTAATCGTATTTGAAAATATTAAATAAAGATTATTTGATATGATTTTTTATAGAGCATGAGGAAAGAAAAAAGAAGGAAAGGAAAAACACGGTATTACTAACGGTGATCGCTGTTGCGACGCTACTGGTAGCGGTTGTTGGGGCTACTTTTGCCTATTTCACAGCGACTACGACAACTACTGGCAAAAATGTGCAGACAACTGTAACAACTAAAAAGGTTGGTAGCACAAGTTTTAATTTAACTGGAAGTGAAATCGAGAAAAAAATGGACTATCCTGGAGGTATAGAAATTATTGAAGGAGTAGTTGAAGCTAAACGTACTGGTGAAGAAGATTCGAATAGTTATAATTTTGCTTATGGATTATCTGTGACAGCCACTAATAATTTAACAACAACTTTAAATTGGAGTTTATTTGAAGAAGATAAAAAATTGCAACTTGATTCAGGCACTACTGCTTGTAAGTTAGTTACTGAAGCCGGTAAAGGTGATGGCAGTAATGAAACTCATTATTACTATACACATGATGGAAGTACTACTACTGATGATGGGGAAGATTGCAAAGCAGAAAATTTATTAAAAACAAAATTAACTACTTTTGGAAGTCCACTAGCAAAAGGAACTATTGCTAATGGAAGTGGAGTTACAATTACTGACGGCGAAGAAGAGTTAGCATCAAGGACTATATCTACAAATGATGGTAATGCGAAAAGTAAATATTATTACCTAGTTGTAGAATATCCAAATTCTGGAAACCAAACAACAACTGATGCTGGGAATACTGTACAGATTAATTTGGACCTTGCTGGAAATGTTGTAGCTACAATTGCAGAATAAAACCAACCAAAGAACTATCTAGGAAAAAGCTAGGTAGTTTTTTAAATGGGAAAAAAAGGAAAAGAGAAGAAATATTTAAAATTTGAGAAGAAAGATAAATATTAAATAACAAATTGGAAATTAGCTTTAAAGAATCGTTAAAAAGAGGGCTTAGATTATAAATAATATAAATAAGGAAAGATAATCTTGTTTATAAAAGATTGGTAAGTTTAAAAAAGAGAGTTGACAAAATAATAATAAGGGTTATACTAAAGAAATATAAATTTAGCTTAAAGATAAGTTCTTTTCTTTGGGCTAAATTTATATTCTTTCTTTTTTCATTTCTGATTTTTTTGTTTTTCCAATTTTCTTATTTTGATTTTTATTGTTCTATTTTTATAGTTTTGAAAGTTTTTATTTCTAATATTTCTTGAATTTGGTTTTAGATTTAAAAATATTTAAATTTTTTATAGGTGGTTTTCTATTTAATATATATTTTAGTTTGCCAATTTTTTTATCCTTTTATATTTTAATTCTTTATTTTTTTATTTTTTGTTTTTTATTTTTGCTTTTTTGTTTTTATCTCTTCTTTCTCCCATTTAAAAAACTACCTAGCTTTTTCCTAGATAGTTCTTTGGTTGGTTTTATTCTGAAACAGTTTGAGATCCACTTGTTGCTTCAGCAGTTACTTTAGCAGTTCCTTCTTTAACTTTTAAATTAACTTGAATATCTGGGGATTCTAGTCCACCATCTCCCTGTTGTTGCTCTTGATCTTTATTAGGATATTGTACTACTAGGTAATAATATTTACTTTTTGTTTCTTCACTATCTAAAGTTCTACCATTAAGTGGATTACTTGCACCACTAGGGTTACATAATTCTCCATCACAAATAGTTGGTGATGTTTCATTTCCTTCAGATACTTTACCTTGAGAAACAGATTCTCCAGATATACTTTTTAAAGCTGTTTGTCCTGAACTAAATTTGCCATAAGCTATCATTGTAGTTCCAGATAATATTTCTTTCTGGCTGGCATTTAAAGTACAACTTTTACCAGCATTACCTTCAGCAACATTAGTGTCTGCATACCAATAATGAGTTTCAGTATCTTTAACATCTGCTATAAGTTTACATTTTGGATCTAAATCAGCTTCAAGTGCATCGCCTGCAGTCATATACAAAGCCCAATATAAATCTGTGTCAGTATTATTAATATAACTTATATCTAAATCAAAAGTAAGATTATATTTATTTCCATCTTCAGAATCTTTTTCGAAATTTGCCTTAGATCCAAATACGGCTAGTCCACCAGGATAATCTAAATAACTATTTGTTAAACTTTTCCCTTCAAATGTAAAAGTTGTATTTCCTAATTTAGTTGTATTAACTTCACCAGTTCCTGCTCCACCTACTTCTTCTGCTGTGTTAGTCGCTGTGAAATAGGCAAAAGTAGCCCCAACAACCGCTACCAGTAGCGTCGCAACAGCGATCACCGTTAGTAA
>CANRIB010000035.1 GCA_947630575.1 uncultured Bacilli bacterium
ATTCTATTTTTTCAATATCAGTTCGTTATATTTGACCTATAAAAATTAGGTATGACTTTCCTATTATATAAAAAAAGCTTTTTACGGCTTTATTTTTTGGGTTTTAACAGCAGTTCCATAAGCTATAACTTCAGCAGCTCCATGCATAACAGATGCCGAACCATAACGAATATTAATTATAGCATCGGCTCCAAGATTTTTGGCTTCATCGACCATTCTTTTGGTGGCAATTTGTCTAGCAGTTATAAGCATTTCGGTATATCCGGTTATTTCACCACCCACGATGGTTTTCATGCCGGCCATAAAATCGCGACCAATGTTTTTAGATTGAACAATCGTCCCTTTTACAAGACCTAAAACTTCTGTTATTTCTTCACCCGGTAAATAATCAATATTTACTAGCTTCATCTTCTTCGCCTCCTTTAATTTCTTTTATTCTCTTAATAAGATTAACTATTATTCCAAGAAGAGGGATACTCAGTAAAACAATAAAGAAAAAATATAATATCCAGGGCATTTTAGAATTTTCTGTTAGTTGAAAATAGGTAATAATAAAAATTAAAAATATAAAGAAAAGACTAAATATTAGACTGGATAATATAGCTCCCCATATTTTTTGCTTATGAGATTTTTTTATTGGTTCCATAACAAATCCTCTTTTTTCTAAAACATTTAAAACTTGAGCATATTTAGAAATATCTATTTTTTCATAACTTTCTTGATTATTTATTATTTCTAAACACATGTTTTTAATTATTTCATAATTTTTTTCTTGTTCTTCAATCTTTTTTATTCTTTCTTGAAGACATGATTCTAAAGTAAATTCTTGATTTTTTAATTTTTTAATTTCAAAAATAGGAACATTTAATTCTCTTAAGAATTTAATTAATTTTAAATTTTTTATATCTTCAGAATCATATTCCCGGTAGGAATTGTTATTTCTTTTGGGTTTAAGTAACCCTTCTTCTTCATAGTAGCGAATACTTTTATGAGTTAAACCTACGATTGATGAGGCTTCATGTATTTGCATAGCTTCTCCTTTCCTTTTTTAATTATAGGGTATTACCTAAGGTTAAAGTCAAGAATTAATTTTAAAAAAAGAGAAGTTTTAGTTCTTCTCCTCTTTAGTTTCTTTTTTGGTTGGTTTAATTACCTCTTCACTTGCTTTTAATTCCTTATCTTTTAAATCAATAACTTTAGTACCGGCGATCATGTCATGTAAGCCACGACCTTCTTTGTTAAATAAAATCATGAGCATTATAATCATAAGTAAGATGGAATCAATATTACTGCCCGTATTGTATATTTTAAAGTAAGTGCTTTTGTTAAAACATACGGCAATTAGGGTACATATTTTTAGGATAACACTGTTTAAAATAAAGGCTCTAATAAAATAATTGTAGGGTTTTAATTCTTTATCTTTATTGCTAACTATTTTTAAACTAAATAGTTTTTTGCCTAAAGTTTGACCTTTGGTCCAATAAGCAAAAAGGCCAAAATATAAAAAGATAATAACTATGTCCCCAATAACATAGACATAACCATTTTTATTCATAATATAGCTATATTCTTGGGTTTCTTGGTTAAATTCTTTAATATCAATTTCTTTTTCATAGTATTTAGTTAAAACTTCATTATATTTATCACTAGCTTCTAAATATTTATCATATTTAGGATTAAGAAAACTAATATAGAGTAAAGCTGTACTAAATAAAGTGACAATAAATAAGTCTATTAAATAGGCTCCTGCTCTTTTTAAGATGCTGCTTGCTTTCATTTTTTCAACTCCTGCTTTAATTATATTATTTTTTTATGTTAAAGTAAAGAGTTTTATTGTTAAAGAAAAAGAATGAAATTGATTATTTTTCATTCTGAATTTCTTTTAATTCTTTTAAAGATATGCCAGTTGCTTTTGATATATCTTCTTTTGATATATTGAGTTTTAAAAGGTTTTTGGCTATCTCTATTTTTTCTTGTTGGGCGCCTTGTTCTATACCTTGCTCAATTCCTTGTTGTAAGCCTTTTCTGATTCCTTTTTTCTCAGCGATATAATTAGCCCATTCTCCAAATATCTTCTTTGTTTGTTCATCATTTACATATTCTTGGCACCAACTATCTAATTCCATTAATAACTCATCTCCTTTGGCTATTTCTCTTCTCTCTTCTAAACTTCTAGCCCCTATAAATCTTAACCATCTTTGTTGTATGTTATTTTTATCATATACCATCTCTCTTGCTCTGTCAAGTCTTAAACATTTTATCTCAAACATATTTGATAGTATTTCTTGTTTATTATTCCTACTTGTCAAAACAATTTCATTTTCCATTATGTTCTCTATTAAATCTTTTGGTGTTACATCATCTACTATATTTATTTGGATAACACTTTCTAAGGTATTATAATCTTTCCCTCTATCTAATTGAGTTGAAAATATCCTCATGATATAACTTATTGATTTATTTAATGAATCTTTATCAAATGTTGAATATGCTTCTAAATTTATTATATATTTATCAAACTTTATTATTACATCTCCTCTTAAGTTTTTATCATTTCTTTTACTTTTGGTTAATATACTTTCATATTCTACTTTTATATTTGTTCTTTCTAAATACTCTTTATTAAATTCTGTAAAACATGATAAGAAATATATTAATTTATCTCTATTATCGGGATGGGCAAATGTTTCTTTAAACATTAAATCATCACTTAAACTTAAGAATTCTTGTTCTTTTGTTATCATATTTACTTCACCTCCTTTTGGTTACAACTAGCATCATAACATAAAGAAAGTGAAACATTTGTCGTTCTATGTCTTAAATATTTGTTTTTGTTCCTAAATTTTAAAAAAATGCCTATTTTGGTAAGCATTTTATTATTTTTTAATACATGATTAAAGGTTTATAAATATCTTGTTCTTTTTTATATAAAGCAATATTACTCCCTAAATAAGTCATTAGTAAGTATTTGTTTTGAAGAGTTAAAGTTAGAGGATTACCATTTTTAATTTTAGAATATTGATTTTCGGGGATTTGATATTCTTGTATATCTTCTAAAATATCTTTTAAATCCAAGATATGATAATTATTATTTTTAATATTATCAAGGGTATTAGCCGATTCTAAAATAAATTTTCCTTGTTTAGTGCGAACTAAACTATTCATGGTGCCTAAAACATTTAACTTTTTACATATATCTCTTATTAAACTACGAATATAAGTACCTTTAGAAACATGAGTTTCAAATTTAATAATATCTTTTTCATATGAAATTAGTTTTAAGTCATAAATTTCTACTTCTTTAACTGGTAACTTAACTTCTTCTTTACTGCGAGCATATTCATAAAGCTTTTTACCATTTACTTTAATGGCCGAATATATGGGAACTTCCATTTGATATTTACCAATAAAGGAAGCAAAAACTTTTAAAATATCATCTTTCGTAATATTAAAGGTTTTTTCCTCTAGAATATTTCCGGTTATATCTAAAGTGTCAGTTGCAACTCCAAGTTTAATTTCGGCGATATATTCTTTATCTAAGCAAGTTAGAGTATCAACAAGTTTAGTGTATTTGCCAAAAAGAACGACTAAAAGACCGGATGCTAGAGGGTCTAAAGTTCCCGTGTGGCCAACTTTTTTAGTGCCTAAACTTTTACTTACAATATTTACAATATCTCTAGAGGTATAACCTGAAGGTTTATTTATTAATATTAAGCCATTAGTTTTTTTCATGAATCTCTTTAATGATGTTTTCAATTCTATTTGCATATTCAATTGAGGTATCATAAATAAATTTTAATTCTGGAGTATGACGAAGATTTAATTTTTGAGCTAACTTACCACGGATAAAGGGTGCTGCTTCATTAACTTCTTTGGTTAATTGAGCTTCATCTAGATTACTTAAAGAAGTAAAATAAATTTTGGCATAACTTAAATCTTTAGAAACACGAGCATCAGTGATAGTAATAGTTTTTAATAATTCATCTCTTGCTTCTTCAAAAAGTATTTCACTGATAGCTTCTCTTACATCACTTGAAATTTTAGATATTTTATAACTAGGCATTTTTTACCTCAACCATTTCATAACATTCGATAATATCTTTTTCTTCAATGTCGGCAAAATTTTCTAAAGTTATACCACATTCATAACCTTTTTTAACTTCTTTAACACTATCTTTTTCTCTTTGAATAGAGGCTATTTTACCATCATAAATGATAACTCCATCACGAATTACACGAGCTTGGGCATTATTTTTGATAATTCCATCAAGAACATAAGAACCAGCGATATTACCTACTTTAGAGAACTTAAAGATTTTTCTTATTTCGGCACTTCCAAGAATTTTTTCTGTAAATTCAGGGTCTAGCATACCTTTCATGGCAAGTTCTATTTCTTCGATACATTTATAAATAATAGTATATAAGCGAATATCAACATTGTAAGTTTTAGCCATTTCTTTAGTTATATTTGAAGGACTAACATTAAAACCAATAATAATCGCATTAGAGGCATTTGCTAAAACAACATCACTTTCGGTAATGGTGCCAATTCCCGAACGAATAACATTAATTTTAACACCTTCAACATCAATTTTTAAAAGACTATTTTTGACTGCTTCTTCTGAACCACGGACATCGGCTTTAAGAATAATATTTATTTCTTTTTGACCAGCATTAATTTTGCTAAATAAATCATCTAAAGATATTATATCTTTTTTGTATTTGTTTTCTTTTAAATGAATAGCTCTTTTTTCGGCTACTTCTTTAGCTTCTTTTTCAGTTTCAAAAGCCATAAATTTATCGCCGGCGCTTGGATTTTCATTTAATCCTGTTATTTCTACTGGAGTTCCAGGATAAGCCATAGTTATAGATTCTCCTAAGTCATTTTTCATAGTTCGAACTTTACCATAAGTAGTCCCAACAACAATTGGATCACCTAATCTTAAAGTACCATTTAAAATAAGTAAGCTTGCGATTCCACCAATATTTTTGTCTTGACGAGATTCAATAACTGAACCTACGGCATATCTATTTGGATTCGCTCTTAAATTAGACATTTCACTGATGGCTAAGATGGTTTCTAATAGTTTATCGATTCCAAGGCCTGATTTGGCAGAAATATCAATAAAAGGAACTGTTCCTCCCCATTCTTCAGGAGTAATGTTAAATTCGGCCATTTCGGTTCTTATTTTTTCAGGGTTAGCATTTGGTTTATCAATTTTATTTACCGCGACAATAATAGGAACTTTGGCACTTAAGGCATGGTCAATAGCTTCTTTAGTTTGAGGCATAACTCCATCATCCGCGGCAACAATAATGATAACAATGTCGGTAACACTGGCGCCCCGGGCACGCATTTCGGTAAAAGCAGCATGACCAGGCGTATCAATAAAGGTTATTTTAGCACCATCTTTGGTTTCTATTTGGTAAGCCCCAATATGTTGGGTAATACCACCAAACTCACTATCGACTACATGAGATGAACGAATATAATCTAAAAGAGTAGTTTTGCCATGATCGACATGACCCATAATAGTTACGATTGGAGGTCTTGGAGTTAAATCTTCTTCTTTATCAATTATTTCATATTCTTCAAAATTAGAAACATCTTGAGTTTCTTCTCTTTTTAAAGTTTTATGATATTCTAAAGCGATAATTTCGGCATTTTCAAAATCAATAACATTATTTAATGAAAGCATAAGACCTAAAGACATTAATTTTTTAATTATATCAGTTCCACTGATATTTAATTCACTTGCTAAATCGCCAACTGTCATATTTTCTTTGTAAAGAATGATATTATCATCTTTAGTATTTTTCATAAGTTTATCTTTATTCTTATACATTTCTTTACGCATTTTAGAATAATCATTGGTTTCAGTATCTTTTTTCTTCTTTAATTTTTGCTTTTTATCAGTTGTATTAATATTTTTAGTGATATTAGAACTAGCTACAATAGCATCTACTACTTCATCAATAGTATCTTCATCTTCATATGATTCATCTTCGGTAATGAGATTTATTGCATTATCTAAAGAGATAACATCATCATCAGTTAAAAAGTCATCACTACTTTTAACTTCAATTCCTAAATCTATACATTTTTTAATTACATCAGCAACACTTAAATTTACATCTAGCGCGTATTCTTTTACAGTCATAATAATCTCCTTTCTTATTCACACATTTTTAAAGCTTCCTCATAAATTGAATCAGGAATATTTACTTCTAAAACTTTTTCTAAGGCTTTATTTTTACGAGCTTGGGCAATTACTTCTTTATCTTTTTTTAAATAAGCCCCACGACCATTTGCTTTTCCCGTGATATCTATAATGACATTTTGTTCAGGTGTTCTAACAATTCGAAGTAAATCTCTTTTTTCTAATTTTTCTTTGGTTATGATACAGGTACGCATTGGTATCTTTTTGGTTTTCATAAGGCCCTCCTTATATTTTTATCTATTTCCTTCGGCAGTTACTTCTTGCATCGTTTTAATATTAATTTTATATTTAGTTAGTTTTGATGCTAGACGAATATTATTACCCGCTTTACCTATCGCGAGTGGTAGTTCACTTTCATCAACCACGGCAAGAGCTTCTTTTTTTACTGGGTCGGTAATACTTACAATCGCATTTTTAGCAGGACTTAAAGCACTTTTAATATAATCTTCAGGAATATCACTATAAAGGACAACATCTATTTTTTCCCCATTAAGTTCTTTTAAAATACTAGCGATTCTAGAACCTTTTTCCCCAATACATGTCCCTATCGCATCAATTCTTTCATTAGTTGATGATACGGCAACTTTACTACGAATTCCCGCTTCTCTTACACAGGCATGCATAATTAAAGTACCATCTTGAAGTTCGGGTATTTCAAGTTCAAATAATCTTTTAACAAAACCATAATGTTTTCTGGATAAAAGAATAAGTGGTCCTTTAGTATTATTTTCAATTTTAGTAACATAAACACGAATATTAGAACCCATTTTTATAGTTTCACCAGGAATAATTTCACTTTTGGGTAATATTCCTCTTGTACGACCAAAGTCAATATAATAATTGCGAACATCTTCCATAGCAACTAAACCTAATAACATTTCATCTTGTTTATCTTTAAATTCTTCAATAATACTGTTTTTTTCAGCTTCTCTTATTTTTTGAGTTAAAACTTGTTTAGCAGTCGCGGCGGCAACACGACCAAAATCTTTAGGGGTTACTTCATATTCAATAGTTTCCCCAACTTTAATTCCAGGAACCATCTCTTCTGCTTGTTCAAGAATTATTTGGGCATCAACATTAATGGCAGGTGGAATTTTAACAACATTTCCTTCTTCATCAGTTGTTTCAGTACCATAGTCAACATCATCAACTACAACTAAATAGGTATAAACTTTAATTTCACCAGTTTCTTTGTTAATTTCTACTCGTGCATTAGTTTTGGAGTTAAAGTTCTTTTTATAGGCAGTAAGTAAAGCTTGTTCCATACCTTCAAAAACAACATCTTCACTAATACCCTTTTCTTTAACTATATTTTTTACTGCTTTAATGAATTCTTCACTATTCATTTTCATTACCTCTTTCTTTTGATATGACATCTAAAATATAAGAATCATCTGTAAAATCATATGCATCAACGATAGGATTAATCTTATTTGTCGCATAGACTATGGTGTCTAAGTCTATACCTCCAACTTTATCTAAAACTACCGATAAGACATTGTAATTTCCACTGTTTTTTTCATAAGTTAGGCTGTCAAGAATTATTTCATCTTGCTTTAATTCTTTTTTAATTTTAGATTCTAATTCATCTAATGTTTTTTTCATAATTCACCTCTTTAAATAATATTAAAAGTGGGAATTTTCTGCCCACTTAAATCTGTCAAAATAATTATAACATATTTTTCATAAATGTCAAAAGAATTTTCTTAATCTTCAGTTAAAACTAAAGTTTTTTCCATGATTAAAGATTTAATATTATCGTTAGTTATGGTTTGTTTATAATTTAGACTATTAATTTTTAGGATAGGAGTTAATTCTAAACGAAGATATTCGGCTAAATTTAATAAATTATAAACTTCATCACTAGTATCTAATAAGAGATTAATTCCTTTTTGGGGTTCACTACTTTTATAAATACTATAATTATTTGCATCTAATATATCAATAATAGGAATATTGGTAATTAAAGTATCTTCAAGAATATTTCCTTCATTATCAGGCATTTTAATAGCTATATCAACATAGTCATACATGTTTTCATATTTATAATTGTTAAAATTGGCAATATTACTAATATCAATATTTAAAAGATTACCTGTAACACTTGATAAAGCAAAATCACATACTTTAAATTGGTCTAAATATAATAATGAGCCCTTAGGTAAATAGTAATCCTCTTTAAGACAATATTTAACATTGGAAGTAATAATATCTTTAGTATCTGTAAGAGCACTTCCTATTAAAGATTTAGGTATTTCTTTATAAGTTATATCATTGTTTGTTATTTCATCTAAAGCATTTAAACTATTTTTGGCAGTAGGAACTTTGATATACTCGATAGGTTCTTCTTTTTTAGCAACATAATTAGTGTTGTAGCCAATAAGACCTAAGATATAAGAGATTAAGCCAAGACTTAAGATATAGATAAAGATAAATAAAATATTTTTATTCTTCATTAAGATCACATCCCATATCTTTAGTTTTGGACTCTATTAGTTCTTTTAATTCATTATTGGTAAGTCCTTCTACTTCAGTTTTAGAATTAGTTATAACAAACTCAGTATCATTAAGTTTTAAAACATTATTAAATAAACAAGAATATTCTTCAGGTATAATTAGAGTTATAGTATTGGCATTTGCTTCTTTAACTAGTAAATGCGTATATAATTTAGCAAATACTAATTTTTCATTATTGATGGTTTTAAGATATAAATCAACATAATTATTTTTTTTAAAGCCATATACTTTATTTGGTATTGTAAGTTCTTTTAAAGAGTCTTCTTTTTCTTCATTATTGTTATTTTCACTGCAAACTGAAAGCATATCTTTAAATAGGATACTATCCTTTATTAAATTGGTAGTAGCACAATTATTTTCTTTAAAAGTATCTATGGTAAGCATATCTTCTTGGTAAATAGATTTAGGAATACTAATAAAAGTTAAATCATTTAAATTAATTAAAGAGTTTTTAGTTAAATTGTCATTAACTATGGCTACTTTAATATCATTATTTGGGTGGACTTTCATATTTTCTTTTTTAGTGTGATACATCCCACCAAACACATAAGCTAATTCACCACTTAAAATAGCAATAATAATGGCAAGAGTAAGTATTACATAGTTAATCTTAAGGGGACTTTTTTTAACTAATAAATAACCACAGTTTTTACAATTTTTAGTACCATCTTTATTGGAATGACCACAGTTTGGACAAATCATTTTTATTTTCTCCTTTTTTCTTCTTTTTCCTCATTTATACTTTCATTTAAAGAATTAGCAAATTTAAATAATGTTAAATATAATTTAGCTAAATCTGGTTCTTTATCTTGATAATCTAAATATTTTTTATAGTATATTTTAGCTTGTTCATTAATACTTAGAGTTAAATCCGTTATTATTTCTTTAATATCTAAATTTAAATGTAAATCTTGTAAACGTTTTTTTATTATTGTGACATAATAATCAAATAATTCATAGTTAGAATAAATAGTCTTAGATAATTCAATAATTAAACCGGCGAGAGCAAATATTTTATCAGGAGAATCTTTTAATTTCCAAATGTCTAGTTCTTTAAATAAATCTTCATAATCAGTTTTATTGTAAACATGATAATAATTATCTAAAACTACTTTTACGGGAGTACCATATTCATCTAAAATACGATTATATTTAAAATTATCATAATATCCTGATGAGTCTAACCACGATGCTAAATCATTGGCAATATTAGTGCTCGCTTTTTGATTGGTCGTATTTTTTGTAGGCCAACGACGATAAATAACACAGTATTCTTTTATTTCGGCAAGTTTTCTTAAAACTTTTTGTCTTTCTTCATCAGGAACATATAATATTTCATATAGTTCATCAAGGATTTTATTAATAGGTTTACCATCAATTAATAATTCTTGATAAAATTTATTGTGAGGTCTAAAACTAGCATTATCTAACCATTCAGCATAATAATTAGATAAAGCTTCTATTTCATTTTTTGCATTAGGTATATGAATAGGCCAAATATTGTATTTAGTACAAAAAGTAATAATTTCTCTTACTTTTCTTATTATATAATCATTATAATATTTAGTGTTAATACCATATTCTAAAAATAAATCATCTAAAATATATCTGATAGGTAAATTGTTTTTGGCTCTAATATCAGCATATTTAAAGGGTTTAGTGGGATTATAATAATTGATACTACGAAGCCAATAATATAAATTATTCCCTTCTTTTTCTTCGGGAGTTTTAGGACTTTTAGTTATTTTAACCCAATGACCATATTTTTCACAATATTTTTTTAATTCTTCAATCTTTTTATCCATATTGTAACACCTAAGTATAATTTTAACATAAAAAAAAGATATTATAAAGTCTATTTAAAATATTCTTGAGCTTTAATAATATTTTCTTTTCTAATATCACCATTTAAAGTGATTAAATAACAAGCATATTTACTTAATTTATAATCAATAATTAAGCGATAACCATTATTATTAGTATAAGCTTTTCGATGATATGGAATAAAATGTTTTTCAGTATCTGGGCATTTAGATTGAGCTTTAAGAATTATTTTATGGAAATTTCGCCACTCAGAGTAATTGCAAATAACCATTAAATCACGAGCATACCAATAAGTAAAGTTAGATTCAATATGTTTGTATTTTTCATATATATTCATATACTTCCCCCATTTATAACCATTATAAAAATGAGGGTATATTTTGGTCAAGGGGAGTAGTACTTAATGAAAAGTAGTTTCATAATGTTTATTTTATGAAACTACATAAGCTTACCTATGGACAGTTTTTAAAAATTTAATTTTAAAAAGAATACCCTTAACTTGAGTATTCTTTCTTATTCTTAT
>CANRIB010000036.1 GCA_947630575.1 uncultured Bacilli bacterium
ATTCATATATTTTGCTATGTAACATTTTTACTAATTATTCATTTTTATTTATGTAACATTTTTAAAAATTTTTCACACTATAAATTACTCTTAAAATTATATGTTAATCGATTTATAAATATCTTCACTACCCCTAAAATAGTCAAAAGAAAAAAGGCCTAAAGCCTTAATCGATATTAATTATCTTTTTAGATATATTCTCATCTTTTTTAGGAGCCACAACTTTTAAAGTACCATCTTTAAATTCTGCTTTAATCGCATCTTCATCAATTTCTCCTAAATAGAAACTTCTAGATAATTTTCCATAGAATCTTTCTCTTCTAATATACTTCTTATCTTCTTTATCCTCTTTTTCTTCTTTCTTTTCAGCACTTATTGTAAGTGTTCCTTTATTATATTCGATATTTATATCATCTTTTGTAAATCCAGGCATATCTAGTTCCAAATTATATGCTCCTTCTACTTCATAAATATCGCATTTCATTTTTGTCGTATCACTTTCTAAAAAGCTATCGAACATATCATCTAAAAACATTTTTCTTGGTAACATAACCAATCATCTTCCTTTCATGATTCCATTATAGCACTATTTTTAGCACTTGTAAATAGTAAGTGCTAATTTATTTTAAAAAAAATTTAAAGTCTTAAACTTTAAACTTATTTCATAATTAACTTTTTAATATCTTTAGCTTTTGTAAACATCAATATTAAATTACTAATCTCCAGAATACTAGCTAAAATAATAAATAAACCTGCTGCCTCAGCAATATCCATCGCTGCCATTGGATTAACCGCGATAACAATTCCTAAGATTAAAAGTAAAGCACTAACACTTAACATTACAAGCCAACCATCAAAACCATATTTTTTCAATTTTAAAGCTTCGATAATTTTAAAAATCGCCGCAATACTAAGATATATCCCTAATCCTAAAGTCATTATTTTAATAATTTTAAAAGGATTAACAATCGTAAATATCCCTACTGCAATCGCAAGTATTCCAAGAACAATATTAAATGAAAATAAAGGCATATCTTTTCTCATTAAAAACTCATAAATCGCAAAAACCCCAAAAAGCATCACATAAACACCAATCATAACCCCAATAACATTAAGGGAAAAAGACGAATTTAAAAATAAAACTAATCCCAAAATCAAGAATAAAACATTAAGTATAATATTACCAACAATAATTTTACTAAAATCTAAACTTATTTTATCCAAAAAAGTTTTTTCATTTTTTTTAGCCATTTCATTTCCTCCTATATATTATTATACTATATTTTTAAAACTAGTCAATAAATTTATATAATTTGACTATTAAGAGAATTTATGTTAAAATAAGCACAATTCTTAAAGGGGAGAACTAAAATGCATTTAAAAGAACTAACAATTGCCGAATTTGATGCTTTTGCAAATAATCATATTTTAAAATCTTATTATCAAACATCTAGCTATGCTCTATTCATGACTGAAAATAATTATGAGTATGATTTACTAGGATATGTAGATGAACTAGGAGTTATTAAAGCAGCCGCCTTAATATTAATAAAAAAAATTAATTTATCTCACAAATATGGCTATTCACCTAAAGGCTTTTTAATTGATTATTTTGATTACAATCTTTTAAAAGATTTCACTAATGCTTTAAAAAAGCATTATGCTAAAAAACTTGATTTTATTAAAATAAATCCCGAAATCGCCATTGGTGAAATTAACCCCTATTCTAAAATTACTAACTATAATCAAAATATTACCATTAAAGACTTCTTAAAAGAAAATGGCTATAATAAACTAAAAGATAATCTCTATTTTGAATCTATGTTTCCAAGATTTAACGCGATTCTAAACTTACAAGAATATTCATTTGATAAACTATCTAAAAATACTAAAAATAAAATAAGAAAAGCAACCAAAAAAGGTTTAATATTCGAAAAAGTAACTAAAGATAAAATGGATATATTTTATAATTTTATTAAAAATAAAAAAAATATCAACGAATATTATTATAAAAAATATTTTAACATTTTTGAAAAAACATCATCCTGTGACTTATTTCTTGTTAAAATAGACTATGAAAAATATCTTTTAAATAGTCAAGAACTATATAATAAAGAATTAGAAAACAATAGTATATTATCTGAAAAATTAATTATTAATTCTAATACTATAAACATTAATAAAAAAATGGCTTCTGATAAAACTCTATTATCATACAAAAATGATATTGAAATAGCCACTCATGGATTAAACCAAAACAAAGAAACATATATTGCTGGTGCTTTTATCATTACTAATGGTAATCGTGTAAATATTGTTATAAGTGGTATTAACCCTAAATATCAAAAATTTAATGCTAATTATTTTTTACACTATAATATAATTGAATACTACAAAAACAATTATAAATATTTAGATTTAAATGGTTTTACCGGTGATTTAAGCAGTGATAATCCCTATAAAGGATTAAATGAATTTAAACTTGGATTCAACCCTCATATCTATGAATTTATTGGGGAATATGATCTTATAATTAATCCTAAAAATTACAATAATTTAAGCAAAAAAGGATTATTAGCTAAAGAATTTAACAAAAAGAATTAAAGTATTACCTCTAATTCTTTTTCTTTTTATTATTTTTATCTATCTCTTTAATTTCGGGTTCTTTATAATATTTAACATCATCATCCATATTTTCTTTTAATAATTTCCTCTTTAATTCCTTTTTCCTTAATTCTTCCATTTTAGCTTTTTTAGGATCTTTCTTTTTATCGTTCATCGCATCTGTTGTATTTTTAATAGAAGTTAATTTACAAATTCTCATAATATCTCTACCAATAATATAAATTGCAGGAAGTAAAATACACAACAACCACCCTGCCCTAGAAGCTAAGAAAAATTGAATTCTTCCCAATTGAGGAATCTTAAGGACAACTTTACCAATAACATTTTGAAACTTTGCACAACTCTGGTCTTCTGCTCCATTAAAATCTCCTTTAGTTCTAAAGCAAGTATTACCATCACTATCTTCAGTTATTCCTACAACTCTATGGGTTATAGTTGTTCCCGGTGTAAGTAAACTAGTTGAAACAAAAGTTATAACATCCCCAACTTGTATATCACTAGCTTTATCAACTCTTTCATTTATAATTGTATCATAAACTTTAATAGTTGGAGTCATAGACCCACTTATAATTGTATATATTGAATATTTAGGCTCATATCCTGGACCTTTAGCAGCATATATTTTTGTTGCTACATAATAATAAATAAGGAAAGCAGCCGCGACTAATAATATTAGAAATAAAGCCCAAGAAAGAACTTTACCAATAATTTTCATTGCCTTACCAAAAGAAGTATTTTCTCGCATCTAGGCCCCTCCTATTCTATTTTTATTATAGAACATAATTATCTAAAATACAAGATTATTTCCAAAACTTTTACATGAAAAAGAGCAACCATCAGTTACTCTTAATCTTAATTCACACTAACAATTTCTATTTCAACTTTAGCTGAATAACTCTTTCCTTGATCTTCATCTTGAGGAGCTTGAGTATCCACAAAACTATACAATAAATCAAAGTCTACTTGTTTCTTTGGCTCAATTATTAATTTCTCTTTAATAGTTGTTCTTGCAGTAGTTTTAGGAGCCGGAGTTGTTGGAACAATAGTTGTTCCACCAGCCTTTAATTCATACTTAAAGTTATCAGTTTCAAACGTATTAGTTACTTCAATTAAATTAATGTTATATGTAATAGTTTTACTAGAATTATTAGTTAAAGTAAATTTCTGTGGGTTTAACTCTTGTCCAGGATAAATATTTGTTGCTTTTAATCCTTGAGTATAACTAACTAAAAGTGTTCCATCGCCAGTCTGAATCTCAAACTTACCATCACCATTTTCTTCAACTCCAGATTGAACATTTTTAACAACTGTTACATAATAAGTCTTAACAGTCCCATCTTCTGCAACAACAGTAATTGGAATTCTTGTATTGCCATTTTCAATTTGATATGTCGCATTTCCATGAACTTTTGCATTAGGATCATTTGCTTCACCTGTAATAGTAACAGATGTAACATCACTTCCAACTACAATTGTATATTCTGTAACATTTGGTGCGAATTTTGGTTTTAAAGCAAATTGTCCAACACTTAAATTCTTTAAGTTTGCATCATTACTTCTTTGACCATCACAAGCAACATCACACTTACCATCACCATCGGTATCTTTATTGGTATCAGGATTGCCATCATTATTAACATCACAATTTAAGTCACATATTCCATCATTATTATTATCACAATTTAAATCGCACTTACCATCATTATTTTTATCTACATTGGTATCAGGCACCCTATCACCATTAGTATCTTTATTAGTATCAGGATTGCCATCACCATTAGTATCACAGTTAAGTGTACATTTATCATTTGCATCAGTACAATTTAAATCACACTTACCATCATTATTTTTATCTACATTGGTATCTGGTTTCTTATCACCATTAGTATCACAATTAAGTGTACACTTGCCATTTTCATCCGTACAATTTAAATCACATGTACCATCACCATTGGTATCAACATTAGTATCTGGAACTCCATCTCCATTAGTATCACAGTTACGAACACATTTACCATTTTCCATTTGATCATTCTTATTAGTATCAGGATTGCCATCACCATCTGTATCTATATTGGTATCAGGTTTACCATCACCATTAGTATCACAGTTTACATCGCATTTACCATCATTATTTTTATCAATATTTACATCAGGTTTACCATCACCATCTGTATCAACATTAGTATCTGGCCAACCATCTTTATTAGTATCACAGTTTATATCACACTTACCATCGCCATCTTTATCTTGATCTATTAAATTATCATCTGGTTTTCCATCTTTAGGTTCTCTATCTTTATTAAACTGTGGTATTTGACTATTATTATAATCTACATCTGTATCAGGTTTACCATCACCATCAATATCACAGTTTACATCACATTTATTATCCCCATCTTTATCAATATTTACATCAGGTTTACCATCACCATTAGTATCACAATTTAACTTACATTTATCTTCTTTAGAATCCTCATCTTTAATATTAATATCAGAATCCCCATCTCCATTAGTATCACAATTATAATCGCAAGTGCCATTATTATCTTTATCAATATTTAAATCTGGATTGCCATCACCATCTACATCTACATTTCTATCTGGCCAACCATCACCATTATCATCACAATTCAAATCACATTTCTGATCATTATTTGTATCTTGATTCATTGGATTTTTATATCCCCCATTACCATCAGGAACATTAACATCCGGCTTCTTATCTCTATTTACATCAAGATTTTCATCTGGTTTTCCATCATCATTAGTATCACAATTCAAGTCACATTTTTTATCATCATTTGTATCTATATTTAAGTCTGGAATTCCATCACCATTAGTATCGCAGTTTACATCACATTTACCATCATTATCTGTATCTTGATTACTCAAGTTCTTATCAGGTTTTCCATCTTTATTAGTATCACAATCAAAATCGCAACTACCATCTTTATCATAATCTATATCTTTATCAGGTTTATTATCACCATCTGTATCAATATTAGTATCTGGTTCTCCATCATCATCGGTATCAATATTGATATCTGGTTTTCCATCTCCATCTGTATCTACATTTGTATCCGGTTTATTATCCCCATTAGTATCACAGTTTACATCACATTTATTATCTCCATCTTTATCAATATTGATATCCGGTTTCCCATCATTATTAGTATCTACATTTGTATCAGGTTTTCCATCTTTATCAGTGTCTATATTTAAGTCTGGAATCTTATCTCCATTAGTATCACAGTTTACATCACAAGTATTAGCATTATCAAAGTCTATATTATAATCAGGTCTTCCATCTCCATCAGTATCACAGTTAAAATCACATATACCATCACCATTAGTATCTTTATTAACCATATTGGTATCTGGTTTTCCATCTCCATCAGTATCAATATTAAAATGAGCTTTTCTATCTCCATTATAATCAATATTTAAATCTGGCTTACCATCTCCATCAGTATCACAATTTATATCACAAATACCATCACCATTAGTATCAATATTTAAATCTAGAATTCCATCTCCATCGGTATCGCAGTTAATACTACAAACACCATCAAACTTAGAATAAGCAAAAAACAAACCCAACAAAGTAACTAAAATAATTAGTATACATAACACAATAATAATTATTGTTTTTTTCTTATCCTCCTGTCTTTCTTGTTCTAATAAAGCGTATTGTTCTTGTAAATTTGTATCCTGCATCTTTAGACACACTCCCTACTATCTAAAAGTATAACATAAGCTAAAAATATTCGCAATATAAAAATATTAAAAAAATAAAAAAGAGTATTACTACTCCACAAATTCTACAGTTATAGAGCCAGAAAAATTCTTACCTGCATTATGTCCCTGATTTTTATCTGTTTCTTTAAATTCTACAGTAACAGTATAAGTTGCATCCGCACTAATTGTATCAGTAGCTAAAGAAATGCTTTGGCCTGTTTTACCTGTAAGATCAATTATCTGTTCTCCATCTATTCCACCACCACTAATCTTCAACTCAAGTTGACTAGTAGTATCAGACTCATCGCAACCATTTTTATTAGCACTATCTACTGCATTACATAATTTAAATTCATTACTTTCAATATTTAATTTTATTCCAATTTTTTCTGATGCGCCTACATTATCCTTAGAATCAAACTTAACTTGAAAAGTTTTAGTTTCAGATTTGCCAGGATAAGCATTGCTTAAAGTTAAACCCTCATCACCTGCATCATAAGTAACAGTTGGTAATTTTGCTGTACTCCCACTTGCACTACCACCACTTCCAGTTATCTTTACCCCAGAAACAAAATATGCCAAAGAATAACCAAAAACAGTGATTAAAGCACAAACAAGTAATCCCAAAATTATATTCTTCTCCTGTTTATACATTTCAAATTTCATACTTTATGCCTCCATAGCTTAAATATAATATAACAAAAATTCGACATTTTTTCAATATTACTTTTAATATTTACCACAATTTACTAAAAATAATTTGATATGATTTTTTAAGAGTCAAAGGAGTGCCTAAAAAAGAAGGAAAGGAAAAACACGGGAATACTAAGGGGGTGATCGCTGTTGCGACGCTACTGGTAGCGGTTGTTGGGGCTACTTTTGCCTATTTCACAGCGACTAATACACCGGATGGAAGTGCTGCCAAAGAAGCAACAGTTGATACTGCTAAAGTAGCAAATATATCATTTACCAAAGAAGCAATTGAAGGTACTAAGTTTACTGTATATCCTGGTACAATGAACGCGGTTGGGGCTGGTTTTAAAAGTAATATTTCTGGAGGCAGCGAAGGAGAGAAATATAAAGTTTCATATGATGTTAAAGCAACAGTTTCATTACTTGATGGAGAAACAGGACTTACCGGTACTGAATTTGATTTTCCAGTAAAATGGAGATTATATAGACTTGATGAAAAACTTGATAATAGCACTGACGGACAAAAATTTGTAACGTGTGAGAACGTTAAAGCTTTAACTTCTGGTGATCAAAATAACGAAGTTCATTATACCCAAAAGTGCACTGAGAATACCAAATTTGTAGATTCTGGTGATTTAGGTACTAAGACGCTTGTAGCTAGTGGAAAAATAGAAAAAGCTACTGGTGATTCATGCACTGCACAAAGCTCTCCTGCTGAAGGACAAATTGCTTGTGGAAATAAAGCTGATATAACTTTTGAAGATAATGTGACGATAGATACTAATGGTGCTAACAAATACTACTATTTAGTAGTTGAATATCCAACAGTTGCAGAAGATGATGGAAGCGACAAAAATCAAAATGCTGACATGGGTAAAAAGATTAAGTTGGAAATCAACGATATTTCTGTTACAAATACCGAAAAGGCTGATGCCTGATCCGACCAATAAACTATCTAGGAAAGACTAGGTAGTTTTTTAAATGGGAGAAAGAAGGAAAAGAGAAGAAATATTTAAAATTTGAGAAGAAAGATAAATATTAAATAACAAATTGGAAATTAGATTTAAATTTATGGAATCGTTAAAAAGAGGGCTTAGATTATAAATAAGGAAGAAAATTTTGTTTATAAAGATTGGTAAGTTTAAAAAAGAGAGTTGACAAAATAATAATAAAGGTTATACTAAAGAAATATAAATTTAGCTTAAAGATAAGTTCTTTTCTTTGGGCTAAATTTATATTCTTTTTTCTTTTTTCCTTTACTTTTTATTTCTTTAGTAACCAATCTAAAACGTTCATCTTTCTTATTCCTTCATAATCAACTTCTGGGTCAATATCCATAGTTTAAAGTTTGCTATAAACAAGTGTCTAATAAATATTTGATATTTTCGAAATCTTCACTATTAGCTTTTTCAACATATTTTAATTTTCTAATTTCATAATCTATACTTCTAATATGTTCACATAAAACTGAACCTTTAACTTTTAGAATTTTTTAAATTATAATGAGTAGGAAATTCTTTTTCATTAGATGTTATAGGACATACTATAACCATTTTAGTATTTTTATTAAAAATATCATTGGAAATTACTACTGCTGGTCTATATACTCTTTTGCTAGATTGCTTCCTTTATAATTAGCAAATCTTTCAGCAAGAGATATTTTTTCGCGTTTAGGTTTTGATATTATTATTTCATTTTTATTATACTCTAATTCCATTTTATCATTTGTTTTTAAATTTAAAGATTTTAATATACTACTTGGTATTCTTATACCATTAGAATTACCCCATTTTTGAAGTCTTACCTCTATTTAACAACACTCCAATCTATTTATAGTAATATATTTTCATTAATATTTAATGTTACAATGATTCTTTACAAAAGAAAAATATATAGAAAAAACTTATTTATTATCTAAATAAGTCACTATGACTACCAGTTGCAAATAATAATAACACTAATTCTTTATTTTCTAATTTATATATTAATAACCAGTCAGGTTCTATATGACACTCTTTACAATTTTTGTATATTTTATTATCATTTAAATCATGATTTTTATACTTGGAATCTAAAGCTTCAGCATTAGCTAATCTATATATAACTGTTTTTAATTCATCTAAATCTTTATTTTGTTTTAAAATTTTTTTTAATTGTTTTTTAAAGTTAGAAGTCATTTTTACTTCATATATAGTATTCTTAAACTCAGTTTTCATTTAGTATATCCTCAAACATTTTATTTATATCATGATAGCCTTTTGTTTTTATTTCTCCATTTAATATTTTTTCACCTTCATTTAAGGCCTCTAAAAGTTCTGGACTTGGTTTTCTAGTACTAACACTAAAAGGAATAGCCCAATCATCTATAGATTTTCTTAAAAATATATTAATTGCCGTACTCATATTTAATCCAAGTGTTTCAAATAAACGATTTGCTTCTTCTTTAATGTTAGTAGGAACGTTAACATTTATAGTACTTGTTAAATTAGCCATAATATTTCACTCTCTTTCTTCTTATAGCTTACATAATACCATATTTTCCGCATTATGTCAATATATTATATATATAATATAGGCATAATGCTTTATATTTATAGTATATGCAAAATATTGATTATTAATACATGAGGAAAGAAAAAATCATAAATATAAATATGGCATATTAATAATCTTTATGTTATAATATCTTATAGATATTTTTGGGAGGGAAAAATGGAAGTTTCAAAAATTATTAAAGCTTTAAAAGAACAGAAAGATATGAATTTATCAGGAAATTTATATCATAAAACACAACTTGATTTTGCATATAATACTAATCATATTGAAGGCTCTACTATAACCCCTGATGAAACAGCAAGTATATATGATACAGGAACTATACTTACTGATAGTAATAAAGTTATTGTTTTAAAAGATGCAACAGAAGTAAAAAACCATTTTACTTTATTTAAATATATGCTTGATACACTTGAAGATAACTTAACTGAAGAAATGATAAAAAAGTTTCATTTTATTTTGAAAGAAGGAACATTAACAGATTCAGAAAAACGATGGTTTAATATTGGAGAGTACAAAAGTAAAAGTAATTTTGTAGGAAATATTACGACTTCTGCCCCTGAAAATGTAGATAAAGACATGAAAAATTTACTTTCTTGGTATAATAAAATTAAAAATAAAACTTTAGAAGATATTATTGAATTTCATGTTAGATTTGAACATATACATCCTTTTCAGGATGGTAATGGCAGAGTTGGAAGGATGATTATGTTTAGAGAGTGCTTAGTAAATAATATTATGCCATTTTATATAGAAGATAGAAATAAAGAGTTTTATATAAGAGGTATTAGAGAGTATCAATTACATAATGAAAAAGGATATTTAATTGATACTATAAAAAATAGTCAAGATAATTATGAAAAATTAGTTAAATTCTTTTTATCAGATAACTAATTTTTATAATATTTTAAAATTTATATAATAAGAGAACATAAATAAATAAGTAAAGGAAAAAGCACGGTATTACTAACGGTGATCGCTGTTGCGACGCTACTGGTAGCGGTTGTTGGGGCTACTTTTGCCTATTTCACAG
>CANRIB010000037.1 GCA_947630575.1 uncultured Bacilli bacterium
CATCATAACATAAAGAAAGTGAAATATTTGTCGTTCCATGTCTTAAATATTTGTTTTTGGTCCTAAATTTAAAAAAAGACTGATAAAAAATCAATTTTTTAATTTTATAACAGTCCTTAAAGTATTTAAAATCCTAAATTTTTAACAACAATTTCTTTCATAAACATTTTGAACTTCATTTTCTTCACAACAAGAATAAGTTGGAGTATAAGTATGTTTATAAATATGATGATTTATAATTCTAGTATTACATGGTTGAATATGAGGAACTTCATGACAAATATATCTATGACATACAGTTTCTCTTGGAGCTTCATAAACTGGAGGACACACTACACCCGGCATAGCTTCTCCACCCATCATGCCCATTCCCGTCATTTGAGAAGAGCAACAAGTACCCATATTCATATTATTCATTCCCATATCTCCTGCTTGGTACTCAGTATTATAATATGCTGTTTCTTGCATAGATTCAAAATCTCTATTATTATTTATTTTCAAGATAATCACATTTCCTTTCTAATCTATTGTATGTCTAACTTCTTACTTGGAATAGGTAATTATCCTAATATTTAAATATTAAAATGGCATTTTCATATTTCCATTACTAAAAGCTTTCATCATTTTTTTCATTTCTTCAAATTGATTAAGCAGTCTATTTATTTCTTCAACTGGTCTACCTGAACCTTTAGATATTCTCTGTTTACGACTAGCTTTTAAAACTTCCGGATGTTTTCTTTCATAAATCGTCATGGAACTAATTATTGCTTCCACGTGTCCAATTTGTTTAGGGTCAACACTTATATTATTAAGTCCCATCTTTCTTGCTCCTGGAAGCATTTTTAAAATATTTTCCAGTGGTCCTAATTTTTTTATTTGTTTTAAATTATGTAAAAAATCTTCTAAATCATAGTTACCTTTTTTCATTTTTAACATCTGATCTTTAGCTTCTTCTTCAGTAACTAAATTTTCTACTTTTTCGGCAATACCTAAAATATCTCCCATATCTAGAATACGTTCTGCCATAGAAACTGGATAAAACTCTCTAAGTCCATCCATCTTTTCTGAATCTCCCACAAACTTAATCGGAATATGTGTAATATGTCTAACAGAAAGTGCGACTCCTCCTTTGGTATTACCATCAAGCTTAGTTAATATAGTTCCTGTAAGTTTAAGGGTATCATTAAATCCATTAATAACATTTATGGCATCTTGTCCCATCATTGCATCAATAACTAAAATAGTTTCATCAATCTTTATTGCATCACTTATATCTTTTAATTCTTGCATTAATGCTTCATCAATTTGTAAGCGCCCTGCTGTATCTATAATAATATAATCTAAATTATTTTCTTTCGCATAAACTTCTGCTTCCCGAACAATCTCTATTGGACTAATTTTTCCTTTAGTAAAGACTGGTATATCTAAACTTTTACCAACTTCCACCAATTGATCAATTGCCGCCGGACGGTATACATCACACGCGACTAATAAAGGTTTTTTATGATATTTCTTTCTTAAAAAATTAGCAAGCTTTCCTGCCGTCGTTGTTTTACCACTACCTTGAAGACCACATAACATTAAAACTGTAGTTCCATTATTAACGGTTAAAGGAACATAATCTCCACCCAGTAACTCTACTAATTCATCTTTAACTAATTTAATAAATAATTCATCTGGTTTAATATTTTTCTCTACTTCTAAGCCCAAAGCTTTCTCTTTAACATTTTGGACAAATTCTTTAACAACTTGATAATTAACATCAGCTTCCAATAATGCTAGTCTTATCTCTCTCATTGCCTCACTGATATTTTCTTCCGTTATTCTTCCCATTCCCCTAATATTTTTAATAGCCCTGCTAAGTCTATCTCCCATATATTCAAACATTTATCTCACCATCCAGTAAATTAATTATAACATACGAACAACCGCTTGTAAAAGAAAAAATAAAGCTTTTTTTAATTTGCTTTACTTTTAATTAAACCCAAAATCGCAAGCCCTAAAACCAATAATCCTCCCCCAATTAAACCATAAGCCACATATTTTAAATTATCATTATCTAAATTAATAATATTTTTTTTATTATCTTTTAAATTAAATTCATATTGTACTGCTTTAATGTTATCACCAGTTAAATTCCATTTAAGTGTTTTTTTATCACTTGATACCTCTGTAGCATTACTACTAATTGCCTCATATGGCAAAATAACTGTATAATCATATTTCAAAATACTACTTAAATCTGCATCCATCAAATACTCATTTTCCTCATCACTATCTTCTTCAATTATAAAATTAGCTTTATAATTTCCATCTTGAGTTTTTGTAAAAAATAATTCTTCTGCTTCTCCATCAACAAGTTTACTTATATCTAAACTTATTTCTTTTTCACTTGAAATATCATCTATATTATTAAAATGTTTAGCTAAACTTAATCTATAAACATAATTTTCTTTATCCATTACTTCTTCAATTTTATAACCTTTTTCTTTTAACTTTTTCTCAGCATCTTCATCATATGAATAATCTTTTTCAAATTCCCCTGAATTCAAATATTCATCTAAATATTTTTTTACATCTTCATCTGTTGGTTTATTATTGCTCGAACTCATACAAGAATTTACACAGTCATCTTGCCCTTCTTCACACATATTTTCACATAAACTTGCATTATAATTATTCCATACATCTTCATCCATTAAAGCTATTTTAGCAAATTGCATCATATCCAATTCCATCTGCACATTAAAATCCATACTTTTATCATTTTTAATATCCATTTTAATATTATAGCTCATACATCCAGTCATCATAATAACTATTACTAATAAACCCAAAATCTTTTTCATTCCATCACACTTCCACTTCTTAACTTAAAGCCGTATTCCGTATATTTTCAATAAAATCTTGCATAATTGTTAAATAACTTTCATTATTATTAACTTCATCATCTTTTAATGTATAAAGCATATTCACATTTATAATATTAGCTTTATAATTACTTTCTAATTCTTTAATTAAATCACTTTTAGAATCACTACTACATAAATATATATCTTTATATCTCTCACTCTTAAAATTACTTTTAATTGTTGCTTCCATAATTGTATCACTATCTAAAACTACCACATTAAATCCATAATTCTCTAAAAACTGTAACTTATCTGAAGAAACTACTAAAGTTGTATTTCCTTCTTTACTAGCCATATTAGCAATATTTCTCAAATCTGCATCCATATATGATAAAGTTTCTTCTAACTCTCTATATTTTTTTTCTATTTCTTCTATTACTAATTTACTAGTTGTATAATCAATTAAATTATTCTTTATATTTTTCGCCAACATCAAATAATTATTAGGACTCATCCATAATTCTTCTACCTGATTTTTATAATTTAACCCATAAGAAACATCTATCAATAATAAATCTTCATTTTTATTTAAAAACTCCCTCGCTAGTTCTTTTTCATTAGTAAGTCCATTATAAACAAATAATGCCCCTCTTTGATAAGTTTCTTTCTGTTTATTTGTAAGTTCATAATTTTTTATATCCGCCCCACTTGGATAAATACTATAAACATCTTTTTCTTCTCCATACAAATAATTAGTTAAAAACTCAATTGGATATATAGTTGTATAAACATTATTATTACTTAATTTATCACTCTTAAAACAACTAGTAAGCCCAAACATAACTAAAATCAATACCCCAAATTTAATTAATTTATTCATTTTTCCACCTTCAATATTAATATTGTAATTTATTTTCAGCAATTTTTCAACTTATTTTAAAAACTTAACTGCAAATTTTGTCGAACTCTTTTTCTTGCTAAATCTCTTTTTATATTTTAAAATAAATATTAAACTAATTTAAAGGAGTAATATGAATATCAAAGTCTTAGGAAACACATTAGATAAAGAACAAACTATCGCGGCTACCACCAACCATGAAAATACCATGATTATCGCCGGTGCTGGTTCAGGCAAAAGTCTAACTATGGTAGGCAAAATAAAATATTTAGTCCAAGAAAAAAATATTAACTTAGCAGATATTCTTTGCATAACTTTTACCAATGATGCTGCCTTAAGTTTACAAAAGAAAATCAAAAAAGAACTAAATCTTGATAATAAAGTTTATACTTTTCATAAACTAGCTTTAGAAATAATTAAAGCTAACAACATAAAATTTACTATTGCCGAAGATAATTTATTAGATTATTTAATTGAAGAAATATTTTCTTCTCTTCCTAACCCTTATTATTTTCGCAAATACTTTTTTACAAAAAATTATGAAACTTCCCTTGCTTTTAAAAACTATAAAAAAACAATCGCACGTTTCATTAGATTATATATCTCTACTTACTATAATCTTGATAAATTTAACGAAATAATTGCTAATGCTCCTAAACAAGATTTTCCCTTTTTACTTATTATTAAAAAAATATATGAAATGTATTTAATTGAAAAAAAATCTCAAGGTTTAATTGATTTTGATGACATGATTTATTTAGCTACTAAATTAGTAAAAGAAAAAGGTATTACCAAAACTTATAAATATATTATCATTGATGAATATCAAGATACCTCCCAAGTAAGAGAAAATCTTGTTCAAGAAATAGTTAAAAAAACTCATGCTTATATTACCGTTGTTGGTGATGACTTTCAATCAATTTATCGTTTTTCTGGTTGTGATTTAAATAACTTTCTTGATTTTCCTACTAATTTTAAACCTGTCAAAAAACTTTATTTAACAAGCACTTACCGCAATAGTCAAGAATTAATCAATGTTGCCGGCTCTTTTGTCATGAAAAATCCTCGCCAAATCAAAAAAACATTAACCTCATCCAAAAGTATTGCCAAACCCCTAACTATTTTATATTACAAAGATGAAAAAAAAGATTTTCTAAAAGCTCTCGCGTATATCAATAGTCCCAATTTAATGATTCTCGGTCGTAATAATTTAGACATATATAATGTTTGTTACCCAAATCTAATTAAAGATAACTTTATTAATTATCAAAATTATAACATCTATTACAAAACTATTCATAAATCTAAAGGCTTAGAAGAAGATAACATTTTAATAATTAACTTAACCAATGATACCAATTCTCTTCCCAGTAAAATAAAAGATGAAAAAATCTTAAAATATGTCTTAGTTCATAAAGACATTTATCCTTATGAAGAAGAAAGACGCTTATTCTATGTTGCCCTAACTAGAACTAAAAACCATTGTTATCTTTACATCAATAAAAAAAATTCTTCTATTTTTGTAGAAGAACTTATCAAAAACTATAAAAAATATCTCAACTTTATTAAATTATAATAAATCTTCAAACTCTTTCTTTTCTTTTTCTTCGATTTTTATAATTTCATGCTCTTTAACTGCTTTATATATCATTTCCTCATAAGGTATTAATTTTTCATATTCTAAGCACTTTCCTTTATCCGGATTAATAACTGGATGCTTAGGCACAAAGATAGTACAACAATCCTCATATGGTAATATACTAGTTTCATATGTTTCTATTTTTTTAGCTATCTCAATAATATCTAATTTATCAAAACACGCGAGAGGTCTAATAACCGGTATCTTAACAACTTCATTAATCGCTGCCATACTTGTAAGAGTTTGACTTGCCACTTGTCCAATAGACTCCCCATTAACAAGTATTTTAGCGTTTCGCCTGCCTGCAATAATAGCACTTATTCTATACATCATCCGCCTCATAATTGTAATTAAATATTCATGTGGTATATTTTTATATATCTCTTCTTGTATTGCCGTAAAATTAACTATATGTAAAACTATATCATTATTATATTTTGCTAACTTTCGAGCTAACTTAATAACTTTATTTTTAGCTTCTATACTTGTATGTGGAGGACTCTCAAAATATATAGCTTCTATCTTAACTCCCCTTTTAATTGCCATATAGCCAGCCACTGGAGAATCTATTCCTCCACTTAACATTAATAATCCTTTACCTAAAGTTCCAACTGGATAACCACCTAACCCCTTAATCTTTTCAAAATATACTAAACTGTTATCTTTTCGATATTCAACATTTATTAAAATATCAGGATTATTAACTTGAACTTTAATATCAGGTATATTCTTTAATATTTCTGCTCCTAACATTTTACTTAATTCTATACTTGTATATTCTATCTTTTTATTACTTCTTTTAGTTTCTACTTTAAAAGTCTTAAATTCTTTATCTTTAAGTAACTCTAATACTTGAGGTGCTACATCCTTTATATCATTACTATCTATAATGTATCCCACATTAATTTCATGTATCCCAAAAACATTAGTAACTCGCTCAATTACTTTATTTAAATCATCGTCGGTATGAATAAACATCCTTCCCAAATCATAAGAAACATTAACCCTCATATCTTTTAAAACAAATAAAATATTATCTTTTAATTTAGTTAAAAAGAAATTAATATTATCTTTCTTTGTTGATAATTCCCCATATTTAATAAATATAACTTTTTCCATATAAATCACAAAATTATTATACTAAAATACTTTAAAATTGTAAACAAAAAGATAATACACCCAAAATAACTAAAAGATATTATAATAAAAAATAATACTAAAATCTAATTGATTAAAGTACTTTATTTTTACAATCTTTTAATATAAAAATCATCCCCAATTGGTACAAATCCGGCTTTAGTAATTGCTTTAACACTAGGAATATTATCTTTCTCAACTTGTACTCTTATTCCTTTAATTGGAAAATTATTTAACAAATAAAGAGGTAATTCTTGATTAATGCGACTACTATATCCTCTATTTCTAAAGTCTTTATGAATTCCTAAATATAGCAACAATTCTTGTTCTTTATTTACATACATATAAACAAAACCAACAATATTATTTTTATCATAAACCAAATAAGCATTAGGATTATCTACTTGAAAACTATTCAATTCTTTATAAGAATGACTAAACATATATTCTATATCTCCCATTCTTTTTTCAAGTTCTCCCTCTTCCTCTATTTCCTCTAATAAATCTCTTAAAAAAAGCAAATGTTCTTTATTATGATTATTATAAGGGGCATATTCTAATGATCCTATTTTAAATTTATCCATGAAGTCCACTTAATTTCTTATATATTTGATCAAAATACTCTATAAACTTATTAACTTCATCCGTTGTAGTTAAATGTGATAAACTTATTCTTAAAGTTGAAGAGGCTCTTACTTTATCATTATATATTGCAAGTACACTCGTAGATAAATTTCCACTTGAACAAGCTGTATTACTACTTACATATATTTCATATTCTTCTAGGGCATGTAAAAATGTTTCTGCTTTAATATTTCTTAAACTAATATTTAAAATATGGGGAATAGAATACTTTGTTTTATTAATAATTACCCCTTCATATTTACTTAAAGCATCCACAATTTTATTATTTAATCTTTCAATAAATCTCTCTCTTTTTTCAATATCCGTTGTTGAAAGTCTAACTGCCTTAGAAAGAGCCACAATTAAAGGCACTGGTGGTGTCCCCGGATTAAGCATATTACTTTTTCCTGAACCATATAAAATTGGCATTAAACGAACACTGCTATTTTTATATAAAACCCCTATTCCTTTAGGTCCATATATTTTATGTCCTGTAAATGTTGCCATATCTACATCATGCAAATTCACACTTACCTTACCTACTGCCTGAGTCATATCGGAATGAAATATTGTTTCACTATTTTCTTTTTTAATAATTTGTCTAATCATTTTTAAAGGTTGTCTAACCCCAGTTTCACTATTAACTGCACAAATACTCACTAAAATTGTATCAGGCCTAATTAAACTTTTTAAATCATCAAAATCAACTAAACCCTCTTCATCATTTTTAACATAACTTATTTCAAAACCAATACTTTCTAAATAATCACATATTGCATAAATACTTGGATGTTCAAGCTTAGATATTATGATGTGTTTTCCTTTTTTGTGATATTCTAGTGCACTTCCAATTAAAGCTATATTATTAGCTTCTGTTGCTCCATTAGTATATGTAATTTCACTATCTAAAATATTAAATATCTCTGCAATTTGTTTAGTTGCACTATTCATTAAATTTTTAGTTTTAACTCCAAGTTCATGTAAAGAATTAGGATTCCCAAAAAAATCTTTACTAGTTCTATTATACGTATCTAAAACTTCAAACCCTACTGGTGTTGTCGCACTATAATCTAAATATATCAATTTTATCACCTTTCTAGATTTTATAATTAGTCTGTTCTTCTTCATTAATTTTTTTAAGAACTTTTCGCATTAAATCTTTCCGTCCATATCTTGAAGTTACTTGTACAATATCAAACCCCGGTCGTCTATTGCCTTCAATTAAAGTACAACCATCTTTTGTAACAGCAACATCCCAACCTACTACATGAATATGCTCATTTACTTTTGAAGCTTCTAAAACTGTCTTTTTTACAATCTCCCAATTAGGTATTTGAAACCCATCAAACTTAATCTTACTTTTGGGATGTTCTTCAAAATGATTTAAATCTTTATCAATTGCTTCTCCCACTACTTTACCAGTATCTAAATCAATTAGTACTGCCATACCCCCTTTATGAAAATTATCTACTGAAGCAGTACCATTACCAATTCTTAAAGTGGCAAATAATACTTCTGAGTGTTCTTTATAATTAAAAGTTAAAATCCTAATTGTATTAACACTTTCTTTGCAAAAAGCCATTAAATCTGGATGTTGAATTACATAGCCTTCCAAAAACAATCTATTTTCTTTTAACTCTGTAAAAAATGCTTCCACATTATCTATTTGAGCTGCAAACATTTTGTCAACTCCTCGTCCCCCTAAACCATCAATTGGTTTAATCATAAATTCTGGATTATTCTCTAAAAATGTTTTTAACTCGGCAATTGTTCCCTCATAAAAGAAATCTCTTGCTACATAATCTTTAAAATTTTTCAAAAAATTAGGTTTAATCGTAAAAAAAGTTTTATATTCACTTGGACTTACTATCTCATAAAATTTATCTTGATCTTTAATTGAAGCATACTCTTTAATTTCTTCTTTAGTTTTTAAATACAATTCATAATTTAAATAATCACTATAACCAAATCCCTGACTTATAAAACATTTCAAAAACTTATTAAATAATTTTCTTTTACTAATATTTGTTTCTTCTGCCACTTTATCTAATTTCTTCAAAAAATTTCCTAAACTTCCTTTTAAAGCATAAGATATGATACCCATTATTAATCACCAACCTCATTATATCAAAGGAGAATTTCCTCCGCAAGTTATTAACTAATTCTTTTTCATTATTTCTTCATATATTTTAATTGCCTTATCAATTACATTTTTCGCTGAATATCTATCTGCCACCCTTCTTAAATACTTAATATCATAATTATTTATATTTAAATATACCTCTGTTATCGCCTGGGCTAAAGCTTTTACATCGCCAACTTCTACTAATTTTCCACATTTATTATCTATATATTCTTCTGGTCCAAAACATTTAGTTGATACTACGGGCATTCCACTAGCTAATGCTTCTATTCCAGGAATACAAAATGTTTCATTAGTACTTGTAATTACAAACATATTATTCTTATTTAAGATATTGGCAATTTCTTTTTTAGTCTTTCTTCCTACAAAATCTACATAGGAATCTAACCCCAGTTCCTGACATTTTTCTTTATAAAAACTATTTAAATAGCCATCTCCCACGATTGTCAATTTAACATCTTCAATTTTTTTCTCATCCACAATTATTTTTAAGGCGGCCAGTAAGTCTTCAATTCTTTTACCTTTTCTAAAAGCACAAACTTTAGCAATTCTAAGTCCTTTAATTTCTTTTCTCGGTAATTTAAACGCATCTACATCTACTAAATTAGGTAAATGAGAACATTTAACATATTTTGGTAAATCATCTAACATATATTTACTAACGGCTGTAAAATAACAATGTTTTAAAACATACTCGGTATATTTAATATTTTCTTCATTAAAGAAATCTTTATAATAAGTCGCATGTTCCGTCACTACCACTGGAATATGATACTTTTCCCCAATTAACGCGGCTGCATAACCTGATGGAAGAGTAACTTCTGCATGAATCACATCCGGTTTAGGATTACTTTTCAAATAATCCAGAAAAGCTTTTTCCATTTTTTTTACATATCTCTTTAATTGCCATTTTTTACTTATTCTCTCAACATTTAACATTTTTGTAATAAAAACATTGTAATTCTTTTCTTTTATTACTTCCTTTTTTTTCATAAACATAAATTTAAAAGGGGCAATTAACCTTTCTCTTTCTATAAAAAGCATATTAACATCTATATTATTTCTAGCTCCTAATGCTTCACAAAACTCTTTATGATAAATTCCCATTAACATATCATCACCATTAGGATACCAAGCGGGAATAACAAGTACTTTCATTTTTTTCTCCTTCATTTATTTTATTATTTACACCATAAATCGAGTAGAGTAAGTTTTCAATAAATTTTATGATTTATTGATATGATACCCTCTCACACCACCGTACGTACCGT
>CANRIB010000038.1 GCA_947630575.1 uncultured Bacilli bacterium
CACTTACTAGTCGTACTTTTTATTCTTTTATCCCTTATAAACACTGGGTTTATTCAAAACTGTCCGTAGCTAAGCTAAAATTATTTTTTTATCCATACTCCGTAAGGAAACTTCGTATGGATTAGAATATGTTCCTTTATTTTCTGCATTTTGAAATGTAAACTTTGTATCAGCCTTCAGATTTATTACTGGACGCACACCTAACGTGCCGTACACGTACGTGTTACTAAGCTGGCCATCATTTCTCATAGTGAACACGTAAGCGCCCTGACTAGACCCACTATAATAAAAGCGATACGGAGACATTGTCCAATAAGATTGGTTAGTATATAAGTAATATCCTACGTTATTAGCATTATTTCTGCCTCCTGCAAAATTTACTTCATCTGCACTTATTAATCCTACTGGTTTTGATATTGCTTTATTTCCTTTTTTGGAATCACTTACTGTATATAAATCATTATCCTCTGATAATGTTGTACTTCCACTACTTCCGTTTTTTCTTTTACAATGCAAATCCGGTTGTTTATTTGCTACTAATCTAAAGTATCCTCCATAATAAGTTTCTTTTGTTGTTCCTCCTTTTGTATAATCTACACTCGCTGTAGAAACACCTCCACTATATGGTGTTCTATCCCCACAGAATCCTGCATCTGTATCTATGTAATCTTTTGCTGTTTTACTTCCTACTGATTTGTTCTCTAAATTAGTTGAATACCAATTTTCCAATTTTGTTTTTATATTACTAGATTCAGTATTTGTGTACGATGTAGAATAATCTCCATTACTTCCATACATATAGCCTACAAATCTATTATGACCATAACCACTATTAAATACTACATTACTAGTACCATCTATTGTTACTTGAGTTCCTGTATTTGTTACATATGCTGGATTAGTTTTATTATCATCAGGAAAATCTAAGTCTGTTTCACTTTCTTCTCTAGAATATATTAATCTTATTGTTCCATCTCCATTTATTCGGATAATTCTCCAATAATATCCTGCAAATTTAACCCAGTTATCTGTTACACTTCCTCTAAAATAATATGTATCTCCATCATCGTCTTTTGTTTTATAAAGTCCTTTATCTGTATTATCACACCCACTATCACATGCAGTTTGACCAAAATCTGGAGTTGTTCCATCATAATAAGTTGAATTATCTATAATTAAATCTCCAGCATTTATAACTTTACTAAAATATAAATAACATTTATCATTAGTATGTAATTCTTTAAATACAAAGTTATTGTTTATAGTTGTAAGAACATCATGCAATTCTTGCTCTCCTCTTTTACAATAACTTTTTTCTTCATTTATTTCATATTCACTTGCACTTGGCATAGTTTCTGTTGGAGTTTCTTCTTCTCCATCTATTAAATACATAGATAATGTATTATATTCTTCTTTTGTAATATTATCTTCTTTTATTTTATATTCTTTTTTAGTATTATTAAATACTACAATATTTAATAATATTGTTAAAACTGATGACCTAAAGCTACCCTATAAACTATTTTAAATTCCATGTTTTCTCCTCTATTCTTTGTCTATTATAAACTACTCGCTCTAATATTTCATTATAATCGACAAAACATATCAAAACTTCCTATATTACATATTGCAATACTTTATGTATTAACAATACAATATTGTTGACAAAAAATCAAGATGTTTATATTATTTATTGTTTTTGGGCATAAAAAAAGTAAACTTTTTTGTTTACCTATTAATTAGTTTTTAGATATATTTATAGTAGCAATAGCTCCTTCACTGGCCGCATTTATTAGTTGATAAATATCTTTTTTGATAACATCTCCTACCGCGTACACGCCTTTAATGTTTGTTTCATATTTATCATTAACTAATATATAATTATTATCTAATTTAATATCTGTTTGTTTTAGAAATTCGGTATTGGGTGTGGAGCCAATATAGAGAAATAAACAAGAAATATTTAATTCTTTATTTTTTAGTTTTATGCCTTTAAACTTATTATCTTTAATTATTAATTCTGTTACTTCTTCATTAAGAATTAATTCAATATTTGGTTGTTCTTTAACTTTGGTTAGAGTTAAGTCTTCTCCTCTAAATTCACTTCGACGATGGATTAAATAGACTTTTTTACAGATTTTAGATAAATATAGACTTTCAGATAAAGCAGATTCCCCTCCACCAATCACGGCAACTTCTTTATTTTTGTATAAAGCTCCATCACATAAAGCACATGTACTAATTCCTTTTCCTAAATAATCTTCTTCATGTTTTAAACCTAAAAGATTAGGTTTTCTACCGGTGGCAATAAGTAAATATTTACTGTGATAAACATTGTTTTTTGTTTTTATGGTTTTAGTATCTTCTAAAATAACATCTGTTACTTCTTCTATTTTATATGGTATTTCTAATTCATTAATGGTATTAAATAAGTTCATAGCTAAATCTGGTCCTGTAATATTATTAAATCCAGGATAGTTAGTGATATTAGGGATTTTATTTAAAGTCCCGCCGGGAGCATTACTTTCAAGCAATAAGACATTTAAATTACTTCTTTTAGCATATATGGCGGCACTTATTCCCGAAATACCCATACCAATTATAATTAAATCATACATGATTATTCTCCTTTAATTAGTTACTTTTTTAGGTTTAGAAAATTCTTTATATATTTTAACTATTCTTACTAATATTTCTTTATTATCAATAGTTAAATCATTAGAGGCGATAAGGGTTGCTAAACCATTGGCATATAACCAAACATTCATAAAAAGATTTTTGGCTTCTTCAAAACTTAAACTATGTTTATTAACTAAATTAATTATAGTAGATTGATTCCATTTTTCATTTAAAACATCATCAACTGATTGCCATTTTAAATTATTAGATAAAAACATAGATCTAAAATAATTTTTATGCATTTGAGCAAATTCAATATAGGCGACACACACGGTGATTAAAGCATTTTTGCTATCTACTCTCTTCATAATAAATTCATCATATTCTTTTTTGATTATATCATTTACATCAGTTTTTAATAAATCTAAACTTTTATATAAACGATATATTGGTTTAGTAGATATGCCGGCTTTTGATGCTAAACTACGGGCATTAATGCTTTCTATTCCTTCTTTTTCTACCATATTAATTGCTACTTGTAGTAAAGTTTTTTTATCAATTATGCTTTTAGCAGCCATAATATCACTCCCTTTTCTATTGGTAACTTATGTTATCATTATATCATACAATATTTATTTGTCAAATGTTTTAGCTCAATTAAAAAGATAGTATATATACCACCATTTTAATTATTTTTAATTCTGATTACAAATTCATATAAATTATTTAAATCTGATTCTTCTAAAGATATATTAAAACCTTTTTCTCTTAGATTATCTGTACAGTTACGAACTTCATTGATTGCAGTTTTTAAATCAATTCCTAATTTTTCTTCAACCTTAGTTTCATAGTTTGGATCTAATGTATCAATTAATGATACAGGGTCAAAACTTTCTTCTTTAGTTGGGGTTGGAACTACATTTTGTTCAACAGGTTTTGGAGGCTCAGGTTTAATAACGGGAGTTTCTTCAATAACTTTGGCTGGTTCTTCCTCTAATTGAGGTTCCTCTATTTTGGGTGATACAGGAAGCTCTATGGCTGGAGGTGCCGGTGTTTCTTCTTTAGGTCTTGAAATAGGATTTTCGATTGGTTCTTCTTTTGCTTCAGTAATAGGTTCAATATTTATAGGAGGAACATTTAAGTTTGTTTCTTCTGTATTCATATTAACTGTTTCATTTTCTAAGAAATTAAAGAAATTGCCTTTAGCATTGTTAGTTGCTTGGTCAACAGGAATAACATCCGGATTAAATTTAGCTTCATTTTCAATTTCTCGCAATTTTCGGGCAATTTCACTTTGCTCATTTAAACTGGGTAATTCTGTCGCTTCATTTTTTATCGCATCAATATCTAGAGGGGTAACTAAAGGTATGTCACTTTCGAGATTTGGTTCACTTCCAGATGTTTCTTTTTTTAGTTCTTCATCTAATGTTTTAACAGTCATTCTTTCATTTATAATTCTATCTAACCATTTTTTTTGAGCTTCATGGTCTGGTAAAACTAAAAGAGATCTAGCATGACGTTCACTGATTTCATTGTTTAATAAAGCATTTTGAACACTTTCATCTAAGTTTAGAAGTCTTAATTTGTTGGCAATAGCACTTTGAGAAATGCCCATTTTTTTGGCTAATTCGGATTGGGTTAAATAACCTTTATCTAATAAGTTTTTGTAACTTCTAGCTTCTTCTATGGGAGTTAAATCACGTCTTTGAACATTTTCAACAATAGCTACTTCTGCACTTTTGTTATCGTCTATTTGAGCGATTACTGCAGGAACAGTGGTAAGTCCCGCGATAGATGCTGCTTTAAATCTTCTTTCTCCCGCGATTATTTCATATTTATCACCAATACGTCTAAGAACCAATGGTTGAATAATGCCATGTTGTCTAATAGAATTAGCTAATTCTTCTAAACCACGATCATCAAAGGTTAAACGTGGTTGAAAACGGTTTGGAATTATATCATCAAGTGAAACTTGTATTATTTTTTGTTCTAAGTTCATACTAATCACCCTAATTATAAGAATATTATATCAACTATTTACATATTTGGCAATTAGTTTTGAAAAATTACCGATTAAAATGAATTGGTGGAATTTAAATGTTTAAAAATTAATATAAAAGAGGCAAAGGCGAGAAAAAATAAGATGCCAATGGTGGTATATATTTTTATGAAAGAATTGGACTTTTTGGTTTTAGATGTATCATGTTTAGTATTTATTGATAACTTTATATAATCTGTTAATTCATTATCTAATTTCATTCGATAAACATTATTGTCTGTTTTGGGTAAAGAGGTACTTATGAGATTTTCTCCACTAAATTCCAGAGTAGTGTTATCACCATAACTACATATGAAGTGGCCTCCTAATAAAATATTGATATAGCCATCTTTGGGTTCAATATTAACTTTTTCAAAACAACTGTTAAACGTAGTAGAATTTACTATATTTTCATAGTCTAAGTTAGCAGTTAAATCAAGATATGTATAATCTTCTGTTTTAATTATATCACTTTTTTTATATACATAATTATAGTCATTTATTAAAGGGTTTAAATCACTATATAAGTAAGTGTATTCTATTGGAGGTTCAATTGTTTCTTCAGTAGATGGTAGTTTAGCTTTCTCTTCCGCATCGCTTGGCATATAAATTGTTATTTTTTCATTGATATTATCATTAAAATCCATTTGATATTTAATTGATGGAGTAACAATAGTTTCCGATTTACCACAGCTACTTAATAATAAAATAGGTAATATTATAAATAATTTATTTATTCTTTTCATAATAATTTCTCCTTATTTACCAGAGTAGGCCCAAGCACCTTCCCAACCACATTGACCTTGATTATTTATACATCTATTATGTCTTGTTCCAGTGCGACGGATAGCTTCTTTAACAGTATAACAGTCATTAAAGCTTTCGCCCCCTACTCCTCTTAATGATGAAGGAGCTGGGTCATATAAATATACACGATTTTTATTACATGATGGATTAGGACCTAAAACAACATAATGGCCCGGAACATGGACTATTACCCCTTTTCCGGCTTGAACAGCTTCAAGAACTTTTTTACCATTGGCATCATCATAAGGCCTTAAAGAGCCATACGCGAATAAAGTTTCAACATTTAAATTATAATCACTTAACATTTTAGTGTTGGTAAAAGCGGCGGTTCCTAAGCCTTGTCCTTCAGTATGATGTATAGTTCCTTGTTTATTACAGATGTAATTTCGCATGTCAGTTGGAGTATAGCTTGGTTTGGAAAAAGTAGCAATTATCATAGAAAGCGATGTTGGACCACAGGCATAGCCGGCCATTGTATGGCCTGGATTACAAAAATTAACACCCGGAACAACTTGACTAAAATATTTTATTTCTTTGGCGTATTTTTCAGTAGAGGTAGGTTTATTAGAATTATCTTTATTGGCACTGTTTTTCTTTTCTTCAGCTTCTTTCTTTTTTTGTTTTAAAAGTTGTTCTTCTTGCTCTTTAGCAGTTTTTTTAGCTAATTCTTCTTGTTCCCTTTTTTCTTTTATATAATCTAAATTAGCATTAGTTACACAGGCTACATATTTTTCATGACCATTATTTTCAACTAAATCTAAAACAAGATTAATAAATGAAGGAATAAAAAATAAAATAATAGTTGCAATTATTTTTCGGGACATTGCTTTTAACATTTTAGGAATATCAGCATCTGATATAATTGTTTTAAAACAACTTACGGATAAAGAAACTATCAGTAAAACGACTGCGACAATTAAAACTATAAATGTCATAGTTTTTACTATGTATATCAAATATAGAATAGCAGAGTTATCACATATATCCATTGTAATCACCATTAAAATTATAACATATTAATTTTAATTATAAAAGTTTTTCTTATGTTATACTTTTAAATACTTCTGTTAGATTAGGATAATATTTTAAAACTTCTTTTTTTAAGTATTGAGCTTTATTTGTTAAATTAGAATAATCTAGGATGGGAGAAGTTTGATAAGCACAAATATTTTCAAAAATACGGGCTCGATCTTCTTCAGGATAAGTATGAGAATATTTATCAATGAAATAGATATTTTCAGGATTAGTTTCATTTAAAGTAAAATTAAATGGTGAAATAGTGTTATAAGAATTTGTATAAGTAAAAGATGGAGGATTATATTTGGACCAGTCAATAAATACTTGATAATCTTTTAGACTAAATTCAATGTTATGCATTAATTCATGACATAAAGTTTGTTTTAAATTAGAGCTTGTTATATCTATAACAATATTATAATTATCATTATAATTAAGGGAATAGGCAACAGGATTTTGAGCTTCATTTTCAATGTTTGTGGGTGTTAATTTGCCTGTTAAATAAATATTTAATTTGTTAGAGGTAATATTTTGAAAACTAGTGAAGAAAGATGGAGAAAATTTATTTAAAATAGGTTTAAATTCTTCTAATGCTTGATAAATAGTTTTATGATCAGTTACAATATTGGTAGTAAAATTTTCATTTTTAATTAATTCTTTAAAATAAATATTAAGATTATAATCTTTAGAAAGAGATTTTGTATATGTTTCTAATTCTTTAAAGATATTAGTTTTATATTCAGATAAAGATAAGCTTTTATCTTGATTTGTTTCTAAATTAAGAGATAGTATTTTATTATCATAAGAATAATATAAGTAATTATGATATTTAATTAAATTATTGATATTATAATTGTTTAAATTAAGATTTTTAATTGTTTCCTCTTGGATATTATACGCGATTAAATTATTAGAATCATAAAGATATAATATATTAGAATCTAAAGTGCCACCATAATAAAAATCTGTATTTAAGGGATTAGGTATTTCATATTTTTTTTGGTCTTTTAAATCTAAAATATAAATTTTTTCTTGATTATAAAAGCAAAAACCTTGGGAATATTTAAAATAATTATGATAATTAATTTCTTGATAGCTATTATTCTTGATATCATAGATATATGATTTATAATTATTATAATCAATAAATAATAAATAAGTATTATTCTTAGTATAATAATAGTTTTTATATTCACCATGAGGTTCTAATATTTTAAATATTATTTCTTCTTGTTGTTTTAAATAAAGATTGTTATTTTCTAGTTTTAAAAAAGTATCTTTATAGGGAAATATATTAATATTTTCTTGATTAATATGGGTATATAATAAATCTAAATTTATATTATAAATATTAATATTTTTTTTATCATTACAGATAAAAAAAGAATCTTCAATAAAACAACTACTATTTAATTCTTTTAAAAGTTTAGTTTCATTAGTAATTAAATTAGTAAGATAAATAAGAGAATTATTATTTTTTTCAGTAATATAATAAAGATTATCATTAATAATATTAAAGTTTACTAAAAAAGAATTTTCAGGTAAAGCATAACTATAATTATTTTTATATTCTTGATTAATTTCTGGTGAATTTATATTAGTTAAATAAAAAAGAAGTCCTATAAGTAGGACTAAAAAGATATTTTTTTTCATGGTCCTCATTAAATTATAGGACTAAATATTATATTATATTCCTATATTTTAAAGAGCTCGACCTTTATTTATATCATTATATAAATTATTGTATTTTCCTTTACTGTATATATATATTAAATAAGTTAAACCAACAATAAATAGAGAAACTGACACTATTTGAGCGACTTTAAAGCCACCAAGCATTAAAGAGTCTGTTCGCCATGATTCAATGAAGAAGCGACCAAAACTATACCACATTAGATATACAGAAGTCATAGTGCCTATTTTAACATATTTAAATCTTCTAATAATTAGGAGAATTAAAAAGCCTAATAAACACCATAAAAATTCAAAATAGAAAGTAGGTAAATAATAAATGCCATTAATATGCATACCTTTAATAATAAATTCCGGAACATGTAAATTTTTTAAATAAGCATAGGTTGTGGCAAAACCATGAGCCTCGCTGTTGAAGAAATTACCCCATCTACCTATTCCTTGAGCTAATATTAAAGCAGGAGCTAAGATATCAAAAATATGGATAAAATTAAGATGTTTTTTTTGGCAATATAAAATAATTGCAATAGCACCAAAGATTAGGCCACCATGAATAGCTAATCCCCCATTCCAGATTTCAAATATTTCTATAATGTTATAACGATAATAATGAATATTAAATAATACATAATATATTCGAGCTCCTAAAATACCTGTTACAATGCCATAAAAACACATATTAAATATATCATTTTTATCTAAATTAAATTTTTGGGCTTCTCTTTCAATTAAAAATATGCCTATTAGTATTCCAATTAATATTAAGAAAGAATACCATTTTATTTCTAAACCAAATATAGTAATCATTATAGGATTCATATTTATTTTCCTTTCTTTTATTTAATATTAGTTATTAACTTATTTATGTATTTTAATTATACTATAAAAATATAATTAAGTACAAGATAAAGAATTATATAAAAGTTAAAAATATATATAATAAAAAAGCAAGTCAATCTATATTTATATTTACTTACCTACGGACAGTTTTTTAAATCAAGTTAATTTGATTAATTATATTATCTATATAAAAAGTCGCTTAAA
>CANRIB010000039.1 GCA_947630575.1 uncultured Bacilli bacterium
ACGGTACGTACGGTGGTGTGAGAGGGTATCATATCAATAAATCATAAAATTTATTGAAAACTTACTCTACTCGATTTGGGTTAATTTAAGAATTACTTAATATTTTTATGTGTTTTTTTATTAAGAAAAAATTTTTTGGATTAAAAAGTAAATAAAAATATTGAAATTTTATAAATAATATTGTATATTAGAAATATAACATAGAAAAATATAATAAGTTTTGATATGTTTTGTCGATTATAATGAAAAGTTAGAGCGAGTAGTTTATAATAGACAAAGAATAGAGGAGAAAACATGGAATTTAAAATAATTTATAGGATAGCTTTAGGTCTATCAGTTTTAACAATATTATTAAATATTGTAGTATTTAATAATACTAAAAAAGAATATAAAATAAAAGAAGATAATATTACAAAAGAAGAATATAATACATTATCTATGTATTTAATAGATGGAGAAGAAGAAACTCCAATAGATACAACACCAGATGCTAGTAAATATGAAATAGATACAAATAAAAGTTATTGTAAAAGAGGAGATCAAGAATTACATGATGTTCTTACAACTATAAACAATAACTTTGTATTTAAAGAATTACATACTAATGACAAATGTTATTTATATTTTAGTAAAGTGATACCAGCAGCGGATAAAACATTAAAGGCATTAAAATTAAATTTAAATAAATCACCTGTAGATTTTGATAAAACAAGTTGTGCAACAGGATGTGAAGAGGCCACCAATGGAGTGTTTAAAGGAGAAGAAGGAGGTCAGCCAACATATTATTTTCGAGGAAGTGTAAGTAATAATTATGTATTATTTGCAAATATGTATTGGAGAATCATCCGAATCAATGGTGATGGTTCAATAAGGATGATTTATAGTGGAACAACAGCAGGAGCAACAGGAAAAGCAACACAACTAAATAATGGAGCAACTCAAACATTTAGTAAAGATGCAAAATATGATGACAATGCATATGTAGGATATAAATATGGAAGTACGGGACAAACTCAAAATTTAAATGGTTATAATGCAACCCATACAAACACACATGATAGTGGAATCAAAAGTTACATAGATACTTGGTATACAAATAATTTAAAAAATACAAAAGTAAATGGAAAAAATGCATCAGAATATATAGATACAGAAGCAGGATTTTGTGGAGATAGAACACCATATCAATATAGTGGTGTAAGTGCAACATCCCAACCAAATAAAAACAGCTATGGAGCAGGAAAGACACAAACCTATTATGGAGCATATATAAGAACAATACAATCACCAAGAAAGCCAATATTTGATTGTCAAGAAAGTAATGATTTGTATACATTAAGTGGAGCAACAACAGGAAATCATGCTTTAACCAATCCAATAGGATTAATAACAGCAGACGAAGTAAATTTTGCAGGAGGAAGAAATACAAATAATACAAACTATTGGTTATATACTGGTGAACAAGGATATTGGACAATGTCTCCATATTGCTTTTTTAACGGCATTGCTCAGGTGTTCTATGTGTATTCGAATGGCCTCCTCACTGACGACTACGTGGACAACGCGTATGGTGTGCGCCCAGTAATAAATCTGAAAGCTGATACAAAATTTACTTTCACAGATTCAGGGGCAGCAACAACAGGAACGAGTACTAATCCATACAAAGTCTCATGACGTAGTATGGATTAGAAAACACTTTTCAAGGAGTGTAGCGTGGTGGTTCAAAATGATTCTCAAGCCTAGATAATATTTGAATTAAGTAGATATATGGAGGCTTGAGTTTTCTCATAGTAAACAATTGTAATTAAAAAACTTGTCTATGATAGATAAGTTTGGTTAAGTAGAGATTTTTACTTTGGCTCATCGAAATCCTAGTGGGGAGTAACAATATGGTTGTTATTCTCTTTTTTATTTGATAAAAATTAATATTAGGAATTCTAGTAATAGTCTTTGGGTTTCTTTGTCTAGTTGTTTGAAGCTTTTGATTATTTTGAATATAGAGGTGATATTAATGTCTTTGGTGTCTTTGATGTTGTTTGAGTAGAAGATTTTAAATAAATCATTAACTAGTTTAAGTTTATCTTTTTGGGGCATATGTTCTAATTTTTCAGTTATTTTATGTTCTAAAGTTCTACTTCTTTTGTTTAGTTTAGCTTTAATAAATTCTTTATCATTACATTTCCAATTAAAAGCATCATGTTGTAAGATACTAAAACCTTTAGCTTTTACGACTTCATAATCATAAGTGTGATAAAGAATCATGCCTATAATACTTTGTTCGGGGACAAACATTTTAATTTTATCTTTAATTTTATAATAGTTTTTATCTTCTATTTGTTTTTTTAAGAATCCTGGTCCATCATTATTATAAATGGCTATTATTCTTTTTTTGTAATAGTTTTTGGCATTCATCGCGGCACATATAGCAAGATTTCCACCTTTGGAATGTCCTCCAATGCGAATATTTTTAGGGAATAATCCTAAAGCTTTGTTTAGATAAATACCAGCATATTTTTGACTTACTCCGGGATAAAGATAAGCCATTTTAAAGTCTTCTTCCCAACCAATGATTGAAGTATCAGTGCCGGCAAAAGCGATATAAGTACTTTTATCATTTAGAAGAATCGTTATGGCTCCAAATTGCATTTCATTATTTACTACTTTCATGTAATTATATAAAAGAGCATCGCCATATCTTTTGGTGTTTTTCATTAAGTTTAACATTTTATATGTACTACCAATAAAAAGACCATGATAATTTTGGTTTTTGGCATTTAATTTAGTTACAGCTTCATTTAAAGTTATTTTATGGTGTCTAAAGGCTGGAACTATTCCTGTATAGTCTAAGTAGGGAAGACATGAAAAAATTAAATTATCGACCTCGGTAAAGGGGAATTTTTTGAAATCTTCGTTTTGATGAAGTTTTATATAATCCATGATATTCATATAATCACCAGTAATATAATTATACCATAATTATTTGAAAGTTATTTGATTATTTTCTAATTTGTATTTAATTTGATAAAATTTGGACATAGCTTCTGATAATAAATAAGTATCATTAATTCCAATTAATTCCATACTAGAGTGCATGGCAAGCATGGGTAGTGCAACATCTAGTGAATTAATACTTAAATGTTTTAGGCTTACTCCGGCTTGGGTTGAACCACCAGTGAAATCATTTCGAGAAGTATAATAACTATATTTAATATTATTATCTTCACAAACTTTTTTAAAAATAGAAGAAGTAATACTATTGGTGGTGCCATTTATTTCTTTAGTGATTAAAATACCATTATTGAGGGTAGGAGTATTCGTGTGGTCAGATAATTCATCATGGTTGGGGTGTTTAGCATGCGTATTATCGGCACTAATAATTAGACTATTGGCAAGAGTGGTTCCTAAATCTAATTTTAGCTCTTTACAAATCTTTTTTAAAGTGTCAATAAGAAAGTTAGAGTCGGCTCCTTCAAAAGTGTTAGAACCTATTTCTTCACTGTTAAATATAGCTAAAATATTAATACTATCATTAATATTATTAAGGAAAGCTTTTAATGCCGCATAAGTGCAGGTGATATTATCAATGCGGGGAGCAAGTATTAATTCGTTATTGATAATTTGGGGTTCTTCATTGGGATATAAAAATAAATCAAAGTCATATATTTCTTTAGTTAGTTTTAGTTTTTCTTGTAATAGTTTATTTAGACTATAATTTTTATTTAAAGAGATAATAGGCATTAAATCAACATCAGTATTAAGATCAAGATTGGTATTAGCAGCATCATTTTGGTGGATAGCAATACTTGGGATGACGGCCACAGTTTCTTTTAAGTCAATTATTTCTTTTTTTAGAGTATTATTATCTTTTAAAATTAGACGACCAGCGATACTCATCGGGCGATCCATAAAGCCATAGTTTAGAATTCCTCCATAGGGAGCAATATTTAGTTTTAAATAACCATTTTCATAATAATCAGGATTAGGTTTGATAGTAAATGCGGGAGTATCACTGTGGGTAGAAATAATTTTAAATTGATTAGTTATATTTTTAGGAATATTAAAAGCAATTAGAGAAGCATCATTTCTAATAACAAAATATTTATTATTTGAAAGATTCCAAGAGTTTAATTCATTTAGTTCTTCATAATTGTTGTTTTTTAGTATTTCTTTTATTTCTTTAATACAAGTAAAAGGACAAGAACATTTTTTTAAAAGTTTTAGTAATTCATTATTAAATTCTTTCAATATTAATCACCTTTTAATAGTATGTTTAGTTATTTTAGAATTATTATATTTTTATATTCATATATTTTATTGGTGATATTATGGATAAGAAAGAAGCTTTTAAAGTATTTGCTAGAAGTCATCCAGAGTTACTTAATTCAATTAAATCAGGGGAAGCTTCATGGCAAAAATTATTTGAAATATATGATATATATGGGGAAGATAGTAAAGCTTGGAATACTTATTTTAATCGGGGTAATTCTAATTTAACAGGGATTACAGATATAATGAAGAATATTGATATGGAAAGTGTCCAAAAACATATTAATACAGCTCAAAAAGCTTTAGGAATAGTGCAGGAACTTACAGGTAAAGGAACAAGTGGAGTAGGCACTATTAAAGGACCAGTAACACCAAGACCAATTAATAAATTTTTTGAGGATTAAAATGTTGATGGTTGGGTTATTAGAAATTAAGAAAGATAAAAAAATGTGGGAATTATTGAAGTATAATTCTTATTGGTTAAAAGAACTTAATAGAGATCCTAGTAAAGTAAAATTATATAAAGAAGATATGAAAGTTAAATATAAACTTAGAACAACAGATAAAATAAATGAGGCAATTGATAATATTGATTTAATAAGTAATGTTTTAAGTGCTTTAAAATAAAGAAAGCGTTATAATATAAATGGTGGTATTATGGATATTAAAAAACTTTATGAGGGTTATTTAGATGAAGGTTTAAGTCCTTTTATGGATGTAATTAATAAGTTAAGTATGGGAGAAAAATATGCAATATTTAATAATTGGTTAAGACAATATGAAAGAGTGAGAAAAATTGGGAAATAGAGGCGAAATAGTTTCTATTTTTTTTAGTTTTTGGTATAATTTGGTTGAGGAGTGGGATATGGAGAATTTTATACCGGATATTTATCAAAAAAATATATATGATATAGATTATAGTAAATTAAAAAAAATGGGTATTAAGTGTTTATTATTTGATTTAGATAATACTTTAGTACCGGTTAAAACTGATGCACCAACAAAGAAAGTTAAAGAATTATTTTTGTTTTTAGAACAGGATTTTAAATTAATTATTTTATCTAATAGTAATAGAAAAAGATTAATACCTTTTAAAGAAGGATTAAATGTGGATGTGGCAGCTTCAGCCCATAAACCTTTTAAAAAGAAATATCTTAAAATTATGGAATTATATAAGTTTAAAGAGCATCAAATCGCCGCGATTGGAGATCAATTATTAACAGATATATATGGGGCTAATAAAGTAGGAATAACCTCAATTTTAATTAATCCCATCGGGGAATATGAGAAAATTTGGACAAAGATTAATCGCTTTTTTGAAGGGTTTGTTTATAGAAAATTAAAGAGAAAAAATATTTTGATTAAGGGTAAGTATTATGAATAAGAAATGTATGGGATGTGGGGTTGTTCTACAAAATACAGAAGAAAATTCCTTGGGATATACACCAGATATTAATAATAAATATTGTCAAAGATGTTTTAGATTAAAAAATTATGGGGAACTTAAAAGAAATGATATAGTTAATACTAAAGAAATAATTAATAAAGTAAATAAATCTTTGGGTATAGCGTTTTTTTTGATTGATTATTTAAATATTAATAAAGAAACTATTAGTTATTTTAAAAGTTTAAAAATAGAGAAAGTTTTAGTATTAAGTAAATGTGATACTTTAAGAAAAGAAATGAAAAAGAGTAAAATAATTAATTGGTTAAGAGATGTTTATAATATAAGTGAAGATGTATTATTTATTAGTAATAAAAGTAATTATGAATCTAGTAATATTATAGAATATTTAAAGAAGAAAAAGATTAATACAGCTTTTATTATGGGTATTACTAATGCCGGTAAAAGTACTTTTATTAATAGTTTAATAGATAAGAGAAAAGAAGTTTTAGTTAGTGATAGAGAAAATACAACTTTAGATTTTATTAAACTTAAAGTGGGTGATTATACTTTATATGATACTCCGGGATTTTCTTATACTAATTTAAGTAAGAAGATTATTAAAAAAGAGATTAAACCAATAAGTTATGTTATAAAAGAAAATACTAGTATAGTGATAAATAATAGTTTTAAAATTTATTTTAAAGATAAGAATAAAGTAGTTTTATATTTAAATATACCGATAGTTAAAAAAGAATATAAAAAGGGAGAATTAAATTATAAAGAAGTTGTTTTAGATAATAGAGATATTGTATTACCGGGATTAGGGTTTATTAATATAAAAGATAAAGGGGAGATAGAAACTAATTTTGAAATTTTTGAAATAAGAAAAGATATAAGTGGTGATGAATTTTGAGTAAGATAAAAGTAATGTCGGAGAATTTAGCTAATAAGATTGCCGCGGGAGAAGTAGTAGAAAGATGTTCAAGTATTGTTAAAGAATTAGTAGAAAATAGTATTGATGCGAACGCAACAAATATTGTAATTAATTTATTTAAAGGGGGATTAGATAAAATTCAGGTTATTGATGATGGAGATGGGATGGATGCAAACGATGCGCATATGGCTTTTCTTAGACATGCGACAAGTAAGTTAATTCATGATGATGATCTTTTTTTCATTAATACAATGGGTTTTAGAGGTGAAGCTTTGCCTTCAATTGCAAGTGTATCCGAGATAGAAATGCAAACGAGTAATGGGATGGATTCAAGTTATATTCATATTAAGGGAGGAGAGTTTTTAGAAGAGAGAAGTGGGGATTTAAGACAAGGAACTAATATAAGTGTTACGAATCTTTTTTATAATACACCAGCCCGTCTTAAATATTTAAAAGCTGAAAATACCGAGTTATATAATGTAGTTAATTTGGTAGAGAAGCTTGCTCTTGCTCATCCTAATATTAAGTTTACTTTAACTAATAATGATAAAATATTAATTAAAACTAGTGGTAGTGATAATTTACTTAAGACAATTCATGAAATATATGGGTTAAATGTTAGTAATAAAATGTTAGAATTTAAGGCTAGCGATAATGATTTTGATATATATGGATATATTTGTAAGCCAGAAATACTTAAAAGTAATAGAAATGATTTAAATACGTTTGTTAATGATAGGGTTGTAAAAAATGTTGAGATTAATAGAGCTATAAATGATGCTTATTATACTTATAAACCAGAAGGAAAATATCCGGTTGTAGTGCTTAAAATAAATACTGATCCTACACTTGTAGATGTTAATATACACCCGACTAAACAAGATATTAAATTAAGTAAAATTAATGATTTATATGAACTTATTTATAAGACTATAAAAGATGTACTTTATAATAATTTACTTATTCCAAATGCGATGAGAGATAAAAGTGTTAATATTATTAAAGATGATGTTATTAAAGATATTGTGGCTAATATGGTTAAAAGTGAAGAAAAAGTAAATGTTCAGACAGAACTTGATTTTGTGGTAGAAGAAAATGATGATGCTAAGCTAGAATTAAAGACAAGTGATGATGCTCTTATTAATAAAGAGATGAAATCTTTAGTGCTCTATCCGGTGGGGCTTGCTTTAGGAACATATATTATTGCCGAAAATGATGAAGGAATATATTTAATTGACCAACACGCGGCACAAGAAAGAGTTAATTATGAACGATACATGAAGGCTTTAAGAGAAAGAAATGTTGCAATAACAACTTTATTAATCCCAATAAAAATAGAACTTTCAACGAGTGAATTTACTTTATTAAAAGAAAATATGGAAGTTTTAAGTAGTAGAGGATTTCAATTAGAGGAGTTTGGAGTTAATACTTTTTTGGTTAAAGCTCACCCGACATGGGTATTAGAAGGGCATGAAGAGGAAAGTATTAGAAAAATTATTGATTTAGTTCTTACTTGTAAAGATAAGTTTGATCCCGTTAAATTTAATGAAAGTATGGCGATAACTTTGGCTTGTAAGATGAGTATTAAAGCTAATTATCGAATAAGTCCGTCAGAACAAGAAGAATTGTTAAAGGAACTAGTGGTTTGTGATAATCCTTATAATTGTCCTCATGGAAGACCAACAATTATTAAGTTTAGTATATATGATTTAGAAAGAATGTTTAAAAGAGTAATGAATTAAGTTTTTAAATGATTATAATGATAATGAATGATATGAACTCCGTTTCTTGGACATAGAAACTGGGTTCAGTTCAGAATAGGTTATCATTTTTTTTTATGAAAAATATATATTTTTTAAATTTAGGACCAAAAACAAATATTTAAGACATGGAACGACAAATATTTCACTTTCTTTATGTTATGATGC
>CANRIB010000040.1 GCA_947630575.1 uncultured Bacilli bacterium
ATTTTTTTGTTGCTTTTTCTTTGAGACTTATAATTACTGGCTTTGCCTGTTGCATTTACTTTGAGAATTCACCATTTTTAAGTTATTTTTTACTTGGTTAAAATTATAAAATGTTAGTTATTTTATCTTTAAAAAAGAAAAAGTGTTATTATTCTTTTTCAATAGTTATACTATCATAAGCCCCTAAATCATAAACATCATAGCCTAATTCTTTTAAAGTGTTATAGGCAATGGCACTTCTTTTACCACTTTTACAATAAACCATGATGGTTTTATTTTTATCTAATTTAGTATTTTCATTTATGGTGTCATAAGGAATATTTATAGCTCCTTTAACATGACCTTCTTCATATTCTTCTTTAGTTCTTACATCGACGATTTGGTAGTTATTAGTTTCTAATATTTGATCTAATTTGGTTGGTGTTTCTTTTTTATTACCACACCCGGCTATAAGAAGGACGGTTAAAATAATCAATATTTTTTTCATAAATTCACCTTTAAAAAAATGGTTGCCCCGGTTGGATTCGAACCAACGGAATCATAGGGTCAGAGCCTACTGCCTTACCGCTTGGCTACGGGGCAATTTGTAAGTTAATTATATCACCACTTAAAATTAATGTAAACTCTTTTAAAATACTAAAAATAAAATTAATATTGTGATAAAATATAAAAAAGGATGTGGTGATATGTCAGGTTTAGAAATGTTAAGTAAATTTATGGAAGTTAATATGCATATTAAAAATACTTTGCTTAAAATGGCACCAGATAATACTAGTAATTATTCAGAAGAAACTAAAATGAAATATATGGATAAGTTATTAGATTATACAGGTATTTTAAAAGATGATTTTATGATTATTAATAAACTTTATCCTAATTTAGTAAGTGAAGAATTTGTAAATAAAATTTTTAAAAATTTAAATAGAAGAATTGAGAATTTTAATTATAGATATGACTCTGTTAATGATTTTTTTAATAAGTATTATGCTGATATAAGCGATAATATTGTAAATAAAGTAAATGAAGAATGTTTTGGATATTCTTCTTGGCAAGGAATATATGATATAATTCCTAATTGTAAAACAATTAATGAAACTTTGCATACTATTCATTCTTATATTTTTCAAACTGAATTTGTTTATGAAGATATTCCTAATATTTCCGAAAAAGAATTGGAACAAAATTCTAAAGTATTTTTAAAAGGAGTTCCTTCTTCTTTAGCAACAATGATTTATGATAATTTACCTAATGAGTTAAGTGCAGATTTTGTATATGTGCTTTCAGTGAACGAAAAACAAGTATTTATAATGGCAAGAGATATAGGACATGCGCTTACAATTGATGTTTCATTAAATGATAACAAAGTCTTAGTTAAATATTATATTCCTAAAGTATGTAATATAGAAATGGCGAAAAAATTAAGAGGCATTAATAAAATTAGAAGTTTTGATGATAATACCACCGAATGGGCAACCGGAAGTTTTGAGTGTTCTTTAGAGGATTTTACAACAACTTTTAATGATTTTATTTTGAGTGTACCAACTGATAAGGATATGCCTAGAAGGTTTTGAGGAGAAATATGAATATAGATATAATTTTAGATAATATAAATGATGCAATTTGTAAATATAATAAAAATGAATTAAATGAAAATTTTGATAATTATTTAATTACTCATTGTGAAGTTTTAAACTTTAAAAATACAGAATTGGTTTTAAATATTGAAGGAATATCTAAAAGAAATAAAGGGAACTTAGAAAATATTATCCATGATTATTATTTAAACAAATTAAATAGATTTAATAAAATGGATGATATAGAAAGTTATATTAGAATAGGATTTTTTATCATTGGGATACTGGCAATATTGATATCGGAATTATTTACTTCTTTTTTAAGCGAATTATTTTTAATTGCAGCATGGGTCATTGTTTGGGAGCTTGTATATGATTTATTATTTAATGAAATTAAAAGAAGGAGAAAAGCTAAAATTTATAAGTATTTAGCTAATGCCAAAATTATTTTTAGAAAATAAGATTTTGGCTTTTTTAATTAGAACTTATATGTTAAAATTAGATAGTAAGGAGTATATATGAAAGCAGAAGATTTGAGTTTAATTGTAATGAACAATTGTGAAGAGTTAGGTTTAAAAGTAAATAATGAACTTAAAAGAATTAGAAAAAGTGATAAAAATTATTTAGTTCCAATAAATATGGTAAGATTTAATGATGGAGAAGGAAAAGTTAATATTTTAGAGAGTATTAGAGGAAAAGATGTTTATATTTTAAGTGATACTCATAATTATAGTATCACTTATAAAATGTATGATTTTATTCATCATATGAGTCCAGATGAACATTTTATGGATATTAAAAGAACTATATTAGCTATTATGGGTCATGCAAAAAGTATTAATGTGATAATGCCATTTTTGTATTCTTCAAGACAGCATCGAAGAAAATCAAGAGAATCACTTGATTGTGCAGCAGCTTTGCAGGAATTACAAACATTAGGTGTTAATGACATAGTTACTTTTGATGTACATGATCCAAATGTGCAAAATGCTGTACCTACCCTTTCCTTTGATAATTTTTTTACAACTAATGATATGTTAAAAGTATTTTTGAAAAATGAAGAGTTTGAGCCAAATAAAACTTTGGTAGTAAGTCCGGATACTGGGGCAATGGATAGAGCTAGATTTTTAGCTGATATTTTAAGAGTTGATGTTGGGATGTTTTATAAAAGAAGAGATATTTCAAAAATTGTCAATGGACAAAATCCCATTGTGGCTCATGAATATTTAGGAAAAGATGTCGCTGGCAAGTCAATAATTGTGGTTGATGATATGCTCGCGAGTGGTGGTTCAATGTTGGATGTTGCAGAAGAACTTAAAAAAAGAGGTGCCGAAAAAGTTTTCTTTTTTACAACTTTTGCATTATTTACAGGAGGTTATAAAAAGTTTGATGATGCTTATGAAAAAGGAATATTTGATGCGATATATTCAACTAATTTGACTTATGTGCCAGAAGAAATAATGAATAAATCTTGGTTTAGAACGGCAGATTGCTCAACTTATTTAGCTAAAATAATTGATAGTTTAAATAAAGGTAACTCTATTACGGCTTTAATGAAAGATAACTCGGCAATTACTAATTATAAAAAAGAAAAAAATCTTTATTTAGATTAAAAATAAAGATTTAGATAATGTGACACCAAGAGAATTAAAAGAAGAGATAATAGAAAATGAAATAGGTTTAATGGATAAAGAGAATAAACAAGAGATACTATCAAATATATTTGAGATAAAATAGAGATAGCTAAAAATTTTTAAAGCTTAATATTTCTAAAGAAGAGATATCCAGTAATGGTTTATCTTTTTTAAGAAATTAAAAATTAATTTAGAGGGATTTTCTATAATTATATTGTTAATTATTCAGATAAGTCCCCTTTTTTATGGGTTAATTTTAGAACACTTTTATGATTTTCAGTTTCTTCATTATTAAAGAATTTACTTTTTTGATAATTAACATAGGCATATTTTTGTAAAAGCATTATATTACTTTCAACATTGGAACCAAGAATTCCCATATTCATTTGATATACTATTCCGGTTTTAATATCTACATAAATTATAAATGTTCTTATTCTTTCGTTATTATCAATATTTACTATATCATATACTTTTTCTAGTAATTGGCAATTTCTTTCCATTAAATGAAGTTTTATACTTAATAAATAATTAGGGCAAATTACTTTATTTACTAAGTTATTAGGGACAAACAAACCTATATCCTTATAACCTTTTTCTTTTAATAATTTTATTTCAGTTGGTAAATCATCAGGATAATCACGACCAATAAAACGATATGTTCGGTAGCTTAAAACTTCATCATATAATTTACGAGTTATAATTTTGCTGCGATATTTATCAACGACAAAACCTTTTTCAGTATATTTTATATCATATATTAAACATTCATTATTAAATAAATCAGATAGATTCATAAATTCATCTCCTATATAGATTATGTATTATAGCATAATATTTAGAATTAATAAATAAGATTTAAGTGCTAAATCATAAAATATGTTTTTAAAGTAACTTAAAGCTTTGTTAAACTAAATATGTAAAGTATTAGGATTATAATGTCTTTTTTAGATAACGTTGATATCAATATTATTATTGTTATTAATATTATTACTAACAATGATAATTAATGGTGTTGGTGTTTTTTTAATTTTCTTTAAGAAAACTTTTATTATTTTTTGCTTCCAATAAGCTAGTGCAACTTATTTTGCCCCTTATCTTCTGTTTATAAGTTAATAAGAAAGCTGGCAAAAAATTATTTGGTAGGCAAAACAACCTAACACTCATATTTATTTTAGCACTGAAAAATACTTTTTTCAAGTTAATAGTTTCGACAAAAGTTGACATTTGGTTTTACATTTATTTACATAAAATTAAAACAACTAATTTTTAATTTTGTTACTTGCTTTAATTTGTTTATTTTTTTCGTTTAATACTTATAAGATTTTTTTTATCAAATATTAATTCAATAACTCTTATGCCATCCCAAGCACCATCAATTATGGCATCATCATGGTAATTTAAAATTAAGCGATTATCAAGATTAAAGCCTTTTTCACAATACTCAGTAAGTAAACTTGTAATAGCAACATTATGAGTAAATAGAGCAATTGTTTTGTCTTCTTCTTTTTCTAGTAAAGTGCGAATAAATTTTAGCATCCTTCTTTTAACTTCATTTAATGATTCGCCACCATTTAGTTTGTAATCAAAATCATTTTCTTGCATTTCATTGACCATCCGGATTTTTTTGTCACCAAGATTGCCTATTATTCTTTCACCTAGATCTTTTTTGATGTTGATATCTAATTCTAATTCTTTGGCTAAATATTTAGCAGTTGCAATACTCATAACATAGTTAGATGTATATATTTCGTTAACTTTTTGTAAATCTTTATTTTGAGCTAATTTTCGGCTTTCTTCTTCTCCTTCAATACTTAAAATTCTTTTTTCTCTTTTACTTTCCAATGATTCTGTATTATCAAAAATTAAATTATTCATAGTTAATCCATTGTTTATTAAATAGATTGTTGTCATTTTAATATACCTCCTAAAATACCATAACTAAATATTAACATAATTATTCCGGCCATAATAACACCTAATATAGCTGCTAGGCAAGATTTTTTCTTATCCATCCCTAAAAGGGCGGCAATTAAGCATCCAGTCCAGGCACCAGTACCTGGCAGTGGTATCCCTACGAATAAAATTAAACCTAAATATTTCAAACGCTCTATTTGTTCTTTTTTGCTGGTAGCTCTTTTTTCTAGTTTTGTTACAAATTTGCCAATTCTTTTTCCTCTTTTTTTAAAATAAGCAAATATTTCAGTTATAAACCATAAAATAAAGGGAATAGGTAAAATATTGCCTAAAAAACAAACAATAAAACTAGGAAGCATAGGAGCATCCATTAATGCAGCGGCGATTAATCCCCCTCTTAATTCTAAAATAGGCATTAAAGATATAATAAACATTACTAAATATTTACCCCACCAAATACTAGTAATACTGCCAAATATGCCTACAACTGTTTTTGCTAATTTCTCTGCCATTTTTTATTACCTCTTAAATATTATAACTTAAATATGGGATAATCGCAATAAAAAAATACTATTAACTTTATGGTATTCTTTTTCTAATTAAAGGTTTATAAATTTTTTCTTTTGTTAAAAATATATATAAATTTAAAGTATTTATTGGAGTTTATTACATAGTAAATATTACTTTCATAATTTAATAAATAGTATTTATCTAAGCTTTTTTAATAAATTTAGATTAGGATTTACAAATATGAGATTATGTTTTATAATTTTTAGTTAGAAAGACGGGATATAATGTTAAATGTTGTTTTATTTGAACCAGAAATACCTGGAAATACAGGAAATATTATGCGAACTTGTGTAGCTACTAATACTATATTACATTTAATTAAACCTTTAGGTTTTAGTTTAGAAGAAAAGTATATTAAACGAAGTGGAGTTAATTATATCGATAAATGTAAATATTTTGTTTATGAAAATATAGAAGAATTTTTTGATAAAAATAAAGGTGAATATTTTTTCTTTACTCGTTATGGACATAAACCCCATTCTACTCCGGATTATAGTAAAATAAAAGATAATATTTATTTAATTTTTGGAAAAGAATCAACAGGTATTCCAAGAGAAATTTTAAAACCTTTTATTGATAGATGTTATAGAATACCTATGACTGATAATGTTAGAGCTCTTAATTTATCTAACTCAGTGGCGATTGCGGTTTATGAAGTATTAAGGCAAAAAAATTACGAGGGTTTATTGTTCGATGAGCCACATAAAAGCAAAACTTTTATTGAAGAAGCATAAACTTCTTTTTTAATTTTAAAAAAACGTGATTAACAACCACGTTCTTCTTCACAAGTATTATCTTTTAAATCTTTAAAGGTGTCTTTAAATATATTTAATAATTCTTTTTTTTCATCAGCATTTAAACCCAAGTATGGGTCAGTCATGCTTTCTACTGTTCCTTCGTGAAAACCAACAATTTCACCATTTTTAATTGCTATTACTGTAGGTGCATAAAGTCTTTTTTCTTTAGTATCGTATTCCTTTTTATCTTCTGTAATCGTATATTCTGTTAAGTATTCATCTAATTTTTTAAGGATTTCATAATAGCTTTCAGTACCTTTTTTAGTTTCTTTTAATTTTTTGTTTTTTACTTCATAACTAGATCTTATATCTTTTATATCAACATAATAAAGTTTTTTAATATTATTATCATCTATACTTTGTAATAAAGTTTCAACTAAGCTTCGGCACCATGGACAAGAGTTAAAACCAAAGTAAATAACACCAGTTCCATTTGTTAGTACTTCTAATATTTCTTCATCAGTTTTTATTTCTACAGGATTATTTTCGGCAATAGATACTTTTAAATAATCTTTATCACTACTATTTTTAGTTCCATTTAGGGATTCATATTGTTCTTTAAAAGCTTTTGAATCTTCTGTTGCTAGTCGTTCTGTAGTTTTAGGTTCTTCTTTTTGATTATCTTTATAATCTAAGTAAACTTTTAAGCCGACAGCGAGAATTAAAACAACCCCTAAAATTATTCCTAAAATTCTTTTTTTATCCATATTTAACCACCTATTTAATATTTTAACTTAAATAGGAAGAAAAATCAACCAAAAAAGCGGACATATACCATAATAACACAGACAAATAATAAAATAGCAAGTAACGCAATTATCATAGCACTATTGCGATTATTAATTTTTTTTAGTTTAAGGATTTCAGAGTTTAATTCTTTCTCCTTTGTTTCATTTTCTTTCATAGACTTTCACCTTCTATGTTATTATTATAAAATAAAAATTGGTGATTATGTAAATTTTTTGAAGTGCAGATGTCAATTTTACGTAAATTTTGAACTTTTTTGGACATTGGAATTTCGACTATTGATTACAGTTTAAAATTTAAGTGTTAATCATTAGTTAAAATTTCACCGATTTATAATATAGATAACAAACAAAGGTGAACTTTGTTTGTGGGAGTATT
>CANRIB010000041.1 GCA_947630575.1 uncultured Bacilli bacterium
GCTACTGGTGGATATAGAGATATAGCACACCCTATTAATCCAGATGTACGTAAAATGTTTGAAGATGCTATTCTAAAAGAATATGCTAAAGCAGAATAACTTGCAAATCGCAAGTTTTTTTCTTGTAATAATATTTTAACTATTTTCTCTCTACAAGATTATTAATAAACTTTATAATATCTTTATCAGGAATATTAAGATAAACAAATAGCTTAGCAATAGTTTCAAATTTAGTATTTTTATAATTTCCATTTTCAATTCTTACCAAATTTCTCCATGAAATATCACATATTTCAGCAAGTTGTTCTAAAGTATAACCATTTTTAATTCTATAATCTTTTAACATAAATATCACCTATGACAATTATGTCAGCAAAATCAAAATATTTGTATGACGTAAAAGTCAAAAATGCTATTGACACAAATGTCATAATAAGTTATAATGTAAATGTATTAGAAAAATATAATACTATTTTAAATACTTAGGACTATCAACCTTACCATATAAATAATCCATAGATATATTATATTTTTTACATATAGCAAAAGCATAAAGAAGAGATAATAATTTCTTTCCTTTTTCATATTCACATATTAAAGATTTAGAAGTGCCAATTTCCATCGCAAGAGTTTCTTGATATAAATTATTTTCTTTTCTTAAATCCTTTAATCTTTTTGCAATCAAATCCCTACTTATACTTTCAGATTTACTAGAATAGTTTTTATCATTAGACAAAAACACTAAATAATCTAATGACACATCAAAATAATTAGCTAAAATATTAAATTTTTCTATAGGAAAAAAAACATCCATTTTCTCATAATGAGAATAAGTAGAAAAATCTATTTCTAATAAATTAGCAAGTGTATTCTGAGTAATATTATTATTAATTCTTAATTCTTTTAGACGACTATAATTAAGTTCATAATTACATTTTTTCAATGCCATCACCATAAATATTTTCTCATTTTCTTATTTATATAAAAATATTACTCGCAAAAATGCGAACTGGCTATTGACTTTTATTATATAAAATATTATAATTCTAATATAAATTAGAAATTTCTAATATGATTGATAATCATAGAGAGAGGATTGATAATGAAAATAGAAAGGTTAAGTAAAGGAAAAAATAAAAAAATAGTTTTAGCTATAACAATATTACTATTTTTAATGGGAATAATATATATAACAAATAGCAAAGCAAAATATCAAATAACCAAAAGTGTACAAATAGTTAATGGAAATGTTAATTATAGTTTAGCAGATTTAAATGTAATAGCTTTAAAAGTACAAGATAGTAAAGGTAGTGAAAACTATATTTTAAAAGACGAAGTGCCAATTGGTAATTATGAAGTAAATAAAGATAAAAGCTATTGTACTTATCCAGGAGATAATCTAGAGCATAAAGATATATCAATGGAATATAAGGATAATGGAGTATATATAAAAATAACTAAAAAAGGAACTAAATGTTATGTATTTTTGGATGTAGCAACAACTAAAAAAGTGGAAACATCATTAGGCATATTAAATGTTCAATTGGATACTCCAAATTTTGATAAAACAAGTTGTGCAACAGGATGTGAAGAAACTACCAATGGAGTGTTTAAAGGAGAAGAAAATGGCCAACCAACATATTATTTCCGAGGAAGTGTAAGTAATAACTATGTGTTATTTGCAAATATGTATTGGCGAATCATCCGAATAAATAGTAATGGTTCAATCAGAATGATTTATAGTGGAACAACAGCAGGAGCAACAGGAAAAGCAACACAATTGGAAAACGGTAAAACTCAAACATTTAGTATAAATAGTAATACGTACAATGACAATGCCTATGTAGGATATAAATATGGAAGTACGGGACAAACTCAAAATTTAAATGGTTATAATGCAACTCATACAAACACCAATGATAGTGGAATAAAAAGCTATATAGATAGTTGGTATACGAATACATTGTCAAAAGCAAAAAATAATGGAAAAAGTGCAACAGAATATATAGATACAGAAGCAGGATTCTGTGGAGATAGAACTCCATATCAATATAATGGTGTAAGTGCAACATCAAAATCAGATAAAAACAACTATGGAGCAGGAACAACATCAACATATTATGGAGCATATATAAGAACATATAGATCACCAAAAAAACCCACATTTGATTGTCCAAATGCAGATAATGATTTGTATACAGTAAATAGTGCCAAAACCGGAAATCATGCTTTAACCAATCCAATAGGATTAATAACAGCAGACGAAGTAAATTTTGCAGGAGGAAGAGATACAAGCAATTCAGGATATTGGTTATATACAGGAGAACAAGGATATTGGACAATGTCTCCGTTTACCTTTAACAGCGGCAATGCTCAGGTGTTCTTTGTGACTTTGAATGGCTACCTCAACTACAACGGCGTGCTCGACACGAACATCGGTGTGCGCCCAGTAATAAATCTGAAAGCTGATACAAAATTTACTTTCACAGATTCAGGGGCAGCAACAACAGGAACGAGTACTAATCCATACAAAGTCTCATGACGGAGTATGGATTAGAATACACTTTTCAAGGAGTGTAGCGCAATCAATTTAAAACACTTGCCTAAGTCGCTCTAAACTTATTCTTAGGCAAGTTTAAATTCCATGAGGGGATAATCTCCTCGTTCTTTTTATTTAAAATAATATATTCTTATTTACTTGACTAGAAATATTTTTTATAGTATTTTAAAAACATAAATGGAGGATATCATGTATAAAAGTAATATTAATTTAAATCTTTATAAAACATTTTATGATGTAGCAAACTATGGAAGTATCTCTAAAGCAGCCGAAGCTAGTTTCACATCTCAACCTGCGATAAGTAAAGCTATTAAAAAACTTGAAGAAGATTTAAAAGTTCAATTATTCTATCGTACTTTAAATGGAGTTGAATTAACTGCCAAAGGAAAAGAACTTTTATCTTTTGTTGAAAAATCCTACAACAATCTCGTAATCGCCGAAAGAACTATGCTTGAAACTGAAAATCTTAATCGTGGTAAATTATCTATTGGTATGCCCTCCAACATAGGCTCTTTCTTTCTCTTTGATAAAATAATTGAATTCCATCAAAAATACCCTAACATCGAAATAACTATTATTACTGGTTCTACATCTAAATTAATAAGTTTATTAGAAGCTCACACGGTAGACTTTGTTATAGATACCTCTCCTATTGATACTAAACATAACAAAAATATTACTATCCAAAAATTAACTGAAGTCCCTTATTGTTTTGTTATAAAAAAAGAAAGCACTCTTAATTATCAAAACATAAAAGAACTTAAAGACTTAAAAGATAAATTATTAATTCTTCCCATACCCGGAACAGCCAATCGTCTTGCCTTAGACGAAACTTTATTAAAACATCATGTTAATATTGAAAATGTTATTAACATCCATACTAGTGAAATGATTTTATCTGCCATAAAAAAAGATCTAGGTATTGGTTATATTATTTATAATCTAGTTGAAAATGAAATTAAAAATGGTGAACTAAAAGTAATAAACATTAAAGAAAAACTACCTACTACCACTATAAACATAATATATGATAAAAATACATTAACTACGGCTCCCAAAAAATTTATAAAAGATTATATTGATTATAACTTAAATTTATAATATCTATACCTAATTTTTATAGCAATAACTAATAAACATATAATATATAAAAAATGGATATTTGCCTTCAAATATCTTTTTATTTTATAATAAACATGGAGGCTAGAATAATATGATTAAAAAAATTGGTACATTTAAAGACTTTAAAGATAATACCCTAAAATCTGTTTTTAAAACTACAGATAATAAAATAATTGAAATGTCTTTATTATTTAATAAAAAGGATAAAGATGTAATATGTGTTCCCACCCATCACTTCTGTAACCTAGGCTGTAAAATGTGTCATTTAACTACCAAAGATTTAAAAAAACCTATGTTACCTATTACTTATGATAACTTCATTACTTGTTTATTAGAATCTTTAACTGTTAATAACTCACGTATTACTAACAAAAAAAATTTACTTATATCTTTCATGGGTGTTGGTGAACCCCTACTTAATATCAAATTAATAGAAGAAGTATATAAACATGAAGAATTTATTAAAAAAAAATTAAATTATACTAATATTGGTTATGCCATAGCAACCATGATGCCTAACAATAATATCTTAACTCTCCAAGATTTAGTTACGAGTTTAAATATTCCCCTAAAAGTTCATTTTTCATTGCATAACCCTCTTGATAACAAAAGAAAAGAATTAATTCCTGGTAGTAACATTTCTATTGAAAAAGCCCTATATTACTTAACTATTTATCGAAAGTGTTTACAAAATAATAAAACTATCATGGATAAATATTCTAAACTTCATACTAATAATGACCCAATTGAAATCCATTATACTTTAATAAACAACACCAATGATGGTGATAAAGAACTAAATAAAATGCTTGAGTTATTAAAAAAATATCCCATAACCCTCAAATTTATTAAATTTAATCCCACCCAAGAATTAACTATAAGTAAAAATGAAGAAAAATGGCTCAAAACTATTAAAGAAAATAATCCCAAGTTAAGAATTAAAACCTACTCTCCTCCTGGTAAAGAAGTTGGTAGTTCCTGTGGTGAATTTACTAAACATTTTTATCATGAAGAAATAGAAACAAATCAAGAAAAAAAAGAATTTAATCTTTGGTATCAAAAACATCTCCTAAAACAGTAATTTTCTTCCAATTAAAAGCATAAACTTCTATAAAGGAGATAATAACATGGATAAAGTTGAAGAAGTAGTAACTTATGGTTCTCATGAATTAAAATTAATAGACCGCCGAGAAATAGCCTTAACTGGCATCAAAAAAATAACCAGTTTTGACAGTGAAGAATTTTTACTTGAAAGCAATATGGGCCTAATATTAATTAAAGGTAGTAATCTTGAAATAATGCGCCTAGACACTCATGATGGTAATGTCAAAATAAAAGGTAAAATTAATAGTTTTACTTATCTAGATAATAAAGACAAAGTTAAAGAAGAAAGCTTACTTTCTAAACTCTTTAAATAATGGATGCTAAAACTCAAGTTATAGTTTTATCTTTTTCTTTTCTTTTTGGTTTTATAACTTATTATTTATGTGTTATTAACTATAAACTTATTAACAATCAAAAAAAAATATATCGCAGCCTAACTTCTATTTTATTTTCTTATAATCTTGTTTTAATATATTTAATTTTTTTATATAAATTAAATCATGGTAACTTTCATATTTATTTCTTTTTTCTTCTTATATTAGGTTTTTTTAGTGCCTACCAAATGTCAAGAAAACTCTTAAAATCTAAAAAAACTTCTAAATTTCTTGAAAGACTAAAAAAGAGATGTTATACTAAAACAAAATAGGGGTGATATATTATCAAAAGAAAAGTAACTAAAAAAGAAAAAAGAAGACTAACACTATTTATATTAATTTTTATTTTTATTATTACTTTCATGTGTGTCAACATATTCCCTGATTGGCTAAAAATCATGTCTAATAAAAATGAGATTACTCTTTTACAAACTAAATATGAAGATTTATTAAACACTGAAAAATCTCTTAAAGCGGAAGTCGAAAAATTAAAAAACCCCGAATATGTTGAAAGATATGCTAAAGAAAAATTTTTATACACTAAACCCAATGAAATTATCATAAGAAAAACAGATACTACTGAGTAACATCTGTTTTTTTATCGCTCTTCTCTATCTTCAAAAAACTTTTCTATTCCTACATTTAATATTTGAGATATATTATATAAAACTGGAACACTTATACCTAATACCTTCCCAGTTTCAAGGGAACCAATTAAACCCGTAGAAACATTACACATTTGAGCTAACTTAGCCTGAGATATTCTTTTAGTTGGATTATTAACATTATATAACCCTCTATAATATCTAACATTAGCCCCAATAATCTTGAAAATATCGCCTCGCGATTCTTTTATATATAACATTTTAACATCCTTTCTATTAGTTATTTACTAATCAAATTTAATATGTTACCACGTTATATATAATATAATTATATCCTTTATAATTGTACCATATTTTTATATTAGAAACAAGTCCTATTTGCTTTTATGAAAAAAAATGATATAATACACCCAAGGAGTATTATTTATGAAAAATATCACTAACAATTTCTTAAAAAAAGAATTAAAAAAATATAACCTAGCATTAATAAGTACTATTATCCTTTTTATTACCAGTCTATCATTTATAGGAATATACTTTTTAGAAGAAAATAAAAATCACCAAAATAGTATTTATTTAAATTCTATCATTAAAGATATGGACAATAAACCAGGACTTAATGCCAACTTAAAAGTAGCACAAATTCCTTATAGTTTTGCTAAATATAGTGACGACCCCAATAATGCCTACTATATCATATATGATGGAGATTATTTCTATATCGCATATATGTCTGATTCCCAATTTAAAAAATTAAACAATGAAAATATCAAAAATAATCCGATTACTATTTATGGTAAAACAAAATATACTACTGAAGATGTCAGAATTTTAGCTTTAGAAACTTATAATGATGGCTTAGATACTGATAAACAAATAACCTCTGATGATTTTCTTAATTATTTTGGTGGTGTTTACTTAGATGTTGCAAATAATAAAGATAATTATATATTATTTCTCACCTTAGGTCTTACCCTTTTATTTACTAGTCTTATAACACTTATAATATCTATTATTAGTAAAATAAAAAGTAATAAATTACTTAAAAATATTGATGTTAAAGAACTTAAAAAAATCGATAAAGAATTAAATGAAAAAGAAGCAATATATTATAAAAAATGTCATGTAATATTAGCTAAAAACTATCTTATCACCTTTATTGGAAGTGTACAAAAAATCAATTATAAAGATATTATATGGGCCTATGAAGGTGAAATAAAACCTAAAGGATTTACTATTGTTAGAACCATAATAATTAAAACCAATACTAATAATGATATAAATATTGCCGAAATAACTGGGATGAGTGAAAAAAACATTAAAACTATCAACGAAATCTTAACTGCTCTATCTACTAAAAATAAAAACATTTTAATTGGCAAAACTACTGAAAACAAAAAGAAAGTTAAAGAAATAATCAAAAATATCAAATAAAAATACGTAAAGATTTTCTAATTAACCATTATTAAATCTTTTTTTATACGTCATTAATTTACTTTAAAACACATATATTTTAACATGAAAAAGTACATTAAATTATTAATAATCCCTCTTCTTCTGCTAATTGCTTTATTTCTGAATAACGAGGTTAAAGCCCTACTTCCTCTAAGTGGCAAATTAATCGTAGTAGACCCCGGTCATGGAGGTATCGGTTAAATCCAAAAATAGAAGAAATGACTATTTTGGTAAGTAAATACAAGAGTTTAAGGT
>CANRIB010000042.1 GCA_947630575.1 uncultured Bacilli bacterium
TCTACTAATTCTTTTACTTCAAGAATAGTCATTTCTTTTAAAGCACTAATAAAATCTTCTTTTGTTAATTTTGCCATTTTAAATCATTCCTTTCTAATTTTCTAATTTCTCGGCATATAAATTTAAACCAATTGCTAAATTTCTTACATGTTCCATCATACCTGCAGCAAGCATTGTAAGTAGTCCTTCATAAGAAGGTATAGCAGCATATTCTTTAATTACACTTAAATCAGCAACATCACCATTAATGATACCCACACGAATATTCATTTTATCATGATTCTTTGCATAATCAGTAATAACTTTAATTGGTTCAAGTAAATTTTTACCAAACATAATTGCATTTGGTCCTTCTAAGAAACCATCTAAGTTTAAGCTTAAATCATCTAATGCTCTTTTTAAAAGAGTATTTTTATAAACTCTAACTTCTGCTTCAGTTTCTCTTAGCTTTCTTCTTAACTCACTAACTTCACTAACAGTTAATCCTTGATATTCAAACAAGATAACAGATTCACTATTTTTAAGTTTATCTGTAATTTCACTAACAATAGCTTTCTTAGTATCGAGTATTTTGCTACTTGCCATATTCTCCTCCTATAAAATTTATTTAAAAAAGCTTCCTATAGGAAAGCTTAGATTTATTCTACTCTCCCCTCGGTAGGATTATTAAAGTAAAACTCCCTACTGTCTTTGGTTCGCTTTTTTAAGTACTAATATTATATAATAAATTTAATTAAATGTCAAAAGTATTTTTATCTAAACGAATACCAGGACCCATAGTACTAGCAATCGTAATATTATTAATAAACACACCTTTAACACTCGCTGGTTTTGCTTTAGCAACAGTTGTTACTACATAATTTAAATTTTCTTTTAAAGCTGCTTCATCAAATGATACTTTACCAATAATCGCATGAATATTACCAAAACTATCAGTCTTATATGCAATCATACCTTTATTAATATCATTTATCGCTTTAACAACATCAGTAGTAACTGTACCAGTCTTAGGATTAGGCATTAAACCTTTAGGTCCTAAAACTTTACCAATTTTACCTAATTCAGGCATCATATCTGGAGTTGCTACAATAACATCAAAATCAAACCAAGCTTCATTAGCAATTTTATCAAGCATATCTTTATCGCCAACATAAGTTGCTCCAGCTTCTCTTGCTTTAGTTGCAGCATCTCCCTTAGCAATAACAAGTATTCTCTTAGTCTTACCAGTTCCATTAGGAAGAACAAAACTTCCTCTTAAATTTTGGTCTGATTTTTTCGCATCAATATTTAATTTAATCGCAACTTCAACAGTACTATCAAATTTAGTAACACTAGTTTCTTTAACTAACTTAACAGCTTCATCTAAACTATATAATTTGTTACGATCAACTTTTTCTGATGCTTCCACATATTTTTTCCCGTGTTTACTCAAAATAATTCCCTCCTATCTGTGGTTTTTTAAGATGGATTTCTTTTTTAATTTTCTTCTTCAGTTTTTTCTTTATCTTCATCACCAATTACTGGAACCTCAGCACTAAACTCTTTAGACTCAGCTTCCATTTCAGCAAGTTCAGCATCTCTCTTAGCTTGCTCTGCTTCTTCTTTTTTAGCTTCTGCTGCTTGTTCTTGTAATTCTTTATCATTAACACCTTTAACAGCAATACCCATATTACGAGCAGTACCTTCAATAATATTCATAGCAGCATCAACATCATAAGCATTTAAATCTGGTAATTTAGTCTCAGCAATTTTTCTTAAATCTTCTTTACTGATAGTAGCAACAATTTCATTAGCTCCCTTAGTAGATCCTTTTTGAATCTTAGCAGCTTTTTTAAGTAAAAATCCTGCTGGTGGAGTCTTAAGCACAAAATCAAAGCTTCTATCATCATAAACTGAAATTTCACAAGGAACTACATCACCCATTTTATCACGAGTTGCATCATTAAACTTTGTACAAAACTCTTGTAAATTAACTCCAGCTGGACCTAAAACAGTACCTACTGGTGGCGCTGGTGTTGCTTTTCCTGCTTCAATTTGTAGTTTAATTTTCTTTACGACTTCTTTAGCCACGAAAACACCTCCTATAAATTTTTTGTTCTCGAGTAGTGGTCCAGGGCAAATCCACTTCCCTCCCACTAAACTATATGCAAACATAAATCTGCATAATGATAATACCACAAACAAAAAGGAAATACAAGCATTTTCTTGCATTCCCAACTAAAAAAGCTATACTTTTATATTCTTAATTAAATTCAAAACAAGCTCATTATTATAATCAAACAACAATAAAGGAAAAGTACTTAAAACATATATTTCATTTTTACTATTTTTAAGTTTAATTTGTTCTTCTAATATTAAATCATAATGTATTCCATTTTTTCTTTTAGCTATAAACTTAGCTTTTTCATAATTCTGTTTAATAATATATTGAAAATGTCTCTTATATAATCTATTTCTATAAATAAAACTTTCTTAGATTTCAAATTCTCCCCCTATATACATTTTACCTAAATTATGCCCCTGTCTAATTGTCTTATTTGTACAATCAGCAAAAGACTTAATTTTATTATTACCAAGTATAAAATAACAATCTGGTCTCATAAGTTCATTATCTGCAAGATAAATATCATGTGTAGTCAAAATAGATTGAATTTTATCTTTACTATTAACATATTTTAATATGTATTCCGATAAATTACTATGATAAAAAGCATCAAATTCATCTAAAAAGATAAAAGATATATCTTCAAGTCTATTCATCCAATAATAAAACAACCATAATGCAGATGTCCCAGTAGACATAACTTCATGAAACTTAGCTTTATAATTATTATATTTAACTCCTAATATAGTTTTACTGCCATCATCTATTTCACATAGCTTATATTTCTGACCACACCCAGCCAAAAATTTTTCAAAATCTTTAATTAATCCATTATCAATTATAAAATCACTTAAATTAACATTATCTGGCAATAACCCCATAAATTCATTATCTCTAAGAGATCTAAACCAAAGCATATGTTCTACAAACTCCATAAACAATTTAATTGGACTATTATTAGACCAATGCATTGTATTTACATATAAATATTTTAAAGCTGACATATTCATATTAATCTTTTTCCCAAAATCAATAGTTTTAGCTTCATCTATATTATTTATAACTTTATTGTTCTTATAATCATAACTAAACAATAATTCTTCATCCAAATATAATTCTTCCTTAATTAAAGAAGCATTATTATCCTTCTTATATTCATACAATATAATTTGTTTATCAAACAAAAACTCATAAGAAAAACATACCTCTTTAGAGTTACGGCTCTTCGAAATCTAGTGGGGAGCAAATTTTCATTTTTCTTAGATATTATCGAATTAAAACAGGTATTTTTAATATTCAATTTTTAATACCTGTTTTTGTTTGCTAATTTACTTTATTTTTTTAAATTTTTGTATTTCTTTATTTTTGACTTTTTTCATTTTTTTGAAAACTATCTTTTTTGGTTTTTCCTGAAATTTTACCATTTAAAATATATAATAATCTTATTCTTAAAAATTTAAAATTTTTATATCCGAATCCTATTCTTTTTATTACTTTTATTTTATTGTTTAATCCTTCTGTAAATCCATTTGAAAATCTTTTATCTATATATGAATTCTTTATATATTCCATCCAATTTTTTATTGTCTTTGATGCTTCTATAAATTCTTCTATTTTACTTTCTTTACATAGATCTATCCAACATAAAAATTGTTTCTTAATATCTTCATATGTTCCATGATTTACTATATCTAAAAATAATTCTTTTAACTCATATCCTCTTCTTAATTCTTCATTTATACTAAACATCTCTTCTAGTATTTCTCCTGGTAATATATCTACCATATGTTTATTTTTATATCTTTTGGTATATATCCACCAATTTATATCATGACTATATTTTCTAAGTAAACTTACATTCTTTTTATTTTTTAATAGTCTATACTCTTTTGTATTTGGGCCATATTCTTTTTGTAATCTTATTCTAATATCATCTAGTGCATCCATAATATATGTGATATAATGAAATCGGTCTACTACATATTTTGCTTTGGGAAACATTATACGTGTGACCAATAAATATGGTTCGTACATATCACTTATTACGAACTCAACAGAATGTCTATTTTCAGTATGGGTAAAATACTGAATTAGATATTCTTTTTTTCTATTTGGTAATATATCTAAGGCCTTTTTATGTATTGGATCATTTAATATAAAAGCATATTTTCCCTCTTTTGTATCTGCTTTAAATTCATCTAGAGATATTACTCTTGGTAAGTTTTTAACATAATCTGGATAATTATTCATGGCATTTTCCAATATATCTCTTACTGTATTATCACTAACATTATTTTCTTTAGCTATATATTTTAAACTTAAATTATAATTTAATAAATCTTTTAATATCTTTTGTTCTAATTTATTTGATATACTTTTATTTTTATTATTTATATCTACTTTCTCTGTAAATTTCTTATTACATTTATGGAACACGAATCTTCTTTTAGTTATTATGATATTTGTTTGATATTCAAATGTTTTTAAATATTTTATTTTTATTGGTTTTAACTTGTCATGTACTGATTTAGTAAAACAATTACATATTGGACACCTTTCTTTTTTAGTTATTTTTTTAACATATATGTTTTTATATGTTATATTACTAATTTTTTCTTCTAAAACCTTTTCTACTTTATATTCTTTACATAACCCCATTAATTCTTTTACTTCTTTCATTTTTTCTCTTTTCTAGTAATATAAATTACATGATAATTATCTCATATAAAAAAGAGAATAACAGCCAGATTGTTACTCCCCACCAGATTTCGAAGCTTTATTATAAAAACTCCCCACTAAATTTCGAAGAGCCAGAGTTACTATTTCCATTAACATAATGTTTATATATTTTATTATTTTTCCAATTATCAGTAAGATGTCTTGTAATATCCATTATAGCAGCTCCAAGATTACTTTTACCTGTATTATTATCTCCATATATAAGCATCTTATTAACAAGTCCATTTTTAATTAATTGACCATTAAATTCATAATCTCTAACTTTGGAAAAATCCAAAACCAATTCCTCTTCAAAGCTCTTAAAATTTTTAACTTTAAACTCTCTAATCATAAACGTTTCTCCCATATCAATTATACCTCCAAAACTTAATCATTTCAAGTTTAATGTAATTTTTTTACACTACTAACTAATATGGTAAATAATCTAAAAAAATACCACAAATATCTAATAAAGAAATAAATTATACCTAACTAAAACAGGTATTTTTAATATTCAATTATTAATAACTATGATTTTTCTATAAGAAAAAGAAAAAACTTCAATATATTTGCTTATTTTAATTGTTAAACTTAAAAGTTAAATTTATACAACTACGCTACACTCCTTGAAAAGTGTTTGCTAATCCATACTTCGTCATGAAACTTCGTATGGATTAGAATATGTTCCTTTAGTTGGTTGATCTGGATGAGTGAATGTAAACTTTGTATCAGCCTTCAGATTTATTACTGGGCGCACACCATACGCGTAGTTCACGCGGTCGACGTTGAGGTAGCCATCCGAATACACATAGAACACGTCAGCATCAGCGCCATCAAAGAGACGCGGAGACATTGTCCAATAAGTTTCATTTGTATATAAATAATATCCTCGGTTATTTGCCCCATTTCTACCTCCAGCAAAGGTTACTTCGTCGGCACTTATTAATCCTACTGGTTTTGATATTGCTTTATTTCCTTTTTTTGAGGTGCTTACAGTATATAAATCATTTGTATCTGGCAATGTTGTACTTCCACTACTTCCTATTTTTCTTTTACAAGATAAATCTGGTTGTTTATTTGCTACCAATCTAAAATACCCTCCATAATATGTTGTGGTTGTTGTTCCACCTTTTGTATAATCTACAGTCGCTGAAGAAGCCCTTCCACTATATGGTGTTCTATCTCCACAAAATCCTGCATCCGTATCTATATAATCTGATGCTTTTTTACTTCCACTTCCTATTGTTTTATTCTCTAAATTTTTAGTATACCAATCTTCTAATTTTGTTTTTATATTACTTGGTGTCTCATTTTTATGCGATGTAGAATAATCTCCACTAGTAGAACCATACATATATCCTACATATCTATTTCGATTATAATTAGTATTAAATGCTGTAATATTAGACCCATCTATTGTTACTTGAGTCCCTGTTCCTGTTACATAAGCCGGATCAGTTTTATTAGTACTTGGGAAAGTTAGATTCTCTTCACTTACTTTTCCAGAATATATCAATCTTATGGTTCCATCACCATTTATTCGAATGATTCTCCAATAATATCCGGCAAATTTTACCCAGTTATTGTTTACACTTCCTCTAAAGTAATATGATTCTCCATCATCATCTTGTGTTTTATACAACCCTTTAGCTGTGCTTTCACACCCACTATCACATGCTGTTTGAGCAAAATTAGGCTGTGTACTTATAACATTAGAATTATTAATTATAAAATCTTTAGCACTGACTTTTTTACTAAAATATAAAGTACATTTATCCATCTTTTTTAAATTGGCAAATGTATGATTTCCATCAATTGTTTTTAATATAGCTCCTGTATCTTGTTGATTATCATCTATCATACATTTACTTTGTTTTTCATCTATTATATATTCTCCTTCTGGAATACTTGTTGTTTCTTCATATCCTCCAGTATCTTTCTCTTTATATATTTTTACTATCTTAAAATCATAAGGCACATAATTAATAGTTCCATTAACTATTTGAACATTTTTTGTTACCTGATATTTTGCTCTTGCATTTAAAGAAACAATAGTTACTACTATTGCTACAAATACAACTAAAACTAATAATACTTTTTTAGTATTATTCTTCTTTAAAGTAATAAATTCCATGACTCTCTCCTCATTCTTCATCAATTATAACTAACTTGCTCTAACTTTTCATTATAATCGACAAAACATATCAAAACTTAATATATTTTTCTATGTTATATTTCTAATATACAATATTATTTATAAAATTTCAATATTTTTGTTACTATTTACGTACTAAAATGTTACAATTCACAGTTAAAAGATAGAAAAAATAAAATTCTGTCTTTTTTAAATGTTGGTAAGTAAAGAAAATAAGGGTAGTTATCCACAACTTAAAGTTATAGACTTGAAAAAAATAAAAAATATGAGATACTAAAGAAAAT
>CANRIB010000043.1 GCA_947630575.1 uncultured Bacilli bacterium
AGACAAGAGCATATTAAAAAATGGAGTGTTCTTATTACTCCATAAGTGGTAATTTTATTTTTGGAAATTCCCTATATCAAATCATCAAGTGTCTCACTAGAAGTCACAAAATGATAACCAGGTTTTAAAACATAACGAATCGAAACTAAATCATCATAATAATAGTTTCCACTTCCATAAACTTCTTCAAAGCCCTTATCTCCAAGAACATTTAAAGTATAGGTTTCAATTTCATAGTAATACTGAATCACTGTTGATCCATCTTCTTTAACTCTTGTTGAAATAGATTTAGGACTTTTATATCCTTTATAATTTAATGTTTTTGGTGTTACTGTACTATTTGGTTTTCCTCTAAATACTTGAACTTCAAATGGAACATTTTCATAAGTTTGATCACGATTCATTAAGTAATGTTCTACTAAATAAATAGTTTCATTTTCTTCTACCGTTTTCCATTTAGCCACTAAAGTCATATCACTTGTAACTGGAATACTAAAATCATAAAGTTCTTCCCCTAAATACCATCCTAAAAATTCATACCCTTCTTTAGTAGGTTTATTTTCAGTTAAAGTACTTTGATATTCTACTTTTTCTTCAGTAGCTTCACCTATTCCAGAAATAAAACGAACTGTATAAGTATTCACTTCCCATCTGGCTTCTATCTCAGCATTTTCATTGATTGGTTGATTAAAATCAAATTTTTCACCATTTACATACCAACCTGCAAAAGTATATCCATCCTTAGTTGGTTCTTTTGGAATTTCAACAGTTTCTCCTTTTTTTAAATTACTAGAACTTAATACTTTTCCATCTACTTCAAAACGAATCGTATAACGATTTCTATCACATGATAGAAAGAACAATAAAATTCCAACTACCAAGACAACAACAGCTCCAATAATAAAATATTTTCTTTGTGTATTTTCTTCTTTCACAATATCCCCTGCTCTCTACCCTTTCTATTCTTCAATCATTTCAAAATGAATATCATACTCAAGTGGAATTCTTTCATCCATTTCATATCCCTCTTTCATAACTAACTTACAATGAACTACAAGAGGAACAAGTTCATAAGTTTTAATATAAAGAGCTTTACTTTCTTCCATACCAACAGCCGCTGCAAATTTAGGAAGTAATTCCATACCCTTTGTATAAAAGTTACTTTCAGAAACATCATCTGCATAAATTGATTCTTCCATAGGTCCAAAAGTTAATACCATATGATCGATATATTTTAAACTAAGTAACTTATACATATTATCTCGAATACCTGCATGTAATAATGTTCCTATGACACTTTTTCTATTTTTAGTCATCAACACAATATCATTTCCATTTCTTACTTCAACATGATATTTTTTATAATTATTTTTTTCATTTTGAGAATCAATGGTTGTAAGAACTTGATGAGCAAAATTACTAAATTCATTAGCATGAATGACATTGTCAGCATTAAAAGTAATAGTATACTTTTTACTTGTCGTCTCATCTTCTTCCATTGCAATATTTGCATCAAGAACAATCGTGACTTCTAAATCTTTATATACAAATGATTTTAAAAGTCTTTCATGATATTCTAAGTCACTTGTATTAGTAAATGCTTTCATAAAATTATCATAATCACTTGCATAATTTGCTTTGGTAATCTTATAATCATCTCCATTATAAGAAATGTTGACTTCACTTATTTTCATATCCGTAAACATTTTTTTCATATTATCTTTTAAACTGTTTACTTCGCTTATTTTTTTATAAATATCATTAATTTTAACAGTTATTTGACTATTTTCTTTATCAAACTGAGTGGTAAATATAGAATTGGTTATACTATTTTGAATATAGTCATCAATATCCACAATAATTCTAAATTTGGCATAAACTTCAAACCCATCTTTAGTAAATTGAGAATGAGTTTTAAAATCATATTTAGTTCCATCTTCTGTAAACCAACCAATAAAAGTATATTCTTCGTTTTTAGGAGTTGGATCAGTAGGAAGAGCAATAGAATCTCCTTCCCTTCCTGTTAAAATCTTATAAACTTCATCATCAGAATAGAAGATAATCGTATAATCATTCACTTTCCATTTTGCTACTAAAGTAATATCACTCATAATAGGAGTTTTAAAATCAAATTTTTCTTGATCAAGATACCATCCATCAAAAGTATATCCTTCTCTTTCTAATTTAGGTATTTCTTCTTCCTGAATAGATGATTTTTCACCTTTTACAATTGTGACTTCATCTTTTCCATTCACGAATTTAACATTAAATACACTTTCTTTTGCTTGAGCAGTAAAATCTAAATTTTCACTGACTGTAATGGTTAAAGGATTTTCAAGACTATAAATTTGATGATTTAACATCCATCCATCAAACTTATATCCTTCCTGTACATTAGCACTTAAAAGAACTTCTGTTCCATAGTAATAAGTACCAGCTCCATTTACATCAGAAATACCTTCACCATAATGAATAGTAATGGTATATTGATTTCTTTTATAATAAACATTTAATATTTCTTCTTTGTCTGCAGTAACTTTTATAGTATCTGCTTTTTCTAAAGTGAATCCCTCGATACTTTCATCTTGAATAGTAACTGTTGTATCAGTAACGCCTTCTCGAATTTCATCTTCATAACTACTATATTTTCCTTCTAAGTCCATCAAGTATTTTCGAACAATATATTTAGTATCACTTCGTGGACTTGCATTAGCAGTCAATACCATATTTTCATTAACAATGAGTTTTAAATTATTTTCTTTACTATATTCTTTTCCATTTACTTTCCAATTTTCAAATTGATAACCATTTTTTACATTGGCATTTAAAGTAATTTCTTGTCCATAGTAATAAGCACCAGATTCACTTACATCAGAAATACCATCATTATGATTAACAGTAACTGTATATTGATTTCTTTTATAATAAACATTTAATATCTCTTCTTTATCTGCAGTAATTTTTATAGTATCTGCTTTTTCTAAAGTAAATCCTTCGATACTTTCATCTTTAATAGTAACTGTTGTATCAGTAACGCCTTCTCGAATTTCATCTTCATAACTACTATATTTTCCTTCTAAGTCCATCAAGTATTTTCGAACAATATATTTAGTATTACTATTTGGCTTAGCATAAGCAGTTAAACTTAAATTTTCATCAGGCATATTAAATGTATATAAGTCAGTTTTCACTCCATTAGACCAACTATCAAATGAATATCCTTTTTCTAAAAGAGCATTGATAGTAACTTTTTCACCATAATAATAGGTACCTTCTCCTGTTACTTTTGTAACATGTTCATTACTACGAATGGAAAGAGTATATTGATTTCTTTCATAATAATATTTTACTTTTTCTCCTTCACTCGTATACTTTACTTCTTTTCTTACAGGACTTGTAAATCCCTTATATGTCTTAGTATTAGGATTAATAACTTTTCCAATATCTCCAGTAAACTTTTCAACTAAATCAGGACTACTAGAATACTTACCAAATTTATCCATTAAATAATGTTCCACTGTAACAGTACCTCTTGTTTTAGCATTATTTTCTTTTTCCCATTTTGCTTTTAAAGTTATATTTTCTTTCACCAAAGAATTAAAATCATACAAAGTATCATGATCATACCATCCTAAAAATACATACCCTTTCTTTTTAGGATCAACTGGTTGCTCTATTTTATGATTAAATAAAACTTTTTCTTCAGTAACTTCTCCATCATTATCAAAAGTTACCTCATAAGTATTAATATCCCATTTTGCTTCAAGTTGTAAATTAGAGTTAATAGAATCTTCCAAATCAAATTTTTGATCTCCATTAAACCAACCAACAAATGTATAACCTTCTTTTTTAGGTTCTTCTATATCATTTAATTTACTTCCTTTAGTTACTTTACTACTTTCATAAGTCATTCCATCAACACTTAAAGTAACTTCATATTTAGGTTTACTAAAACTAAAGTATAAAAGAACTCCTCCAATTATTATTCCTAATATTATTACACAAATAATTATTATTTTATTTTTATTTTTACTTTCTGTTTTCATACATCTTGCCCCCTTCCAAATTTATTATTAATTTCATATTAATATAAGTACGGGAAAACTCGTTTCACATGAAACGAGTTATTCGCCATACATCTTTTTTAATTAATCAACAGTAGGATTATTGAATATTAAAGTATATTCAACATAATACTCTTCACTAGTTTCTTCGTCAGTATAATAGAATCTTGCAGTTGCCTGATGTGTTTCACCAACAACACTACTATATTTTGCACTCATCATTCCACCAATATTTGATTGTTCACTAACACTTCCAGTACTCATATCAGATAATAAACCAGCAGCAAGAATCATTATACTTAAAGGTTCTGGCTCTCCCTCGCCAGAAAGATATTGACTACTAGGAACTACTTTCTTATCTTTATTCTCTGTACCACTAAATTTATCTTCAACTGTAGCATTACCAATAACATATTCAATTTTATTTGAACCTTTAGCAAATTGATTAAACATATTTATAATTGGAATATCAGAAGAATCATTTTCTTCGCTATTAGGGTCTACCCCAACTACCAAGAAACTTGATAATTCAGTTGTTAATCCCTCTTTTGTTACATTAAATTCAATTTTATTGGTTTGTGCATCAAATTCAATAGAACTAAGTGCTGCATAAGCCTTGTCTATTTGTTCTTGTTTACTTCCATCAGAATCTTTATCTTTTGAAACTGTTGGTTTATTTTGTAAAGCAGTATTTAATTGAGTTTTCATGCCTTCTAATACAGTATCATTTGAAGTATCTTTAATCTCTTTTGCATTTTCTACTTTTTCAGTATCAGTAGCATATAAGAACTCTATTATATAATCAGTTGTAGCATCCTCTTTTTCTCCTGGAACATCATAAGTAAATTGCATTTCAACTTTAACATTCTTTAAGTCAGAATATTTTAAATCTGCTTTGCTTGCTCCTAGTCTTACTTGTTGAGCAGCTTTTAATATAATATCTTCAGCAACTTCTTTTGCAGTCTTACTACCATCTAAGGTTATAGTTTCACTACTTTCTTTTAAACTTGCAGCTGCTAAACCAGCTTTTTCGTCAAAGTAATTAACTTGTGAAACTTTATAATTAACACTCTTAGCTCCATCCATTAAACTTTCAACAACAGGTACTATAGACTCCTCGCCTTGTTCATTTAATATTGTTTCACTAAGAGTTTTTGTTTGTGCACCTTCTGTTAATTCAATAGCTAAAGTTTTAGTGTCTTCATTATAAGTACTATTTTCAACATTATCAGTATCTCCATGTAATGCAGTATTTAATTCTTTTAAAGATTCTTTAGCCACTTCTGCCTTTTGATTATTGACTTCTAATAATGATTTTTCAAATTCAAACTTCAATGTATATTCAATCTCTACAGTTTTTTCTGAACCCTCTACACTATAAGTAAATTTACCTTTAGCTTCCTTAGTTCCATCAACTATATCTTTATATGTTAATGCTGATGGATTTTTTTCTGTTCCACTCATTTTCTTAAGTAATTCACCAGCAATTTCAACTGGATTAGATAAATCTAATACTGGAACTTCGTTTCCACCAACAGTATATGAAGCTTTAATAGCACCCTCAGCAAACTTAGCAAATACATCTACAATGGATGCACCAGCATCTGTATCTAGGAAGTTAACTATACTTTCTTCTAAACCAGTTTCTTTTACAGCAAATGTAACAGTCTTAGTCTCTTCGTCATACTTAGTTTTAGTTGCATCAAATATCTCTGATAAATCACCACCTGTAATTTGTTCTAATACAGTATTAGCATAATCTTCAAGAAGTTTATCTGAAGCTTCTTCTCTTTCTTTTCTTTCTTGAGTCATATTAGGTTCATATTTAAATTCTAATGTATATTCTAGTTCGTAAGTCTTATCAGGACAGCCTTCCATAGCAAACGTAAACTTACCTTTTCCTGTTTTACCAACAACATCTAAGAACTCCAATGAACTAGCAGATTTATTGCCACCTGCCATCTCTTTAAGTAAAGCAGCAGCGATGCTTTCAGCAGCATCTTCTAAATTAACTTTATGAGATTTTCCATTTACTTCATAACTAGCTTCAGTTATACCAAGTTCTTTAAAGAAATCAAATAATTCTGCAATATGAACTGGTCCACTAGTTTGCATTTGTACTTCTTCTCCAAGCAATTCTTCAAGCATTTGTTTTAAATTTTCTAAATTAACAGTTGCTTCTAAATCAGCAAAAGTAGCTAAACCAGAATGAAGACCATTTTTATTAATCTTAAATGTTAAAGTTTGGTCCTTATAAGTGATACTATCTAAAATTTGTTGATCTTGATCATTCTTATAATTTTTTACAGCTTCACTAAATCCCTTTGCAACATCATTTAAAAATAACGTATCAATAGCTTCTTGCATTTCTTTCTTTTCTGCATTTATTTCTGCAGTATTAGGATCATATTTAAATTCAACTGTATAAGTTAATGTAGCTTTTTCTTTAGTATAAGGAACCTTATAACTAAATGTAGCAGTTGCTTTAGTTCCAATAACGTCTAAATAAGTAAGTTGAGTTGGGTCTGTCACTTCACTTCCGTTAGCATTAGCCATTGCAAGTAATAAAGCTTTGGCAATCTCTACAGCACCATCTTCAGCTTGAACAGTAACTTCACTTCCATTATTTACTTTAAAAGTAATTGAATCTAATTCTTTATCATCAGTTATTTGACTTTGGAATGCTTCTAAAATTGAATCTAAAACAGTACCATCAGTCTTTTTAACACTTGCAAAACTAGATAAAAGTTCATTTAAACCATCTCTGGTAACATCAAATGTTAAAGTATTCGAAGCATTATCATATTTAACACCATTAGGATTTCTTAAAACCGGTTTCTGATCCTCTGTAGTCTTATATTCATCAAGTTTAATTCCATCAATAACTCCACTTACAGCTGTATCATTTGCTTCATCTTTTGATTCCTCTAATGCATCAATATCATCACTCGCGTCATAATAGAATTCTAAAGTATACTTAACAGTTTGTTCTAAACCTTTTGTTTCATACACAAATGTACCA
>CANRIB010000044.1 GCA_947630575.1 uncultured Bacilli bacterium
AAATTTTTTTGTTGCTTTTTCTTTGAGACTTATAATTACTGGCTTTGCCTGTTGCATTTACTTTGAGAATTCACCATATAACTTTTTAAATGTAAATCTCCTTTTATTTTATCATATCTTAACTTAACTATAACCAAAAAAAAGAACCCATTTCTAGGTTCTTAATTTTAATTATTCAACGATTTCTGATACTACACCAGCACCAACAGTACGTCCACCTTCACGAATTGAGAATTGAGTACCATTTTCAAGTGCAACTGGAGCAATTAATTCAACAGTCATGTCAACATTATCGCCAGGCATAACCATTTCAACACCAGCTGGAAGTTCAATAACTCCTGTAACATCAGTAGTTCTAAAGTAGAATTGTGGTCTGTAATTTGAGAAGAATGGAGTATGACGTCCGCCTTCTTCTTTACTTAATACATAAACACTAGCTTTAAATTTATGATGTGGAGTAACACTTCCTGGTTTAGCAAGAACTTGTCCACGTTCAACTTCTTCACGTGCAATACCACGTAATAATACACCAGCATTATCCCCAGCTTGAGCATAATCAAGTGATTTACGGAACATTTCAATACCAGTAACAACGGTTTTCTTTGTAGGTTTTAAACCAACAATTTCAACTTCATCATTAAGATTTAATTTACCTCTTTCAACACGTCCTGTAACAACAGTACCACGTCCTGAAATAGTAAATACATCTTCAATACTCATTAAGAATGGTTTATCAGTATCTCTTACTGGAGCATCGATATATGAATCAACTGCAGCGATTAAATCACGAATAGATTGAGCAGCTTCTTCATCACCCTCTAAAGCTTTTAATGCTGAACCTCTAATAATAGGGCATTCAGAATCAAAACCATATTCTCCAAGTAATTCTCTAATTTCCATTTCTACTAAGTCAAGTAATTCTGGGTCATCAACTTGATCACATTTATTCATGTAAACAACAATTTTAGGAACACCAACTTGACGAGATAGTAAGATATGTTCTCTTGTTTGAGGCATAGGACCATCAGCTGCAGATACAACTAAGATAGCTCCATCCATTTGGGCAGCACCAGTAATCATGTTTTTAACATAATCGGCATGTCCTGGACAATCAACATGAGCATAATGACGTTTTTCAGTTTCATACTCAACGTGAGCAGTATTAATTGTAATACCTCTTTCCCTTTCCTCTGGTGCTTTGTCGATATCAGCATAATCAACAAATTTGCCAAAATATTTTGTAATTGCCGCAGTTAATGTTGTTTTACCATGGTCAACGTGTCCAATAGTACCAATATTAACGTGCTCTTTAGAACGGTCAAATTTTTCTCTTGCCATAATTTTTTCTCCTTTCAATATATTATTATTTTATCTAATGCTTGAACTTTTTTCAAGTATTATTTAACTTTATTGTGTCAAATTTTAATTAACACTATTTCTTTTAATGATTTCTTCACTAATAGACTTTGGAACTTCTTCATAATGATCAAGTGTCATTGTGAAATTACCACGTCCTTGAGTATTAGAACGCAAACTTGTTGCATATCCAAACATCTCTGCTAAAGGAACCATTGCTTTAATGGATAAAGCATTACCACGAGATTCTTGTCCCATTGGTTTACCACGACGACTAGTAAGGTCGCCCATTACATTACCCATATATTCATCTGGTACTATTACTTCCACACTCATAATAGGTTCTAATAGTACTGGATTACATTTATTTTTCGCTTCTTTTAAAGCCATAGAAGCGGCAATCTTAAAGGCCATTTCTGATGAGTCAACATCATGATATGATCCATCAAATAATGTTGCTTTAATATCAACCATTGGATAACCTGCTAAGATACCACCTTGCATTGCTTCTTGTAAGCCTTTATCGGTTACTGGAATATATTCTCTTGGAACAACTCCACCAACGATTGCATCCACAAATTCATATCCTTTTTCAGGATTTGGTTCAAACTTAACCCAAACATGACCATATTGTCCACGACCACCAGATTGTTTAATATATTTACCTTCACAATCAGCCGCCGTCTTAATAGTTTCCCGATAAGCAACTTGTGGTTTACCACTGTTACACTCTACGTTAAACTCTCTACGCATACGATCGATTATAATATCTAAGTGTAATTCACCCATACCAGATAAAACAGTTTGACCAGTTTCATGGTCAGTCTTAACTCTTAAAGTTGGATCTTCTTCAACTAACTTTTGTAAAGCTAAAGCCATCTTATCCTGGTCATTTTTACTCTTTGGCTCAATTGCAATATCAATAACTGGGTCAGGGAATTCCATACCTTTCATGATACATGGATTTTTCTCATCACAAAGAGTATCTGCCGTAGTTGTATTTTTAAGACCTACAGCCGCCGCAATTTCACCTGCATAAACCTCAGTAATTTCTTTTCTTTGGTTCGCATGCATTTGTAAAATACGTCCAATTCTTTCTTTTTCACCTTTAGTTGAATTAAGAACATAAGAACCACTATGTAAAACTCCAGAGTATACACGGAAGAATGATAGTCTTCCTACATAAGGGTCTGTCATAATCTTAAATGCTAAAGCTGTAAATGGTTCTGAATCACTTGGATGTCTCTTAACGTCATTACCATTCATATCAACACAGTCGATTGCTTCCACATCAAGTGGACTTGGTAAATAATCAATTACAGCATCAAGCGCAAACTTAACACCCATATTTGATAGAGCAGAACCACACATAACTGGGAAAAATTCTGCTGCTAAAGTACCTTTACGAATAGCTTTCTTAATATCTTCAACACTAATTTCTTGCCCATCAAGATAAGCCATCATTAATTCATCATCAAACTCTACTGCTGTTTCAATTAATTCGGCTCTTTTTTCTTCAATTAAATCTTTTAAATCATCAGGAATTTCAATTTCTGTATAATCTTCATGCTCACCACCATCATAATGATAAGCTTTTCTATTTAAGATATCGACAATTCCATTAAACTCAGATTCTGAACCAATTGGCCACGCAATAGCTTTAGCCTTAGCTCCTAATCTTTTATCAATAGTATCCAAGCTATAAACAAAATCTGCTCCCATTTTATCCATTTTATTAACGAATATCATTCTTGGAACTTTATATTCATTAGCTTGTCTCCATACAGTTTCAGTTTGAGGTTCAACTCCTGCTTGAGCATCAAGTAAAGCAATTGCTCCATCAAGTACTCTTAAACTTCTTTGAACTTCAATTGTAAAATCTACGTGACCTGGAGTATCAATAATATTATAACGATATCCCTTCCAATGGGCAGTTGTTGCCGCACTAGTAATGGTGATACCTCTTTCTTTTTCTTGGTCCATCCAGTCCATTTGTGATTCCCCATCATGAGTTTCACCAATCTTATGAGTTATACCTGTATGAAATAAAACTCTTTCTGTAAATGTTGTTTTACCAGCATCAATATGCGCCATGATACCGATATTTCTAATTTTCTCTAAACTAACATCTCTTGCCATAGTCTACTACCATTTATAATGAGCAAATGCTTTATTTGCTTCAGCCATTTTATGAGTATCTTCTCTTTTCTTAACTGCGCCACCAACACCATTTGATGCATCAATTAATTCATTTGCTAAATTAATGGCCATTCCCTTTCCATTTCTTGTATTTGCATAATTAACAATCCAACGAAGTGCTAATGTTTGAGCTCTTTCATCAGTTACTTCCATCGGTACTTGATAGTTTGATCCACCAACTCTACGCGATTTAACTTCTAATGCTGGCTTAACATTTTCTAAAGCTTCTTTATAAACTTCCATTGGATCTTTACCAGTTTTTTCTTTTATTATGTTAAATGCTTCATAAAGAATTTTCTCAGCTGTACCTTTTTTTCCATCTTTCATAATTCTATTAACTAACTTCGTAACAGTCTTAGAATTATATATTGGATCAGGTAAAACATCTCTCTTTATTGCTCTTCTTTTACGCATAATTTAATCTCCTTTCTTTTAGTTTTTAGGTTTTTTAGTACCATATTTACTACGACCTTGTTTACGATTATTAACTCCTTGAGTATCAAGTGTACCACGTACAATGTGATAACGAACACCGATTAAGTCTTTAACACGACCACCACGAACAAGTACAACACTATGCTCTTGTAAATTGTGTCCTTCACCTGGAATATAGCAATCTACTTCTTTACCATTAGAAAGTCTAACACGGGCATATTTACGTAATGCTGAGTTTGGCTTCTTTGGTGTTTTTGTTCCAACTCTTGTACATACTCCACGTTTTTGAGGTCCTTTCGTATCAGTTTGACGTCTAGTCATAACATTATAACCTACTTGTAACACTGGAGATTTACTTTTCTTATTTTTACTCTTTCTGTTTTTCTTAACTAGTTGATTAATTGTTGGCATTTATTTTCCTCCCTCCTAATTAACACACATCCTGGTGTATCAGAATTTCTATTAAATTAAGTTCTACCTAGATAGAACCTCAATTTAAAATGCACAAATAATATACCATTATAGTATATGAAAGTCAAGCACTTTTTTACTTAAAATTTTAAAACATCTCTCTTTTTAATACTAAACTTTTTTCTTTATTTCTCGTTATAAATACACTAATATATCTTAAATTATCTAAACTTGTAAATTTATTTCTATTCCTATATAAATAATTTCTAAACTTAATCACCACCAATGTTTCTCCAAAACTATCTAACATAGTATATCCATATTGTTCTAAATAATCTACAAAAAAAGGATCAATAAAACTAATAAGTGTATTACAATTTAAACTATTTAAAGTGGCATAATAACATTCTGCTACTTTTTCTCTAAACAAATATTTCAAAGTTGGATTAACTTTTATATAATTGTTAACTTCTTCCATTAAAAATCTAAAACTACTAACTTTATCTTCATCACTTAAAGTATTAATATTATCTAAAAATATCTCAAAAAAACCAAATTCATTTTCTTTATCCAAAGTTTTATTAATTTCTTTTTCAATATTCTCTTCAGGTTCTTTTTCTTTTCTTTCCTGAATCTCTAGTTTATATTCTTTAACACTTTCAATCTTATCCATTATTTCTCCTGCAGCTAAAGCTAAATCTTTTAATCCTCTTGCCGGTACAGAATATATACTATTACCAATCGTATCTATATAAAGTTGATAACCAAAATACAAAAAAGCCCCAATCATCAAAAAATCTTTTCCATTAGCAATAGATAAAGTTACCAACAAACCCAAAATATCCATACTTAAACTAGCCCTCAAAACTGCCCATGTCCCTCTTTTAGCGAGTCTCAAACTATGACAAGTCCTATTTAATATATCTAATTCTTCCTGGGTTAATTCCTTTAAATCATATTTAGTTAAATAATAAAAAGCATTATTAACATTTTCCATTAATTCTTTAACATTTCTATTATTTTTATTATGATTTAAATCATTTAAACTATTTATTAATCTATCAACATCTGTTTTTAAATAATTATTCATTACCAATCATTCCTTTTCAAGCTTATCTATCTTATCATAAATAAATTATAATTACAACAAAAAAAGAGTTGACTAAACTCTAAAAAAATCAAATACTCGTGGGCTTTAAAAAACTAAACAATGGCACATTTCTTAAAACTCCATAAACCATAAAAATTCCAATCAAAACATACCAAACATAAGGTTCATACTTTTCTAAAACCGTTTTTCTTTTTTTATAAAAAGCTATAATTGAGTCAGTAAAATGAAAAATCATAAATGGTATTAATAAAAATACCAAAGGATTATATCTAAAAGCTTGATAAAAGTTTCCATTCAATATACTACTTAACATTCTCGTTATTCCACATCCTGGACAATATAAACCCGTAAATTTATAAATAGGACAAAATAACCAAAATCCTTCACCAACTTTTAAATATAATATTGAGAGTATTAACAAGCCTAACCCTATTAATATTCTTTTAAGCGTTTGCATTTTTATCTGCAATCATGTTCAAATCATTTTGAATTAAGCAATAATTAACAATACCTAAACCAAAGATTTGTAATAATAAATAAATTAGTGAGTTATCTTCAGCAGGAAGATCATTACTACTTTTAGCTTGCATCATTGCTTTACCCATAATATAAGCCCAATAATAACCGTAGATTCCACAAGTTATAATTGTAAATAAAAATGCTTTTCCTCCTGATAATCTCGTATCACCACTTACTACTCTTACATCATCTGTAAGTGATATAAACCAAAATATTCCATAAATACCACAAGTTATAATACTTAACACTATACAAGTTACAATATTTTTCTTAGCTACCATATAAATACTCCTCTCAGAGATAATATACCATAAATATCCATTTTTTGCCACAAAAAAGCATAAATTTTTTCAAATATTGTTACAATTCACAGTCAAAATAAATAATCATACTAAAAGCAACGATTTTTACTCGTTGTTTTTTTGAAGCTTATTTTCTAGTATTTCTTCTATTGTATAAGGATTTCCATTTAATAATCGTATTAATGCTTCTACTTCATTAATGCCATTTCGATGGCAAGTTTCTATATAACTTCTTATGTTGGCATAGTATCTTGCATTTTCTATATTTTGAAATTGTCCTGATACTTTCATTTTTGTCTTTACTCCTCTTAATCCTCTTTCTGCTTCATTGTTTGTATATGGAATTGTAAAATCATATATCCAATAGGTATAATTATCTCGGTATTCTACTAATCTTTCAAGTAAACTTTTCTCTGTTTTATAATAATGAGATTTTCCATGTTTTTTATTCTCTTCTATTCCTAAAAGTATGTATTCATCAAATTTTATCATGAATTCATTTGTTTCTTCAAAACTAAAACTTTCTATTTTATTTTTTAAATGCTCATTTCTTTTCTTATTATAACTTGAAAATAATTCTTTTACTTTTTTACTCCATGTTGCCTCAGGTATATTTAATTTAACTTTTTCTAAGTCTCTTTCTAAATGAATACAACATTCTACATTTACATATACATATTCTTCATTATAATTTACTTTATTATGGTCATG
>CANRIB010000045.1 GCA_947630575.1 uncultured Bacilli bacterium
AGCACTTACTAGTCGTACTTTTTATTCTTTTATCCCTTATAAACACTGGGTTTATTCAAAACTGTCCGTAGCTAAGCTACACTCCTTGAAAAGTGTTTCCTAATCCATACTTCGTCATGAGACTTTGTATGGATTATTTGATGCTCCTGTTCCTGTAAATGTTGTATCAGCAGTGAGATTTATTACTGGGCGCACACCATTCGCGCTGTACACGTAGTCGTTGCCGAGGAAGCCACTCGAAATCACACGGAACACGTGAGCATAGCTGCCGCTAAAGTCAGACGGAGACATTGTCCAATAGGCTTTATTCGTATATAGCCAGTATTTATTATTGTTTTGACCTGCAAATCCTCCGGCATATATTACTTCGTCACTTGTTATTAATCCTACTGGATTTGTTAATTTCTTATTTCCTAATATTGTTTTTCCATCTTTTGTTGTTGCTCCCTTTGAATTTTGCCCTGTAAACAAATCTCTTGTTGGATTTGCACACTTTAATGTTGGCTCTTGGGTTGTATCATAACTCGTACTTGAATTCCATACTCTATGGACTGGTGCATATGCAGTTTGTTGTTTTGCATATCCTCCTTTTCCTTTTCCTTGATAATTTCCATGATCTGAATCGGCTAATTCTCTATCATTACAAAAGCCTGTGTCTATATCTATTTTTTCTACTATTCCTGGACTGCCTAGATTTGTATTTGTCCACCATGTATCTAATTCTCCTTTTATTGTACTATCTTTTGAATTTTGGTTGGCAGTATTATATGCACTTGTAGCTCCACCATTATTCATAAATCCTACATATGTATTATCGTCGTAAGCCGCATTATATTGTTGAACAGTTGTATCGTCAGAATATGTAGTTGTTATTTGAGTACCTTCTCCTGTTGTTGCTGGAGCTGTTGTTCCTCCTGCTGTATTAGTTCCTGCATATATTAGCCTTATTGTTCCATTGCCATTTATTCGGATGATTCTCCACCATATATCTTTTCCATCTTCTTGTCCAAATTTAACCCAGTTATTATCTAAGGTCCCTCTAAACACATAACTTGTTCCAAAATCATCCTCTACACTATATATTCCATTTTCCGCCATATTATTATTTTGACTTCCACTATCATAACATATTCCACCTTTATTTCCACTACAACTTGGGCCTGTTACTGTTGTAACTTGTCCTTTTATTTCACTATTGGCTAATATTGTTTCACAAGCGCTTGCTCCCTCTGGACATGGTTTTGGTTTTTCTATTAATTCTGGATTACTACAATATGTTTTATTTTCTATTTTAGTACATATCATTTGTTTATTATCATTTTCTTCTGCCTCTATTGTTATTTCTTTATTACTTACTTCTATATCTTTATCTGCATTACATTTATTATCTGTTGTCATACAATATTTAACATTTGTTGCTTCTTCTGTTAATACTCCTGTATATTTTTTATCACTATAAGTAAACTTTACTTCTGGTTTTGGTGTTACTTTTACTCTTGTATCACTTACAACATTTATTTGAGATTTATATTCTTTACTTGCTCCTTCTTCCTTTGTTGTATTATATTCTACCCATTCTTTTAAAGTAAATGATTTACTTGCACTTCCTTTTAATATTCCACTGTAAAGATTATAAGATACATAAGCATTTTCTGAATGATATGTTGCTACATCATTTTCTTTTAATGTTGTTATTAAATTATCCATTGTATCACTTGAAAGGGATACTCTTACATAATCGGCTTTTAATGTTGTATCTGCTGTTGGATTACTTAATGATTCTAAATTAATTTGATAATTTGTATCATTACTACAATTATTCTTTATTTTAAAAGTATATCCATCTTGTTCTAATCCTTCTATATCTGTTACTGGATATCTATTTTCTAAATTAATTGCTCTTCCCTCTTCTTCTATAGTTATACTTAAACAACCTGCTGTAAAAGTATTGGCTAATTCTTGTTTACCACTTGTCGATAAAAAAGCATAACCAATACCAATAGACAATACTACCAATAATACTATTCCTTCTACTATAAACAAATTTCTTGTTTCTTTTCGCATATTTATCACTCCTATTATAGCTTGATTATAGCATATTTTAAAATATATGTCACGGTTAAAGCGTGACTTTTATATTTTTTTAGAAAAAATCTGTTACTATTAATGCTATAGGTGATAGTCTTATGAAAGTGAATATTAACGAATATGATAAAGGGGATATTATGCGGTTTATAAGACAGTGGACTGGTTTAACTCAAAAAGATTTTGCTAAAGTCATGGGTAAGTCAAAAAGAACTATTGAGGATTATGAAGCTGGAAAGCAAAATTATAATATTGAATTTTTAAAAGACGTGGCTGAAAGATTTAATATAGTAATTTATTTTGAAAATAAAAAATAATTTATTTTTATAAAAGTTTTTTTGATACATCAAAAAAAAGAAAGTTATAAGCTTTCTTAAAAATTATCATTCATTAGAAAATCTATGGCATATAAATGTTTTATGCCATTTTTTGATTTATTATCTTTATCTAAAGAAATGACATAACAATCATTTTTATCTGGTATGTTATTAAAAGCATTAAATTCTCTTTCTATGGTTTCTTCATTTGATAAATATAATGCTACTTGAATGTATTTTATGTTTTTGTTTTTAATAGCAACAAAATCTATTTTGCCTTTATTGGTTTTACCAATATATACTGTATAACCTTTGGCTATTAAATCATTATAAACTATATTTTCTAAACATAAAGAATAATTAGTTTCTTTGTTAGTTGTTTTGATTCTTCTAATACCTAAATCAGATGTATAATATTTATTTAGGGTTTTTAATGTTGCTTTACCAACAACATCATAACGATATACTTTATTGATAATAAAAGCATTACATAAAGCATCTAAATAGGTATATAAAGTTTGAGTAGATATTTCTTGATGTTCATTTTTTAAATAATTAATTATATTAGTGGCCGAAAATTCTTTGCCTTCAGTTTCTAAAACATATTGAAGAATCTTTCTAAATGATGGTATATCTTTAATATTTAAGGCTTCTACAATGTCTTTTAAAATAATAGAATCATAAACATCGGAAATATAAGTATTGATGTTTTGTTCGTCCGTGTAAAGAAATCTTTGAGGTAAAGTGCCCCATTCAAATATATTAAATAATAGCTTTTCATAATTTTCTTTAGGACAGTTAGTTAATAAAGTTGCTTCTTTAAATGTTAGAGGATTAACTCTAAAACTTACATATCTTCCGGATAATTCTGTTGATAGTTCTTTAAAAGTAAGTCTGCTGTTAGAACCAGTAATAAATATACTATATCTATTTAAAATTCTAAGAGAATTTAAAGCTTTTTCAAAATCTTTTATTTGACCTATTTCGTCTAAAAATATATAATAAAATTTATTATCGTTAGTAAGATTTTTAATATAATAATATAAATCTTCGGCTGTTTTGATAAAGCTATATTCTAAAGTTTCAAAACTTATATATATTATCTCACTTTTCTTAACTTTGGTTTTAGATATATCATCCATGATTTGTTTTAAAATAATGGATTTGCCACTTCTTCTTAAACCATATATTATTTTAATTAAACTGGGTTCATGATAGAAGCCTTTAATAAGATTAAGATATTTAGTTCTTTTTAACATATAATCACCTGTATTTATATATTAACATATAAATAATTATTTGTAAAGTTTTTTTGATGTATCAAAATAACTTTTTATTTTGGAGATTTTTTTTGATACATCAAAAAAAGAAAGTTAAGTGCTTTCTTTTTAGATATTACTTTTTAATATCGTTAATACATATAATATTAGATTGATATTAAAAGAAAATATGTACTAAGTAATACCTGTGTACATATTTATAGTTTATTATAATTTAAGTTAAATATTTACCCTCTTTTTGCCAATTATTTTAAGATATAATCATAAATATTATATTTAATAATATTACTACTTAAAGTGAATCTATTATTTACAATAGTATTTATATTATTGATATAATCTTCATTTGGTAATTCTTGGTTTTCTTTTAAAGTGAATTTACCATTTTTATAGGTGCCATAGTCTGATACCCAACTGCGATTAGAGAATATGGCAAGTCCGGGATTATCACTTAAAATGTCTTCTCCCACGATTAGCCTTGAATCATAATTTACACCAAATAAATTTAAGAGAGTAGGTAAAACATCAATTTGACTACCAACTTTATCAATAGTTATTGATTCTTTCATTTTATTATTCCAAATTATGAAATCACTATGGTTTACTTCAACAATTTCATCTCTTTCATAATCGCTTAATTCGTTTATTTCGTCAATAGTTAAAGTATAAGGGTAATGATCACCAACAAATGAAATAACTGTATCATCTAGTATACCTGCTTCATCTAGATTATTGATTAAAGATTCTAGGGCACGATCTAATTCAATTTGAGTGGCGAGATACGCTTTAACATTATTAGAGTAGGGGAGATCTTTAACTAATGGGGTATTTTTCTTAGCAATAGAGTTTCCACTAGAATTATATACATAAGGAGCATGACCTGATACTGAAACATAATAAGTTACAAAAGGAGTTTTATCTTGATAAAGAGGGAAGGTTGCATTAAACAAATCAATATCGCTTGGTAACCAACTACAATCTATCATTTTTTCAATGCCATTACCACACCCCATATAATTATCAAAACCTAAAGTAGGCATAGATTTTTGACGACCATAATAGGTATAAGTCCAATCATGATAACTTTGAGCTTCATAACCTAATTTTTTAAAACTATTACCTAAAGCATAACTTATATTAGGTTTAATTTTCTTCCAATTAGTTAATATTTCTTGAGTAGGAATAAGTCCTGTTGTTGCTTGAAATTCACCACCAGTAGTACTTAAAAATACCGGCGAATAAAAATTATTAAAGTTAAAACCTTCATGAGTTAATTTATAAAGAGTAGGGGTTAAGTCTTTATCAACCGCGATTTCATTAAATCCTTCAGCTAAAATAAATATTAAGTTTTTGCCTTTAAACATACCTGTATATTTATTTTTATTAGTAGGTTCTTTAGTACTAAAATACATGAGCATATCTTTAATAGTTTGATTAGTTGCACTATTTATTAATTCTTCAAAATTAATATCTTCAGTATTATATGTTATTTTTTCTTCTATTTTAGATTCTTTTTGAATAGGTAATTCTTCTTTTGTTAATTTAACTTCAAAACCAAATAATAATCTTTTAATATCTAACCTAGTATATGTTGCTATACCAAATTTTTCCACAAGTTTAATTTCACTGTTTACATTATAATATAAATTATAAGCAGAATAAGTAGAATCTTTAGAAATATTTAAGCTTATTAAAGAGATAAAATAAAAACTTATTATGAAAAATAAACTTAAAACTAATTTGGCAATATTTGTTCTTTTAAAAGTTAATACTTTAGTTTTAGTTAATCCTATTAAAAGAAAAAAGGGAATAAATAAAACAATTATAATTAGAATATTTGTAGTAATAGTTCTAAATATTAAACTTTTAAATTCTGTAATATCTGATGCTAAACCAATAGTATTAAAAGAAAATATATTACTAAATAATCTATAAAAAATAGTTTGAAAACTATAATAAAAACATAAGATAAAAGTTATTATATAAGTAATTATTTTATTACCTTTATTTTTAAATATATTACATATTAGATAAATAATAAATATAATAGGAATACTAAATAAGAGAATATATAATAAATTATAACAATTCTTAAATATTATTATTTTACTAAATAATTCTAAATATATAATTATAAATGTTAGATAATATAGAACACTATACTGCTTTTTCATTTAAAACACCTAATTAATTATAAGCTTTTTTAGAAAAAAAGAAAATAATTATCTTTTAATTTTTTATTATTTTAGTTATAATTAAAGTAGGTGAAAGTCATGAAAAAGATTTGGGATTTATATCATAAATATGAAGAAATAATTAATTATTTGATAGTAGGGGTATTGACTACTGTTGTTAGTTTAGTTTCTTATTTTTTATGTACTATGACTTTTTTAAATCCTAATAATAGTATAGAGTTACAAATAGCTAATATTATTTCTTGGATTTTAGCTGTTACTTTTGCATATTTTACTAATAGAATATTTGTTTTTAAAAGTAAAAATAAGAATAAAGTAAAAGAAGCGGCTAGTTTTGTTGGCTCAAGAATTGTTAGTTTACTTATGGATATGGCGATTATGTTTATAATTGTTTCTGTATTACATTTAAATGATAAAATAGGGAAGTTAGTTAGTCAAGTTATTGTTACAATTGCTAATTATATTTTAAGTAAACTTTTTGTATTTAAAAAAAGAGATTAATGTTAGTAAATAGGGTAGTTATTAACATTTTTCAAATAAAAGAACAGAAAGTAAAAACTTTCTATTCATGTATTATGTTGGGTAAAGGTAACCCATAATCTTGTCTATTAATAAAAAGGATAAGCATAATAGACAAGTTTTTTATTTTAAGTAATTTATTGGACTATGTAGGCTTACCTATGGACAGTTTTTAAAAATTTAATTTTAAAAAGAATACCCTTAACTTGAGTATTCTTTCTTATTCTTAT
>CANRIB010000046.1 GCA_947630575.1 uncultured Bacilli bacterium
ATATAGATGCCTAATGAGGGGCAAGAGATATATTTCTAGGAGAAGATATTAATTAAAGAAGATAAGGAATATATATCATTTAATTTATTAATACCCTTCCTATATTTAATAAACAACATGAGCTTTTTATTTTTTCTACCCCCATAAAAAAACTCGATTACTCGAGTTAATTATCATAAATGGCGGAGTAGAGAGGATTTGAACCTCCGCGCCAGCATTCGCCGACCTAGATCCTTAGCAGGGACCCCTCTTCAGCCTCTTGAGTACTACTCCAAAAAACATTTACTATTAAAGTATAACACTAAACTAAGTCTTTAGTCAATAATTATCTTGCGCATTGGTCTTTTTTTTATACCAATTTAGTTAAAATGTATATAATTCCTTTTTTTACCAATAATAATTTTAGGTGAATTATTCATGAAGAATAAACTTATTAAAAGATTACAAAAAGAGTTTATAAATGTACCTGATTTAGTTATTAAACAAATAAAATTATCTTTAATAGATACAGTTTATGTTGTTTATTTAGAAACTATTTGTTCTAGTGATAGAGTAAATGATTATATTTTAAAAAATTTAACTAATATTAGTAGAAATACTAAAAATAAAATTATTAATACAGATAGTATTTTACCGGGACCTAATACTAAAAAAATTAATAATTATGATGAAATGGAATTCTATATTAATAATGGATTTGCCGTTATTATAAGAAATACGACAGCTTTAGCAATAGAAGTTAAGGGAGATATTAATAGAAGTATTCCAACGCCGGATTCAGAACCAGCGATTAATGGGCCTAAAGATGCTTTTAATGAAAATTATCAAGTTAATTTGGGGTTAATTAAAAGAAGAATTAAAAGTAATACCCTTAAAACAGATGAATTTTATTTGGGAAGAAAAACTAATACTAAAGTGGGATTACTTTATATAGATGATATTGCTGAAAATGAAATAGTGGAAAATATTAAAGAAAAAATTGAAAAAATAGATATTGATGGTATTCTTGATTCTTCTACTTTAGGGCAATTAATATGTAAAGAAGATAAAGTTCACTTCCCGACTTATATTTTAACAGAAAGACCAGATAATGTTGCTAGAGCATTATTGGAGGGAAAAATAGCTTTACTTGTAGATACTTCCCCTTTTGTAATTGTTATTCCCGCTTTTTTTGCTGATTTTATTAATCCTGGAGTTGATTATTATAATAAAAGTAATAATATTAATTTTCTTAAAATAGTTAGACTTGCTTGTTTTTTCTTATCGATGACTGTACCGGCAATATATATTGCTTTAGTTAATTACAATCAAGAAACTATTCCTACGCCTTTGCTGGTTAGTTTTGCTATTCAAAGAGATGGAGTCCCCTTCCCGGCCATAGTGGAGGCAGTTATTATGCTTTTTGTCTGTGAAATGTTAAGAGAAAGTGATCTTAGATTTCCTAATTCTTATGGAAGTGCTATATCCATACTGGGTGCTTTAGTTTTAGGAGATGCGGCGGTTTCGGCTGGAATAGTTTCCCCTATAATGATTATTGTTATTGCTCTTACTTTTATGGCTAGTTTAATATTTACAGAAGCAGAAGTATCTAGTGCTCTTAGGTTTATGCGGTTTGTTTTTATTATTTTAGCTTCTTTTTATGGAATTTTGGGATTAGTATTTGGTTTTTTATTTTTCTTAATTAAAATCAATGATATTAAATCTTTTGGTAAACCATATTTTTATCCAATTATGCCTTTTGATAAAAATTATTTATTTAAATCATTACTTAAAAAACCAACAAGAAAGGATACTAAAAGAAGTAGTTTACTTACAGAGAAGAACATAATAAAACAAGGAGAAAATTAATGAAAAAGTTATTATTTATTTTGATATTACCATTTATTTTAGGTGGTTGTTATGATTATAATGAACTTAATGATTTGGCTTTAATTTCGGGAATTGGAATAGATTATGAAGATGATATGTATAATGTTACTTTTGAAATACTTAGTACTAAAAAATCAGGAGAACAATCAGGAGCTACATCTACTTATACAGTAAATGCGAAAGGAAAGACAGTAACAGAAGCATTTATGAATAATGGTAATAATATGGATAAAGTTCCCTATTATGATCATGTAGAAATAGTTATTATTAGTGATGAAGTGGCTAAAAAACATTTAGAAGATGTCGCAGAATATATTATTAGAAGTTCAAAATTTAGAAATGAAGTTTATTTAGCGATTGCTAAAGATAAGAAAGCTGAAGATGTAATTAAAACTAATAGTAAAGAAAAACCGGTTGCTAGTACATTTATGGTAGATTTACTAGAACATAGTGATAATTCTTCTAGTGCAGGATATTATATTCCTTTTACAAAGTTTTTGGATAAAGTTTTAACGAAGGGAGAAGATGGTTTAGCACCTGTTTTTACAACTAAAGATAAAGAAATAGTTTTAGAGGGATTAGCAGTTTTTAAAGATTTTCATTTAGTACATATTTTTGATGATCAAGAATCATCGATTGTTAATTTAATAAATAATTTTAAACATAATACAGTTTTGTTTACTAAAACTTGTGATAATAAGAAAGAAACAGTTCTTAGTATATATGCTTCTAAAATAAACATTAAAGCTTTGGATAATAAAATTAAGATTGAAGGTACTTTAAATGGCAGAATAAACTCTGATGCTTGTGGGTATAATTTTAGAGATACTGAAACTTATAGAATTTTAGAAAAGGATTTTACTAAAATTATTCAAGAGGAAATGAATAAAACTATTAATACCCTTAAAATGGTAGAGTCAAATGCTTTAAGTATTGGGAAAATATATTATAATAAATATCGGCAAGAAAAATATTTATTATGGACTAAGCAAGATTTTGTTTATGATTTAGACTTGAAAATAAATAAGAAAGGGTTAATATTTCAGGTGATACAATGAAAACTAATGCTAGTATTGTTTATTTTTTAACGAGAAGTTTCTTTTTGGGTTATGGGATTTCTTTAATATTACATCAAAGTGGTAAAGATGCTTATTTTGGGGCTATTTTAGGGGTACTTTTGGGATTAATTATTACTTATTTTTATAATGATATTATTAATAATAAAAAAGAAAAGTCTTTAAAATATTTATATAGTAAACATAAAATAATTGGTAAGAGTGCTAATATTTTAATGTTTATAGCAAGTTATTTAATACTTTTATATTCTTTAATTTTATATTCAGTATTTGTAATTAGTTTTTTACTTATTAATAGTCCTGTAATATATGTTATTATTCCCTTTTTAATAATAGGTTTTTATTTAGCTTTTAAATCACTTAAAATAATTAGTAGAGTAGCTAGTATTTTACTTCCTATTAGTATTATTTTTAGTATTATTGCTTTTTTAGGGTTAGGAAGCTTTTTTGAGGTAAATAACTTTTTACCTATATTAACTAATACCCCGGCTAGTTTTATTAAAACTGCTATATATTTTGCTGGAATAAGTACATTTCCTAATATACTGACATTACATTTTCATGATGATGCTAAAAATAATATGAAAATATATCTTATAGCGTGTATTATGATTATTATGACTTGTATTGCAATTAATGGAGTTTTTGGAGAAGATTTAACTAAAATATTTAGATTCCCAGAATATATGGTATTAAAACAATTACAAGCTTTTAAATTTATTGAAAAAGTAGAAAATATATTCTCTAATATTTGGATATTTGATTTATTTATTACAATGGTTATGTCTATTTATTCAATTAAAGAAACTATTCCACCTAAAAATAATAAATTAATAACAGTTTTAATACTTATTATAACAGTTTTTTTCACAAATAAAGTATTTGTATTTGATTATGTAAATGAATTAAGATTATATTATATTTTGCCTTATTTATCTTTATTTTTGGCTATTTCTATTGCAATATTATTTAAATATTTAATTAAGAAAACTAATTAATAAGTTTATCATCGACTATATAATATACGTCTGAATAAATAAACTTATCTTTTTTACTTAAAGCATAAAGAAATATTTCTATTTTTTTATCTTTGAAGTAAGATAACATTAAGGGAGTTGCAACATCATAAATTAAACCTATAAAATTATAATTATAATTATCTGTGCTATTTAAAATGTAATTAAGCACTCCTACTTTAAATGAGGGATTATGAAATTTAGATATTACAGAGTTAAAAAAACTCATAACATATATATTTTTATCTGGATATTTATTTAATAATTTGCTAAATTTATGGATATCAATATTAATATCTTTTATTTCGATTAAAATTATTTTATCAGTCTTTAATTTTAAGACTTCTTCTAGTTTTATTACTCCCTTCTCTTTTAATTCTTTATAAGTATATTTCCAAATAAATTTACCTTTAATAACAGGATTGTGATGGACAACAAATTCTTTATCTTTAGTCGTATAAACATCTAATTCAAAGCCACAGTATTTGTCATTATTAATGGCATTTAAAAAAGCAGGAATCGTATTTTCTTTTTGAACTTTATTTACTACTCCACGATGGGCAATAAACATATAATCACCTTTTAAATTATATGTTTTTTCTTATAAATTAATATTATTTTTAGGTTACTAACAATTATTTTATTATAGTTTTTAGTTATTAACATTTTTATTATTTTAAATTATTAAAGACAAGGAAAAAGTCAGGAAATATCCTGACTAATTTGGTTATTGGTTTAATCTATTATTATCTAAAATAATACTTTCTTAGTAGCAAATCCTAAAGCACCAAGACTTGAGATTGCTAGAGTAATATAACTTAAGATTCCATCATAAGTTTGTGGGTTTTTACTTGGTTTATTATCTTCAGTAGTTCCTGGTTTTACTGGAGTTGGTTCTTCACCTTCAACAAATTTAACTGTAATAGTTACATCTTGTTCAGGCATTTTGAATTCACCATTAGTTACTGTATAAACAGTATCATCATCACCAACTACTGTATATTCTACATGATAACCAGCTTCTGCTTTAGCTTTTACATAATCACTGATTTTATGAGTATATCCAGCAAGTAATTCTACAGGGCTATCAACTAATGAAGTAATAGTTCCTTTTCCTTCTTCTATTTCGATAGTAGCATTATAACCTTCACCTACACGAGTTACTCCATTTATAGTTTGTGTACTTAGGTTTGCGGCTAAAGCTCTATTAGTAGCACTTGTAAAGTTAGAAGTATCTCCTTTAAATGTTCCACCATTAATGAAAGTACTTGGTGCGCTAGCTCCTTGTCTATTCATAACGGCCATATCTTCAGGAACTGCAAAGTCTCCTTTATTAACTGTTATTTTTTCAGTAGTTCCATCAATATCATAAAAGTAAATACCATTACAATTACCTGTAAATGTTCCACCATTGATAGTTAAATCAGCTTTTCCTATATATCCTGAATCATTATATTCTGTAATTACAGCACCACTTCCATAAGCATTAAGACTATTGCCTACTGTAAATTTAGCAAGAGTTGCGTCTGTATCACAAGCATTTTTTGCGGTTGTAGATACAAATTTTCCATCATCGATAGTAACTTTACCAGATTTAATTTCTACGGCACCTTTACCTGTAAATGTACCTTTTTTAATACTCCATGTAGATGCACCAGCGGCATATAAAGCAACTGTACCTTCAGAAGTATATGTACCACCATTAATATTAATTATTGGTGCATTTGTTAAACTAGTATTTTTAACTGTTCCATTTACTTGTATTGTGTATAAATCAGTATTAAATGTACCATCTAAATCAACTGTAACATTGTAAGCAGTTGTACCTGAACTAGTCCAACCATTTGGATAAACAATTAAACCAGATGGTCCTTTAACTGTAACATCACTGTTAATTTTAACATATGTTGCAGGATCACTTTGATTGTTTCCACCATATACAGATATAACACCTTTGTAGTCATGACTTGCAGTTGAACCTGTTGCAGCACTTTCTAAAGTTGCAGTTCTAACAACTAAGTTTGCTCCAGGTTGAGCTTTTACTACTCTGGCATCAGTAGTATTAGTGTTATAAATTTTTCCACCATTACCATTGATTGTTAAATGTGCCCCATTATCTACATTAATTGCAGAATTAATAGTTAATGTAACACCTTTTTCTAGATTAATAGCAACGTTCTTTTTAACATTTAAAGCGCTGCTTACTGTTTGGCTTTTAGTTAAAGTACAAGTAGATGTATTATCGTTGCTATTTATACAATCGATAAAATTTTGTAATTTTTCATTACCTGTACCTGTTCCTCTACCTTCATAGATTGCAGCCTTAACATTACCAGCAAATCCGAAAGCAAATCCAGATATAGCCATTAAACCTAATAACCTTTTAAGATTTTTC
>CANRIB010000047.1 GCA_947630575.1 uncultured Bacilli bacterium
GCTATGGCATTTCCAGATAATTTAGATTCTCCAGCAAGAACTATGCTAACATCAGAAAGTGGATTAAGTAGAATGTCGCATGTTATAGAGGATTATGAAACCGGAAAATTAAGATTATTAACTCCACTTGAATGTGAAAGAATAAACGGATTCCCAGATAATTGGACTGATACGGGAATGACCGATAAAAGAAGATATTTTATGATGGGAAATGCTTTAGTAGTTGGTGTAGTTGCTAAAATAGGAATAGAGTTAGAAAAAATCATTGATAATGAAGACTAGGTTTTAAAGATATGATATAATTAAAATAGATTTCGTATCATTCAATAGAATGATACTTTTTTTGCTAGGAGATGATAAATGTGAATGAAATAAAGGAAGAAAATACAATACTAGTCAAGAGAGAGCTAGAAGAAATGTTAGGTATAATAAAAGCATTAAAAGAAAATAAAGATTCTTCAAAACTTTTGTTAGGAATAAATTGTTATTTAATACTTATAGTTATTGAAGCCTTAAATTATTTAGAAAACAATTTAAATTTAAGCATTGATTATAAATTTAAAAGCAGTTTAAAATCATCCCGAGCTAGAATAAAACCATACGATAATTCTTACAAAGAGATGTTAGAAAATATGCAAAAGCTAAATGAAGAAAAGTATAATTATTTTTCAGATTTATGCAATCCAATTGCAAAGACTCTATTTCCTAGAATAATTAATAATATAGGTGTAACTTTATATAAAGGGAAAATTATTGATAATACTTTTCTAGATGAAATAGATAATAAAAAAATAATTACAACTAGTGGTGAATATGATTCCTCTAAAACTTTCGAAGTTGCAAAAGAAGTAGGATTACTAATAATAAAAATTTTAAATCAAATTGATGGAAAAGAAAAAAAAGTTAATTTAAATATAAAAGAAAAAATATTTAATAAAGATTATAATGTTTACTATCAACAAAATGATTTATTTCAATGTGATTTAGAAGTTAATTGTTCTATTTTACTTCTCAATGCACTCTGCTCATTAAATTATTATAAATATTTAATAAGAGAATTTAATATTTCAAATAGTCTAAAATACAGAATTGCATATATTGTATTTAGCAGAACTTTTAACAATTTGAACAAAATTGCTGAAACAAATAAATTAAATTCAATACTAAATGTGCTTAAAAAGTATGATTACTTAAATAACAGAGAATTTAGAAATAAAATGTTTCATTATGATATTTATAAAGAAATAAGCATTCAAGAATTTAATAAAAAAGATATGTATTTGGGATTAATTAATAAATTTTTCAATATTTCAGAAAAAAGTTATATTAAAGATATTGATAACTACATTAATGATATGTCTATTATAATAGAACAAATTATTTTTAATGAGGAAAAGGAGAATTAAATGACAAAGTCTGAAGAAATATGTAAAAAATTAGGAAATCTATATTTTTTTAAAGAATTAGTAAAAAGCAATTTAATATATATTACTGATGAAAAACAAGAAAAAGAACTTGCAGATGTTTTGATGCGAGTAGATAACTACATATTAATTATTCAAATTAAAGAAAAAACAACACCTGCTTCTAATAGTATAGAAAAATGGATGAATAATAAAGTCTATAAGGTAGCTAAAAATCAAATTAAAGTTTCAGCACAGGAAATAATTAAAAAAATAAATTTTAAAGAAGAAGATAATTCAGATATATTAGATAATATTGATAAATGCTCTATTATTCCAATTATTATATTTGATATAGGTAAAGAAATTATAGAATATCAAAGATGTTATGAAAGCCAATCTGCAAATCTAAAAATCAATATCTTTAATATTAAAGATTTTGAAAACATGTGTAACTGTTTAATATCTCCAATGGAAATGATAAGATATCTGAATGAAAGAATAGCATATTCAAATAATAGCTTTTTAATGTGTAATGATGAAAGAAAAATTATAATTGGTAAAAATATAACTGAAGATGCAATGTTAAATTTTTATATTGGAAAATATGAACTGGACTATTCTAAAGAGAACATTGATAAGTTAGCTATATTTAATAACTATTTAACTTTATTTGAAAAGCATTGTATAACTAATAAAGAACAATATAAAATATTTATAAAATTTTTAAGTGGTCTTTATTGCAAAGAAATTTATTGTCTTATTGATAGATTAGATATGATTATTCAAAAAGGTTTTTCAAAACAAATGTATTGGAATAGTTATATAATTAGTAATGACCATAATTTACTATTTATATCTATCACAAAAGAAAATTATAATCTAGAATTTATTAATTTTATCAGTAATGTTTTTATGTACAACTTTAAACTTAACAAAGTATTAAGTATTATTAGTTATTCTATAGATGAGAAAAACTATGAATTAGATTTTGCTATGTGCGAATATGATTTTACAAATGAGGATTTATATAAAGAAGCTATTTTAGAAGGCTTTGCAGATGTATGGAAAAATAAAAAAGAAGAAACTATATAAAGTATTGATCAATTCAGAAAAACATGGTATAATTTAATCAATGGATGGTTTATATATCACACTTATAGTGAGAAAAAGTTGTGTAATCACTCAACTATCGCTCCAAATTGATAGGAAACTCGGAACACACTTCCGATAAGTAATAAATGCTAACAGAAATGTTAGTTTTTTGTTATATAAAGGAGTGATATAAATGTTAGCAATTAAAACTAAAATCATAAAAATACAATTGAATAACTTTATATTCCATATTTTGACAATAAAGTGACAATGTTTCTTTAAATAAATTGTTTTTTAAAAAATATCACGATATAATTTAGTTAAATAAAGTAGGAGGAAATTAAATGAATAACAATTTATCAAATGTAAACACCTTTGAATTAGACAATCTAGATTTATCACCAGAACAAATTTTAAATTATTGGACACCAGAGAGAAAAAAGAATGCTATTGCTATTGATACATTCTTTGAACCAGAAGTTGGTCTTGTCGAAGGAGAGAATGCTGCAACAACCGAACCAAAAGAAGCCGACTTAGCTAAAAGACCTTTTGAAGCCGGTGGAAAATTATTTTTTACCTTAGATAATAAAGACTTTGTTGGAAGTGCAAGTATTGTAGGACAAAGTAATATTCTTTTAACAGCAGCTCACTGTGTTCAAGATAGCAAAACAGGGGACATCGCTGAAAACTTTCTTTTTTCTCGATGCTATACGGGAGAATTATCATCCGAAGATATTGCTTTTAAAAAAATTGTTTTAAAAGAGAATTGGGTAAAACAAAAAAGTCGTAGATGGGACTATGCATTTGCTATTCTTTCTTCAAACTCTAATGTTTCAAAACCCCTTAAGTACGCTGTAAATATGGACTTAACCAACAAAACTGTAAATGCGTTTGGTTATCCCGGCAATTTTTTTGAAGGTGCTCAAATGGTTTTCATAAATGGTTCTGTAAGTAAATCAGGAAACAATTTATGGCGATTACCAGGAAATAGAATGCTTACTGGTTGCTCAGGAGGCCCATGGGTTTTAGAAGATAATGAAACAGTTGTAGGTTTAAATGGAGCCTCAACAACACTAAAAATACCTAACGTTTTATTATCTCCCGTATTCGATGATGAATTTGAGAACCTATATCAATATGCTGTATCTCTAGCAAAGGAGAGTGAATAATATGAATTCTGTCCGTTACTTTAAACTTTTAAATGGAGGAGCCTTTGTTGCTCAAATCGTAATTGAATATCGTGAAAAACAAATTGATGACAAAGGTGATGTAAGTTATGAAGCTTCTTGGAAAACTTGGTTTACCCCAGGATATAGAGATGTTTTACAATTTGCGGAAAGAACAGTCGATTTATTACATGATTCTCCAATTCCCGATGGTTCTCAAGTAAGAATAAATGTCTTCGTAGCCGCCGGAACAAGTGAACCAGCATCTGAACAATTTGTCTATGATAAAAAAAGTGGCTCAATGGCTTGTTATAATATCACAGGAACCACTTTAAATAATGAAGTATCTTTACTATATTACCAATAATAAATAAGAAGAAATCAAAAGCTTCTTTTTTTATATTTTTTAGAAATATCAAATTAATAAATGTATATAAATAAATTAACTATAAAAATATTTTGAATTAATCTTTTTTTAATATAACAGCATAAATAAAAAAACTGCTCTTAATAATTAAAAAGCAGTTCCTTTTTGAAATATCTTTTTAAAAATAATATCTTTCTTATATAAAGGCAAAAAAGGAGAAAATTAAGATAAGTCTATTTCGTTAATAACAAAATTATTAATCCCTAGAAATTTTTTCCAGTATCTCCAAATGTTCTATAAGGATTTTTAATTTTAATAAAAAATCATCTCTAATTTAAAGATAAAATATAGACCCAAAATAAGAGTTACAATTTTTTAGATTGCTTACTTGGCAAACTTTTTATTAAGTTATCATAAACAAGATTAATTTTTTTTTCTATTTCGCTTAGTTCTTCATCATTTATTTTTCCACCAGTATATTGTTCATACAATATGTTTATAGTTTTTTCTCTTTCAGCATTTATATCCTCAATATTTTTATAACTAATTTTAAGTTTTGCATCTTCAGAGTTTTCACTTAATGTTCCCGAAATACCATTATAAATAGATGGATAACTTCCAGTTAACTTTTTAATATAAGCCATACCAAATCTTAAATGAGAAGCTTCTATATCATCGTTAAGTTTTTGAATTTTGTAAATTGTATGTATCATCTATTACTTTTATTGCATCTCGAAAAAAACTTTCATCTATACTTCCTTCAACATATAATTCATCTAATTTACTTTTAATTATTTCTTTTTCTTTCATTATTTCATCAATATTATTTGAAACATAAAAAAGTGGTTCCTTATTTAATACTGCATATACAAGTTTTTCAAAATCCATAATTAACACTCCTAACTATTTTAATTATACCATACATACTTTATTTTGAAAAGTTTGAAAAATAGTGAAAGATATCTACAACTTTTACTCATACTTAATAAGTAGTAATAATTAACAAACTTATATTACATATTTTATATTTTGTAACGAAAAATTGGAAATTATATTCAAAAAGTGCCAAAGATATGTTAAAATAATAAACGAAAGGTAGTGAATTATGAAATTATTTATTGAAAAAGAAAATACTTTAAAAATTGATGAAAATACTGAATTAGTATTATTAAACGTTAATGATTTTGTATCAAGTATAAAAAGAGAATCAAGCTTTGTTCCTGCAGGTCATATAAAAGTTAGTTTAAAATACAAATTAATCAATAATGACAAAGAATATTTTGGTGAATCAATTTTTGATTCATATAAAGATATTAGTAACACAATTGATGATAATTCTCCCTATAAAGTAGAATTAATAAATTGGAAATTATCAGATAAAGACGAAAAATATTTAGAATTTAATATTGAAAAAAATAGTAAGCAAAATATTGATAATGAACTTATTGGTAAATTAAGAGAGATGTATAATGAAATTTTTGAAGATTGGGAATTAGTTAAAAATAATAATCAAGATTACAAAGACTTTTTTGAAGAAACAGAGAAAACTGCCATAAAAGAATTATATAGAGCAAAAGATAAAGCAACAGTATTTGGAGTAAAATTATCAGCTTTCTTAGATAATGATAATTTAACTTGCCATGATGAGATAATCCAATTATTAATAAATTATTTTGGATATATGTCTATTTATGATAGAAACTTTGTAATAGAAGAAGGCTTACCTTGTGAAAAATTATCGCTAGATAATGTAGGATTATTTAAAGCTGTGTTAGTTATTAATGTGGTTGCTATAATTGAGCATATAAGAGAGGCAGGACTTCCTTTAATAATTGATTTAACTTTTGAAGAAAAGGCTTTTGTTGAAATGTTAGGCCCAATTTTAAAGGCTTATATTCCTAAAATATTTGATAATATTACTGATGTAAAATTTTATTATAAAAAAGATTCTTTAGCTAATTCAAATTAAATGCTAATTTGCATTCTATTAATCTGATTGTCAAGTATAAATTAAAAAGATGTGACCCGTTTTATTTGCGTAGTAAATGAAATTGGCGATAATCTTTTTTTATTTTATGATACATAAGTTTTTAATAAAGCTCATAATCATAATTTTCAAGTAGTTCTTGACATTTTTTATTATCAATTCTCTTTATAAAGCTTCTCCTCAATTGCATTTACAAAAAACTAACTATTTCTAGTTAGCATTATTACAATCGGAAGTGTGTTCCTAGTATCAATCAAATTTGGAGCGAGTGTCGTAGTTATCTACAACTCTTTTCCAATAACGAAAGAGTACATATAATCTTCCGTTGTTAGTA
>CANRIB010000048.1 GCA_947630575.1 uncultured Bacilli bacterium
CCTTTTATTTTCTTTAGTATCTCATATTTTTTATTTTTTTCAAGTCTATAACTTTAAGTTGTGGATAACTACCCTTAATTTCTATACTTATCAACATTAAAAAAGACAGATTTTATTTTTTTCTATCTTTTAACTGTGAATTGTAACCAAATATTAAAAAGAACAATCTATCTTGTAAATTGTTCACTCTCTTCTTTTGTTAATAACACTCTTTCATAAGCTGCTCTTGCCAAAGGTATTATTGTTGATAAATTTAAAAACTTTTTAGCATTCTCTAATGTTAAAGTATATTGATTACTCTTAACTTCTGCTACACCTTTACCAATTATCTCATCTATAACTTTTTTCTCATTATCTAAAGAACTACTAATAAAATTTAAAACTTCCATATTTTTATTCATAACTTCATTTCTACCATACACATCATGATTATATTGAATTCTAAGTCCATATGTTGGATCATACAAACATTCCTTAACAAAAGAATATAGTTCTTTATATACAGATTCTTCCATTAGCTACCTCCAAAATCTATTTTACTACAATATATTAAAAAAAGCAAAATAAATACACCTATTTTACACAAAAATCCCCTATTGACTAAATATGAATTTAATCATATAATTCTAATATACCCTAATAAGAAAAAGAAAGAAAGGAAAAATATGTTAGAACTTAAAAATATAACCAAAAAATATCAAAGTGGAACAAATACTGTTTCTGCTTTAAAAGGCATTAACCTAAAATTCCGAAAAACCGAATTTGTTAGTATTTTAGGTCCCTCAGGCTGTGGTAAAACTACGATGTTAAATATCATTGGTGGGTTAGATAATTACACCAGTGGTGATTTAATTATCAATGGTAAATCAACTAAAAACTTTAAAGATAAAGATTGGGATACTTATCGTAATCATAGTATTGGTTTTGTTTTTCAAAACTACAATCTTATTCCCCATCAAACAGTTTTAGCCAATGTTGAACTTGCCTTAACTTTAGCCGGTATTAATAAAACTGAACGAAGAAAAAGAGCTATTAAAGCTTTAGAAGATGTTGGCTTAGGCGACCAAATGCACAAAAAACCAAACCAAATGAGTGGTGGACAAATGCAAAGAGTTGCCATTGCAAGAGCTTTGGTAGGAAATCCGGATATTCTACTTGCCGATGAACCAACTGGAGCCCTAGACACCAAAACAAGTGTCCAAATCATGGAATTATTAAAAGAAATAGCTAAAGAAAAACTAGTTATTATGGTTACTCATAATCCTGATTTAGCTAATACTTATTCCACCAGAATTATAAAATTATTAGATGGTAATGTTATTGATGATTCTAATCCCTATCATGAAACAGATTCAAACAATGAAAATAAAACAGGCAAAACTAACATGTCTTTTATGACGGCTCTATCCCTTAGTTTAAATAATTTATTAACTAAAAAAGGACGCACTATCTTAACTGCTTTTGCCGGTTCTATTGGTATCATTGGGATAGCACTTATCTTATCTTTATCAAGTGGGATGCAAAAATACATTGATAATGTTGAAGAAGATACTTTATCAAGCTACCCCATAACCTTACAAGAAAAAACCATGGATACTGGTAAACTACTCGAAACAGCCTCATCAAATATCTATGAAAATAAAACTCATAATGATAACAAAATCCACTCTCTAAATGTTACTAACAATATGTTATCTTTAATGAGTAATGGTGCTAAAACCAACAATCTTTATGAATTTAAAAAATATATCGACCAAAATAAATCAGAATTTAACAAATACATGAATAATATTCAATATTCATATAACTTAGATTTAAATATCTATAAAGAAAATGCTGATAATTCTTATAATCAAGTAAATCCTGATGAAATTGTTGATAAATTAGGTATGACAACCATGAACGATATGAGTGATTTATTTAGTGGGGGTATGAGTTCTTATTATGCTTTTAGTGAAATGCTAGATAATCGCGAGTTACTAGAAGAACAATATGATATATTATCAGGTACTCTACCTAACAACTATGACGAAATAGTTATTGCTGTCAATAAAAATAATGAAATAAGTGATTATACCCTTTACTCTATTGGTTTATTAGATAGTGATGATTTAATAGATAAATATAATGCTATATTAAAAGGTGAAAAAATCGAAGAATTACAAGAATTATCTTACACCTATGATGAATTACTAAATCTTAAATTTAAAGTCTTATTAAATACTGATTATTATGAAAAAAATGGTAATCTTTGGATAGATAAAAAAGAAGATGAAACTTATCTTAATAAACTCTTAAAAAATGCTTTAGAACTAAAAATTGTTGGTATCATAAGACCTAAAGAAGATACTTTATCAAATAACAACAACTATGGTGGTATTATGTACACTTCTGATTTAACTAAATATGTTGTTGAAAAAATAAATAATACTGAAATAGCTAAAGAACAATTAGCTAAACCTAACATCAATATTTTTACTAACAAAGAATTTTCTAATGAAAAATTCAACATTAACAATTTAAGTTTAGAAGAAAAAATGTATCTTCAAAGTCTTTCTGAAATGGAACTAGCCGAATTAATCAAAAATTATCAAGAAAATGCTGAAGCAACATATGAATCAAACTTAGAAAAATTAGGCATTGTTGATTTAGAACATCCAAGCACTATTAATATTTATGCTAAAGACTTTGATTCTAAAGAATCTCTAAACACTTTAATTGATACATATAACAATGAAAATAAAGAAGAAAACCAAATAACTTATACTGATTTTATTGCCGTCATGATGAGTGGTGCATCAAATATTATTAATATCATTAGTTATGTTTTAATGGCTTTTGTTAGTATATCTCTTATTGTATCATCAATTATGATAGGTATTATAACTTATATCTCTGTTTTAGAAAGAACCAAAGAAATCGGCATCCTTCGAAGTATTGGTGCTTCTAAAAAAGATATATCTCGCGTCTTTAATGCTGAAACTTTAATTGTTGGAGCTACCGCAGGAGCATTAGGAATCCTTGTAACTATTATTCTAAATATTCCTATTAACATGATTATCCAAAGTCTAACGGATATTTCTGGTATATCCAAATTACCTATTGGTGGTGCTATAATTCTAATTATTATAAGTATTCTCTTAACAGTTATCGCCGGTTTAATTCCTGCAAAAATGGCTAGCAAAAAAGACCCAGTAGAAGCCTTAAGAACAGAATAAAAAAAGATTGGACAAACATCCAATTTTTTTATTTAACTTATTCTTGATAACCATTAGTTGTATAATTCTTACATTTAATATAAGCTTTATATTTAACAATATTTTCCGTATAAATAACTACATAACCCTGACAAGTATCTCCATTATTTTCTAAATCATCATGATCTAAATAAGCCGCTTCATATAAATCTTCACTACTTAATTTAAGTTCCCCACCATTTTCAGGATAATATCCATTATCTAAAACATATTTTTGAGCAGCTTCCCTTAATTCTTCTTCCATTTCTAAATATTCTTCTTTATTATTTTTAAGCATAAATCCCATTAATGTAAGTAACCCTACTAGCACAATCACTATTATGGCCCACACCACCAACAATATTTTAGTTTTCTTCATCAATTATCTCTCCATTCTTCATAACCTTCCGTAGTATAATTACTACAACTAATATAACCTTTAACATTTGTTTTACCCATACTTTTACTTGCCACTACATAACCAGAACAATCTCTTCCCATACTATCACTTAAAATAACCCCTAAATCATATTGTTCTAAAACTTCTGTTGCAATAGTAACTTCATCACTTGTAAGAGTATCATTATAATAATCTTCTAAATATATTAAAGCATTTCTCTCTAAATCTTCTTCCATACTTACATAATAATCATTATTAAATTCATTACCCATATCAGCATATAATCTATAAATAAAAAATATAGCCACAATTAAAAACAAAACTAAAACTCCCGATAATATTAACATTTCTTGAAGTCCCCAACCGTTTTTATTTAACATCTTAACCACCTAAAACAATTATACCCTCTAATCCCTTTTAAATCAATTAAAAAGAACTATTTTGTTCTTTCTTGAATAAAAAATGGTCCAAACTCTAAATTAGTTGCTATACTAGAACGATTATATCTATACATTTTATATCCTAAACCTGTACAAGAATATACTGTTCCATCATCATATTTTTTAGTATTTTCGGAAATACAAAATAAAGGATCTTTAGATTGTCTAGCTCTAAAATAATCAATAAAGAAACAAATAATCCACACGATTACAATTGATAAACAAACAATCTTAATAATATCACTTTTTCTTTCAAAAATACTAACTTTCATCTAACACCAATCTCCTATTATCATAATTATAAACATCAATAAATAAAAAATCAAGTCATAAACCCCAATTTGACAAATTGCAACTTTTATGTTAAAATATACCACAATTAACAAAAGGGGGGAAAATTATGATAACTGTAACTGAAAAAGTTCACAATAACTATGAAGAAACATTAAAAAATATCGTTAATATTCTTCAAAATTATAATCTAATAAGTTTCCAAAATTTTATTAAATTTTATCATGATTTACAAGCAGGAGAAGCATTAGATTGTAATGAAGAAACATTAAATACTTTAAGAAACATTTTATTAAACATAAATGTTATTGGTTATGCAACAACTACCAAAAAAGAAATCGCTGAAATAAAAAACACTCTTGCTAATCAAAAAACATTAACTTTAACTAGATAATACTAAACCCTAAATCAAAAATTGAATTAGGGTTTTTAATTTATACTAAAAAGTTCATAACTAAATCAATAAGTATATCTTTTTCTTTTGGATTAGACTCCGCTATCAAAAGAGTTATCGCTGCTAAAGTATTATTATCAATAACCTGTACCATATCCTTATATAAAATATCATTTATTTGTAAAAAATATATAAATATTGTAGCCGCTATTCTTTTATTACCATCTATAAAAGCATGATTTTTAACAGTCAAATAAAGCAAATTAGCCGCCTTTTCTTCAATAGTCGAATAAACATCACATCCCCCAAAAGAAGCATAAATATCCCCAATAATAGATTTAAAATTATTATTTCTCTCTAAAGCAAATAAATTACTTTCATTATTAAATTTTAACTTATTAATTACTTCCATACACTCTTCATAAGTAACAACTTTCTCACTCTTTTTACCTTTAACTTTCCTTAAATTTTTATGATCATAATCATCTAATAAATCTAAAGCTTTAGAATATGTATTAATAACATTTAGAATATCTTTAACTTCTTCCCCCTTAAATCTTTCATTACCCCGATGAGCAATATCTAACAATTTCACAGTTTTTTCCAAGTAATCTAATCTTTTTTGATTTACTGCATATCCCTTAATCATATAATCTTTAAGTATTTTATTAGCCCATCTTCTAAATATAATACCATTTTGAGATTTAACCCGATATCCAACACTTATTATAATATCTAAATTGTAATACAAAATATCCCTTTTAACATCTCTGCTACCTTCTTTTTGAACTGTCGCAAATTTTGCGACACATGAAGAATCTAATTCTTCCTTTAAAGCATTGTTAATATGCTTACCAATAGTTTTTATATCCCTATCATACAAAACCGCAATTTGTTCTCTATTAAGCCATACTGTTTCATCATGCATATTAACTTCCAATTTAACATTTTGATTATCAAACATTATAATTTCATTATTTTTCATATATCCCTCCGATTCAAATCCATTTTAACATCAAAATATACTCAAGTCAAATTACAGATTTTATAAAATCTGCTAGACAATTTTATAATTTCTGCTTAACAGATTTTATATATTTATATACACAATTTTATATAATCTGTAAAATTTCAATTTTTTCCAAAAAAAATATCCCCAAAGGGATATTCAATTAAGCAAGTTCTACTTCTGCGCCTGCTTCTTCTAATTGTGCTTTTAAAGCTTCAGCTTCTTCAACTGGAATATTTTCTTTTAAGTTACCACCATTATCAGCAATAGCTTTAGCTTCAACTAAACCTAAGCCAGTAACTTCTTTAATAATCTTAATAACTGCAATTTTATTTCCACCTGCACTCTTAAGAACTACAGTTTTAGTTGAAGGTCCTTCTTCAACAGCTCCTCCTGCTGGAGCAGCTGCAACTGCAACAGCGCTAGGATCTACTCCAAATTCTTCTTTCATTGCGTCTACTAATTCTTTTACTTCAAGAATAGTCATTTCTTTTAAAGCACTAATAAAATCTTCTTTTGTTAATTTTGCCAT
>CANRIB010000049.1 GCA_947630575.1 uncultured Bacilli bacterium
AAGATTTATCGGGGCTAGAAGTTTAGAAGAGAGAAGAGAAATAGCCAAAGGAGATGAGTTATTAATGGAATTAGATACATGGTGCGAAGATTATGTAAATGATGAACAAACAAAGAAAATATTTGGAGAATGGGCTAATTATATTGCTGAGAAAAAAGGAATAAGAAAAGGTATACAACAAGGAATTCTTCAAGATAAAATAGAAATCACTAAAAAAATGTTGAAAGATAATATTTCTTTAGAAATGATAGAGAAATATACTGGTTTATCTATAGAAGAAATAAAAGAAATTCAAAACGAAGAATGATTAATTTCATTCTTTTATTTTGGGAATATAAATTGGAAGATAGTTGTTTAAAATGTTAAAAAGTTAGGTAAATGTTAAGCTTATTTACACTTTGTGTAAATAAAAGAGAAAAAATTTTAAAAAAATAAAATTTACAGATAGCGAACTTTGTTAATTTTTTAAAAATGACCTATAAATCGACAAAAGATTATAAAAATAGGCTATTGTATAATTTAATTTTATAAGATATAATTTAAATAGAAATAAAGAGACTTCTTGATAAAGGAAGTAACACTTCATAGATTAAAATCTCTTAAACTAGTAAAATAAATAGTGGAGAGTGAGTATTAAATGACAACATTTAAAAGGGATTTTAGTTTTAATAGGAATATCATTGAAGTAGTGGCAAAAAATGTGAGGAAGTATCGAAAGCTAGTGGGGATTACTCAGGAACAATTAGCTTTAGATATTGGAGTATCTAATGATTTTTTGAGAAGATTTGAAACAACTTTAGGTAAAGAAGGGATGAGTCTTAATACTTTATACAAAATATCAGTGGTTTTGGATGTTTCAATGGAAAAATTTTTTGAAGAATAACTACTTTCTATTTTTATTAAAAGAGTGTACAATATTATTAGAGGTGAAGTATGGAGGCTAAATATGAGTTTGATTCTTCAATGTATAATACTGTAGCTATTAATATTAAAAAATATCGTATGAAAAATGAAATTAGTATAAAAGATTTAGCATTGAAAGCGGGGATTAGTGAAAAATATTTAATAAAGTTAGAAGATGTTAGAAATAATGTTAAGATATCTATTTATGATTTATATAAGATTAGTGTTATCTTAAATGTGAGTATTGATAAGTTTTTTGAAAAATAATTTATTAAAAATAATACTTTTTAATATAGTTTATTAGGAAGTGTTTTTTTATGTTTTTAAATATATTAAATATTATTAAAGATATGTTATTTTTTACGGGTAGTTATTCTAATCAAGTTTTTCCTGAGCCAATGGATAGTGAAGAAGAAGAGATAATGATTGATAGGATGCTCGCAGGAGATAGAGAAGCGCGAGATAAATTAATTGAACATAATTTGAGATTAGTTGCTCATATTGTAAAAAAATTTGATAATAGTAATTATGATACAGATGATTTAATTAGTATTGGAACGATTGGTTTAATTAAAGGGATAGATTCCTATAAAAAAAGTAAAGCAACTAAAATAACGACATATGCGGCAAGATGTATAGAAAATGAGATATTAATGTATTTTAGAAGTAATAAGAAAAATGGAATTACAGTCAGTTTAAATGATGCGATAGGGTATGATAAAGATGGAAATGAAGTAAGTTTGATGGAAGTGATAAAAGATGATACTGTAGATTTAGTAGATCAAATTCATATTAAAGATAATATAAGTTTATTAAAAGAATATTTTAAAGTTTTAAGTCCTAGGGAAAAAGAAATTATTATTGCAAGATATGGACTTTTGAATCAAAAAGAGCAAACCCAAAAAGAAATAGCTAAAAAGTTACATATATCAAGAAGCTATGTGTCGAGAATTGAAAAAAGAGCCCTAACTAAAGTTTTAAGAGAGTTTTTAAAACATAATAAAGATTTTTAAAGGGATAATTTTTGGTCTTTAAGTAATTTTAAAATATTAATTAATTTAGTTTGATAATAAGTTTTTAAATAGGGAATTAATTGAAGTTTAAGTTTAGTAAATCTGGGGTCATTTTGAAAATTATGATTATTACATATATCATAGGCTTCAATATAACAACCAAGCTTTATTAATATTTTAACATAGTACCACATAATACTAGGATTATTTAAGAATTTAGGGTTTTCAATGATATTAAGAGCTTGTTCATATTTTTTTAAATAATATAAGTGTTTTAGATATTGGACTTGAATCGCGGAACTGTTTTGATTTTCTTCTTTTTTACATATTTTAAGGGCTTCTTTAGTATAATTGATAGTAAATAAAATTTTAACTTTTAAACTTATAATTATTTGATTGTTTTTATATTCTGTGGTGTTACATAAATTTAGAGCTTCATAATATTTTTTGGCAGATATTAGAGCAGTGATGCTTTTAATGACGGTTTCTTCATTTTTAAGACCTATGTTACTTGCATGTAAATAAATGTTGATATTAAACTTTCTTTGGTTAGATTTTAATTGATTTTCTAAATAAGTAAGGACTTCTAATAATAATTTGTTATCTTTAAAAAGAATTTTGTTTTCTTTTAGAAATTTAGTTAAAACTTTTTTGGGATAGTTATTCTTATCATAATAGGCTATAGTTAAAATAATTATTTGTTTAGTTTTTAGATTATAGTTTTTGAGGTCTTCTAAGTTAAAATTGTTATCTTTAATTTTTAAAAGAATTTCTTTTACTATTTGGTCATTAATACTCATTTAATATCACTTCTTTTTAGATAAATTATTTTAGGATACTTTAGGAAAAAAGTAAAGTAAAAAATAGTTTATATTTACTTTTTAAATATTTTAAAGTAAAATAGAAGTACAAGAAAGAAGGAATTATAATGACTAATAAAGAGCTTGCTAATTTAATATTTCCGAATATTACTAAAACTATAGAAGACTATGAAAAATTATATCCTGAAAGAAATTTAAAAGAGGGAGCTAAAGTAGTGAGATTTGCACCATCGCCAACAGGTTTTATGCATATTGGTAATATGATGCAGGCAGTTATTAATTTTGTACTTGCTAAATCTAGTGGAGGAGTTTTTTATCTTAGAAATGAAGATACAGATCAAGCTAGAACCGTAGATGGGGCAGTTGATTTTATTCATCATGTTTTAAATTATTATCATATAAAACCAGATGAATATGAATATCAGGGTAAAATTGTAGGAGAGTATGGACCTTATATTCAAAGTGAGAGAATAGAAATATATCATACTTTTGTAAAATATTTGATAGAAATAGGTAGGGCGTATCCTTGTTTTTTAACTAAAGAAGAATTAGAGGAGATTAGAGAATATCAAACTAAAAGTAAAAAGAGAATTGGTATATATGGTAAATATGCAAAATGTCGAGATATGAGTCCGGATGAGGCGGCAAAAAGAATAAAGGCTGGAGAAAAGTTTGTTATTCGTTTTAAATCAATGGGAGATTTTAATAAAAAATTTGTTTTTGAAGATTTAACCCAAGGAAAGATTGAATTTCCCGAAAATGATTTAGATGTGCCAATTATGAAAAGTGGAGATTTACTGCCAACATATCATTTTGCTCATTTGGTAGATGATCATTTAATGCGTACTACCCATGTAGTTAGGGGTAATGAGTGGATGAGTAGTGTTCCTCTACATTATGAATTATTTAAGACTTTTGGTTATAAAATGCCTAAATATATTCATACATCTTTAATATTAAAAAAAGATGGGGATACAATTAGAAAAATATCTAAAAGAAAAGATCCTGAAGCATTAATGTTTTATTATGAAGAAAAAGGTTATCCAATTTTGGCGGTAATAGATGCCGTACTCACAATTGCTAATTCTAATTTTGAGGAATGGAGAGCAAGTAATCCGGATAAACCTTTTTATGAATTTCCTTTTAGTCCAAAAAAAATGAGTGTATCTGGGGCTTTATTTGATTTAGATAAGTTAGATAATATAAGCAAGAATTATATATCAAAAATGACCGCGGAAAACTTATATCAAGAATATAAGAATTGGGCATTAAAATATAATAAAGAAATAGATGAGATAATAAGTAAACATAAAGAAGATACTATTAAATTTTTAAATATTGAAAGAGAAGTTAAAAAGCCAAGAAAAGATTATGAAAATTATGCAGGTATTTTTGATAAATCATGGTATATGTATGATGAAGCTTGGAATAGAGAATTAAATTATAATTTGGGAAAAGTAAAAGATAAAGATGAAATAATTAATATTATGGAAGAATATTTAAATAATTATTATAATGAAGATGATTCTCAAGAAGAATGGTTTAATAAGATTAAAGAATTATGTTTAAAGATGGGTTATCAAAGTGATATGAAAATATATAAAGAAAATCCGGATAATTATAAAGGTAGTGTAGCCGATTTTACAACGGTTATGAGGGTAGTTCTTACAACTTTAGATATGACACCAAATTTGTATGATATAATGCAAATTTTAGGAAAAAAGAGAATGCTTAAAAGATTGGAAATTTTTAAAGAAAATTATTAATTTAATATTTTATTCTACATTTAACATTTATTCTTTTGAGGCATATAATATAGTAATTGACAAAATAAATATTTTATTATATTATTATTTTTGCACGAAGAGGGTGTTAGTAATGAAAGATGAATTTTTTTATCAAGATTTGATTTATTTAGTTAGAGGGCTTGCTGAGTTACAAATTATGGATGATGCGGAAATAAATGAAAGAATTATAGCAAGAGAACAACCTCAAAAAATAATAGAAAATGGACATGGCAGATTTGGTCTTTCGAGTTTTTCTTTAGAACTAATGGAAGTTGTTCATAAAGTGGGCGAAAAAGCCGGAATAAATCTTAAAAGATTTGAAGATATAAGATTTTATCCCGAAGCAGTATTAAGTGTGATATCTGAGATAGAAAAAGAAAATAAGTATAGTTTAGTGCGAAATTAAACTATCTTTTTTCTTTTTTTGGTGTTAGAATATTTTCTTGGTGATTTAAATGCTACAACAGATTAAGAATTTAATATATCAAAAAATTGTTAATAATGAAGATTGTGATGAGCTTACAGTTTATGCTTTTACAAATGAGAATATTAATGGTTATTTAAAAGAATTAGAACTTGATAGTAATAAAAAAGTTTTAACGATTGGGAGCAGTGGAGATCATTTTTTTAATTTGCTTATTAATGGAGTTTCTAAAATAGATTTAATAGATATTAATCCGGTAAGTAGAATATATATAGAAATTAAAAAAGCTTTGATGATGATAGGTAATTTAGAAGATTATCAGAAGCTTTTAGAGTTTTCTTTTAAAAATTTTAATTGGAATTTAGAATTAGAGAAAAAAAGTTGGGATTTAATAATTAGATATGCTAATTTAGAATATAAAACAGTATTAAGAGATATATTTGATTATTATTATAAGTTACAAGTTATTTATCAAAAAAAGATAAAGTTATTACAAATATTTACTAAAGATTATTATTATGATTGGGAAGAATTGCTTTTTTATAATGCTTATTTAAGAAGTAAACAAGAGTTTTTAAAATTAAAGAGTAAATTAAAAGATATTCAAGTAAGTTCTTATGTAGGGGATATTTTTCAGTTTATGATGCAGGATAATTATGATTTAGTATTGGCATCAAATGCTTTAGAATATACAATAAATCATAGTTTAGATGATGTTTATAAAAGATTTAAAAAACTAAGACAAAGTATAACTAGTGAGGGTATTATTTTGGCAAGTTATATTTATAATTTTAGAGATATTATTGATGAATATAGCAATTATCCAATTAATGGGTCTAATGTAAGTTATAGAGAATTACTTAGAGAAGAACTTTTATGGGTAGATAATTATAATCATAATAAAGATGCAGTATTAGTTTTAAGAAAATATTAAATAGATGGAAAGTTAATTCTTTTATATATTTTTAAAAAATAAAAAAACCCTTATTTAGAGGGTAATATTAAAATTATGGTGACTCGTATGGGATTTGAACCCATGAATGTTGCCTTGAGAGGGCAATGTGTTAACCATTTCACCAACGAGCCAT
>CANRIB010000050.1 GCA_947630575.1 uncultured Bacilli bacterium
TACTTTAGTAGGGAGCCAATAATAAAGCCTTTTAGGCGAAACAGAAAAACCACCAGCTATGCTGGTGGAAATTTATTTTGAAAATTTATATAAGTTGACAAAAATTTTTATTTACTATATAATTTAATTAATTTAAGAAAAAATATAATTTTTAGAGTTTTTACTTGAGTTATATTAAAGTATCATTTAAATTATTGGTGGTGGGTTTTATGAATATTTTAAAAAATTATAATTATGATAATAGTATAGATTATAATATTTATACTGCTAATTGGAGAGATTTGATTGGTAAAAAAGAAGGTTATTATAATTGGCGTTTTTGTTTGAGGACAGAATATATGATTTTTCTTGATAAAATGGTGGATTTAGCTAAAAAGTATGATTGGAATTTATGGGGAAGTGGAGTAAAAAAATATGCAGTTAATTTGCATCAAGCTAAGACAGATGGATTATATATTTCTATTGCAATAAAATCTAATGAAAATTATAGTTATTTTGTTAGTTTTAAAAGAGAATTAAATCCTAATAATATGGATAATTCTGATTATTATAAATGTTTGGGTAATATGGATCAAGCCTTGGAATTTGTAGAAATGTTTTTAAAAGATAATAATTATGAAAAAGAAGATTTTACAAATATTATAGAGTTAGGTAATGCTTATGATAGGTTTCCTTTAGAAAAGAAATGGGAATATGATAGATTAAGGATGGATGCTATAATTGTTTAATCGTTAGTTATAATATTATATTTTAATTTTAAGTTTAATATTTTTAAGACTGAAGAGTTTATTTGCTCTTCAGTTATTTTATTTTCATTTATTAATTCTTTAATAGTATTAATTGCATCTTCAACATTGTTAGGCATTAAAAGAACGTCAACACCAGCATTAATGGCAAGTTCATATACTTCTTTATTGGAATAGTTTTTGGTTATGGCTTGCATATTTAGGGCATCAGTAATAATTAGATTTTGGTAGTTTAATTCATTTTTAAGAAAATTGGTTATTAATTCTTTAGAAAGGGATGCGGGAGTATTATCTTTGGTTATTGATGGAACAGCTAAGTGGCCAATCATAATGACATCAGCATCGTTTTTGATGGCATCAATAAATGGTATTAGGTCATTATTTAGTAAGTATTCTTTGTTTTTAGTAATTACAGGTAGTTCATAATGGGAATCTTTACTGGTATTGCCATGGCCAGGAAAATGTTTATAAACAGGGATAATATTATTGTCTTTTAAACCTTGAGCTAAATTAAGTCCCATATTGGATACTAGTTTAGGGTCAGAGCCAAAACTGCGGTTTCCTATAACTGTGTTGTTGGGGTTAGAATAGACATCAATAACAGGAGCAAAATCTAAATTTAAATTAAAATCATTTAAAATTTTAGCGATGTTACAGCCTGTTTGATAGGCAGTTAAAACTTTATTGGTGGCACCAATATTTAACATAGGTGGTATTTTTTCATAGCTATAGCCTTTAATATTTTTTAATCTATCTATTCTTCCACCTTCTTCATCAATGCCTAAAAAAAGGGGAATATCTCCAGTACTTTTAATATCTGAGATAAGTTTTTGAGCATTATCATATTCCTGGAAGTTTTCACTAAAAAAGATAAAACCACCCGGCTTGATATTAGTTAATATATTTTTAAGTTTATCATCCATGTTTTCTTGGCGATAAGAAATAAATAACATTTGACCTATTTTTTCATCTAAGGTTAAACTTTCTAAAATAGTTGTTGCTTTGTCTTTAATTGGTTCTTTTATTACAGGATTAGTATTTTTAGTATTTTCTTCTTTTTTAAAGAAATTTTTACTAATTGTTATACTCATAATTATTATAAAAATTATAGTTACAGATAATATTATTTTGTATTTTTTCATTTTTTACCTCTTTATTGTTATTATGCTTAAAAGTTAAAAAAACTTGCTACAAAGTAACAAGTTAAATTTTAAATTTAATAAATATTAATTAGCACTTAGTTTAACTTTAATTTCTGATTCTTTGCCATTTCTTATGATTGTTAATTTCATTTCATCGCCAACTTTATGATTGTATAAATAATATCTTAAGTATGCAGAACTACTAATTTTTTTACCATCTATTTCTGTTATAATATCGTTTTTGTTAATGCCGGCTAAAGCAGCAGAACTTTTTTCTTCAACAGAAACTACAATGACACCAGAAGTAACATTTGCTTCTTCGACGATAGAACGATATTTTAAAGCATTGAAGCTAGAATAAACATCTGTTACATCTAACATTTGAATACCTAAATATGGTCTTTCTATTTCTTTGCCATCAAGTAATTGGGAGGCAATATCAAGAGCGTTTTCAATTGGTATAGCAAATCCCATACCTTCTATTTTTTCACTAGCTAGTTTAATAGAAGTAATACCAATAACTTCACCATTGGAGTTAGCTAAAGGTCCACCAGAGTTACCAGCATTGATAGCAGCGTCAGTTTGAAGAGTATTTACAACCATTGGAGTAGAAGTATTACCACTTGATAAACTTACTTCAACTAAACGATCTTTACCGGAAACTATTCCTCTGGTAACACTCCAAGAATAAGCATTATCTATGGGAGAACCAATAGCAAATACAGTATCTCCTAAACGTGTTTTTTCACTTTCGCCAATTTCGGCAATATCTAAAATACTATCATCTGATACAGATAAAACGGCAATATCAGAATATACATCACTACCTTCAATTGTAGTTTTAACAACAGAATCATTAGTGAATGTTACATATACTTCATCAGCATTGTTAATAACGTGATTATTAGTTAAAATATAAGCTTTTTTATCTTCAGTTTTATAAACAAAACCAGTACCGGAAGCATAATTTTGACCATCAATGTAAGTATTTACAACTACAACAGAATCATATAGTTTTTCTACCGCATCGGCGATACCTTTGTCAGTTACAGTAACATCCTTTTCTAGTTTAGTTTTAGTTGTTTCTGTAACAATTGGGAAGTATCTGGCAATACCATACATAGCAATCATTCCTACAAAAAAGGTAATGATAACTAAAACTATAATGCTTGATTTAGAATTTATATTTTGTTTTTTAGTTTCATTTTCGTTCATTTTAATCCATCCTTACTATTTCTTTATAATTTAGAGGGAACCCCATCCGGTCTAATACTTTTGATATTTCAATGCTTTTAAGACGTCCTGCTAAATAATCAATTTCGTATGATATTTCATTTAACATTATATGAAAATCATCTGGTCTTAAAAGTCTTTTTAATATGATTATAAGAGAAAATAAATCATTTATACCATAGATATATTCTCCATTGGTTTTGGTTATATTTAATGCTTCGTGATATTTGGTAGGAGGAATTTCTTTTTGAGTTTTGTGTTCATAACATATGTCTTCATGAGCACATAAGTTACGATAATTGGCAATGATTGGAAGATAAATTAATAAACTTTCCACATCAACATTAAATATATTCGCGATACTTTCTTGGTCTTCTCTTTTTAGAATAGTGAATAATTCGCCAACTATACCAAAAGATAAAACTTTAACAACAATCCAAAGAGGTATGTAACCATAATTGCTTTGGTAATGTCTTGTTGCCGCATGTTCGCGACCATTAATACTTATTTGCCTTTTAACTTTTTTAAGTAAATCATTTACTTGTCGAGTTTTTTTGGGATCTCGTGTAAAGTTGGCAGGATTTAAGTATTTTTTCTCTTTAAAACCATATTTACGAGATAATTCATAAGATATAATACTTTTAATATTATTTTCAAGAATTAAAATATTTTTAAATAAAATATTTCTTAATTGTCTATCAAAATAAAATAAAGCATATATTTCTCTAAAACTAGCACCATTTACAAATGTTTTATCCGTCATTGATTTCATGAATAAGTAACGGTAGCCATTTAGGAAAAAGTAATTTTCTCGTAAGAGGACGTCTTTAGCAAAGTCGACATCATCTATAATGAGGTTTTTATTTCTTAATATGGTAATTTGTTCATCTAGGGTTTTAAATATTTTTTCCATTTATCTCACCTATTATTACATTATACCACAAAGAACAATTATATTGTAGAAAAATAAGTTGATTTATATGTTAATTTTTTGTGAAAATTTGGTGAAGTTTGTATTTATGATGGTTTTGTGCTATAATTAAGAGGAGGTGGGAATTATGCCTGCAACATATACTCATCATACATTTACTAAAGATGTTTATAAAGTATTGGATGATGAGGTTAAAGAAAAATTAAAAGATTATCAAGATATTTTTAATTTATTTGGAAAAAGTTTTGATGTTTTGTTTTTTGTGAAAGCTAAATTAGGGCATTTTGCACATAAGCATAGTTCTAATTTGTATTTTGAAAATATTATTAAATATATAAGAGATAATAAATTAGTTAATAATGGGGAAGTACTTGCATATTTATATGGGTCAATATGTCATTATGTGCTTGATTCAACCTGTCATCCTTATGTTTATTATAAGACAGGTAAATATAATATGAAAGATAAAAAGACTTATAAATATAAGGGAAAACATAATTATTTAGAATATATGATTGATGCAGATATTTATTATGAGCGAAATAGAAAAATGATTGCAAGAGCTAATTTGTCTAAAGAAATATTTCCTGCAATAACATTTAGTAATGAACTTAGTAAAACAATTGATTATGCTTATAAAAATACTTTTTGTGCAATAGACATAGATAAGGCTATTTTAAAGGGGTATCGTAATTATAGATTTGTAATGAAACATATTATGGAATCAAGACTTGGTATTAAAGCTTTTATTTATAAATTGATAGATAAAACAAAGTTATGTAAAAGATGGGAATTATCTAGTACTTGTTATTATATTAAAAAAATTGATAAAAGTGTACTTAATTTAGAACATAAAAAATGGTATTATCCCGTTTCTAGACAAATTAATTATCATTATTCTTTTTATGATTTATATGATTTAAGTATTGAAAAAGCTCGTAAAATGATTAATTTATTGGATAAGGCTTTAAAGAGTGATGATAAAGAAATTACGAAAGTATTAAAAGAGATAGGTAATTTAAATTATTGTACGGGTAAAAATGTTGATAAAAGTTATAAAAAATTAACTTATGAATATTAATAATAATTAATTATAGCATTCTTAATAAGGTTTGCTATTTTTTGTTGATATAAAGAGTTATTTAGGTTTTGAGCTTCTTTATAGTTTGATAAGAATCCACACTCAATTAAGACACCAGGAATAGTTAATTTATCATACATATAAGTACGAGTGGGAATTTTTTTGATTTTACGATTGGTATTTAAACCTTGATTAAGGGTATCTTGAATTACTAAAGCTAAATCTAAATTATTTTCGTTATTGTAAAAAACTTGAGGACCATAATAAGAAGAATCTTCTAAATAATTTAAATGTATGGATAAATAAAGATCAGCTTTACTTTCATTAATTAGTTTAATGCGATTATCAAAATCACTTTTTTTCCGATAGGTCGCGTTTGGATGACTTAAATCATAATCTCCATCACGGGTTAATATGACAGATGCTCCAACTTTGGTTAGTTCTAATTCTAGGGCTTTACTTATTTTTAAATTGATATCTTTTTCTAAGATTTTGTTATTGGAAGTGCCAGGATCTTTGCCTCCATGTGCAGGAATAGGAAAAGTCCAAAAATATCATTATTTCTTAAAATTCAATGTTCCATTCTATTTCTATAT
>CANRIB010000051.1 GCA_947630575.1 uncultured Bacilli bacterium
ACATTAAAGAATATATCATATTTTTCCTAAAAATGCAAATACTTTTTGCAATTTTTGTTATATTTTTACTTTTGAAGTTCATAAGCTTTATAAACATTCTCCATTAAACTAATAACCGTCATAGGTCCAACACCTCCTGGAACTGGTGTCATAAGCTTAGAATTTTCCAAGCAATCACTTGCAACATCACCAGAAATTTTTCCCTCAACTCGATTAATTCCAACATCAATAATAATACTATTCTTTTTTACCATATCTTTAGTTATTAAAGATTTTTTTCCAACGGCAACAATTAGGATATCGGCATTCTTCGTATAACTTTTTAAGTTTTTAGTTTTGGAGTGACACAAGGTAACTGTTCCGTTTTTATGAAGTAATAAGTGAAATAAAGGTAGTCCTACTAATTCACTTCTACCAACTATAACTATTTTTTTCCCAACTAAATCAACTTTATAATAAGAAAGTAAATTCATAACTCCATTTGGAGTACAAGGTATTAAACAATCTTCATTTTTTACTAATTTAAGTAAATTCGTGTTAGTTAATCCATCAACATCTTTTAAAGGCGAAACGGCATTTAATATTAAATCTTTATCTAAATTAGAAGGAAGTGGTAACTGGACAATTATTCCTGTTATATTAGAATCCTTATTTAACTTATCTATTTCTTTAATTAAACTTTCTGTTTCAATCATATCAAAATGTAAATTTTTAAAATTATATCCTACTTCAAGTGCCATTTTTTCTTTTTGTTTAACATAAACCTTACTAGCTTCATTATCACCAACACTAATAACTACTAAAGTTAATTTAGTTTCTAACTCATTAACTTTCCTTTTTAATTCTTCTTTTCTTTCTAAACTTACTTTTTTACCATCAATTATTTTTTCATTCATAACTACGCATTTCCTTTCTTAATATTTTATAATCTGGTATTACTCTTCCAACTAATGCCCAAAAATCTTTGGAGTGATTAGGATAAACTAAATGAGATAATTCATGAGCAATTACATAATCTAAATATTTAATATCTTTTTTAATTAATTCCAAATTTAAAGTAACTCGTTTCGTTTTAACATTACATACTCCCCATCTAGTTTTCATACTTCTAATTGTTAAACTAGGATAAGGAATTCTCTCTGGAAATATATTATAAACTTTATCAAGTTCTTCTTTAAATATAATATTTGCTCTTTTTAATAACCACTTATTAATATCATAATCATGATTTATAAATATTTTATCTTCTCCTAAAATAACTTCTTTACTATTTAAATAAACTATATCATACTTTTTACCTAAATAAGTAAATACTTGAGAAGCTTTAATCTTTTTTAATCTCTCATTATACATTCTAATAATTGCTTCATGGTTATCATGAATTAATTTTAAAATATCCTTTTCTTTTGTAAAATAATTAGTTGTAATATAAATATTTAAATCCTCATTTACTCTTAAATATGTATTTTTATTATTTCTCTTTTTTACAATTATAACTAAAAATTCTTTTTCATCAATTACTACTTTCATATGTCATCAAATTAATTATATCATAAAAATAAAAATAATAGGTATATTTACCTACTATTTTACACATTTTGTTTTATAACGATATTGTTTAACTTCACTATTTGGAAGTTTAGTATAGCCAACTGGCATTTCACTTTCTAATATATAATCAGTTATGCTAGGGGTTCCTTTAATAATTTCTCTTGATTTATAATATGTTACATCTTTAGTCTCTGTAACTGTATCTTGATATTGATAATATTTAACTGATTTATATTTTTTTACATCATTACAAACTTTTTTAGTATAAGTACAAGTTACTTTTCCAATTCCCGTTGATGTACATTTATTAGCACTATTATCCCAAGTTGTTCTATTTACAGTATACGTTTGATTTTTACATTCTGTTTCATAATATGGCTCTGATTCAGTCCATGAATTAATTGTTCTGCCTTCCTTAGAACTTGGTTTTTTAGTCGTTACCTGACTCCAGCCACTTAATGATGTCGTAGTTTCACTTCTTGTTTCTGAATATACTTGTAAATTACTAGTACTTGTTATTGGAGTTGTAGTCTCACTACTCCAAGGTCCATAAGTGATATTATCTTTATAGCCTTTAACTACTACTCTCTCTTCTCTTTCCAATGTATCATCATTTATAAATTCTGTAGTCCAAGCCCCAAATTCGCCTTTACAAACAAGTGCTCCACTATTACTGCCATTATCATTGTTATTGCCATTATTATTGTTACTATTATTATTGCTATTATCGTTATTGTTACTATCATTGTTATTATTATTTTCATTATTGCTGTTATTATCTTGATTATTATTGTTAGTATCTTGATTTGAATCTTCATTATTGCCATTATTCTCATCATCATTACTTGAAATGTAAGCTTCACCATTACAAGTTAAACAATTAAATTTTAAATCATAATAATAAACTAATTTCTCTTCATTACTAGGACAATTTAAATATATTTCTAACATATAATCATTTTTATTTCTTGTCATACTAATATATGAAGTATTATAGCCACATGCCTTTTTATCATAATCAAGCATTTCAGTTAAAAGTTTTCCATCTATTAATTCTTTAACACTAACAAGCTTATTTTCACCTACTTCTTTTGGATAGTTTTCCATTCCAAAAAAGTAATCAATCGCAACATCTTTAAGTAAATTAATATTATTATTAAATACTAAACTACTATCAACACTATTATTTTCTTTCTTATCTTCTTTTTTAAAATTCTTAGTTATCATAAAGAATAAGAAAATAATTAAAATTATACATATTGCAATTAATATAATTTTTGTAATTAAATTTTTATTAAATGATGAATTATTAGATCCTCCATCCTCATTTTCAGCTAAATAATTATCATAATCAAATTCATTTTCTTCTGTATACATATCATATACCCCCTCAATTGCCCATTATTATACTATAGGATTAAAAAAAAGTCAAACAAAAACTAAAAAACACTAAATAAAATTTTTATAAAGAACAAAAGTAATTTCTTCTAAATAATTAGTTCTATAACTCCATTTGAGAATACTTTTTAAAATTTTGTTTATTATCTATTTTTTTTCATATCTTTTAAGAGTTTTCTAAATTATTGATTGTTATTCTTAAAATACCCCCATCAATTTCTTGTAACCATGAATACCCTCTACCTAAATTTGATAAATCCTTTTTCATTTCATAAAATGTTAAACTAGGATTATTTAATGGTTATAAATAAATCTTGTTGTACCAAGAAAAGAATTAATTTTTTTCTTTTGGTCATTATTTGAATATAATTTAAATGTATAAGTTTTAAATTGTTGCATCTTTATATCTTAACTTTCTGATACATTATCATATATTTTATTTTTTAGTACTTTTTTAGAAAAAATTTTTTTTAATTTATTTAGTTTGCTTCTTGTATTTGATTAAGTACATTGCTAGTTTATATAAATTTTAAAACGCACTTTCCTATGAACAAAAGCAATTTTAGAATAAATTCTAAAATCGAGTAGAGGAAAATAAATAAATTATTTTGCCCCTCTCACACCACCGTACGTACCGTTCGGTATACGGCGGTTCAATTTATATTTCAATATGTACTTTTAAGTAATGGTCTAGTGGAAACACTAGTCCTTTTTGTTTTAATCTATCATTCGATAATGCAAGATGTATAATTGGTGTCATGGAAACCCTGTAGTATCCTTTTCTTGTATTTGCTATTTTATAAGCATCTTGTTGCGATATTCCCAATTTTATTAGGGCTTTGTATTTTGTTCTTGGTAATTTCCAATATTTCCATATGCACATTCTTAATCTTCTTCTCATCCATTGACTTATTTCTTTCATTAGTGATTTCATATCTGCAATCTTGAAATAATTAACCCACCCTCTTATTATTTGATTAAGTCTTTTAACTTTTTCGTCTATTGAGAGCCCATTACTTCTTCCAGTTACTTCTTTAAGTTTCCTTTTGAATTTCTGAATAGATTTCAAATGTGGTTTTGGTCTGACTTTATCATCCTTATCGTAGAATCCAAAGCCAAGGTACTTGATTTCGTTTGGTCTTGCAACTTTGCTCTTTTCTGTATTAACTTTTAATCCTAGTTTCTTCTCTATGAACTTCGTTATACTTTCCATAACTCTGTTTGCTGCTTTTTCGCTTTTGACTACAATTATACAGTCATCTGCATATCTAACAAAGTTAAGTCCACGTTTTTCTAATTCCTTATCTAATTCATTTAACATGATATTAGATAATAATGGTGATAGATTTCCACCTTGAGGAGTACCTACTTTTGTAGGACTTACTACTCCATTCTCCATTACTCCGGCTACTAAATATTTTCTTATTAATGATACAACATCTCCATCTTTAACAACATTATCTACAAGTCTACATAACTTATCATGACATACGTTATCAAAGAACTTTTCTAGGTCTATATCAACTATCCAAGTATATCCATCGTTGAAGTATTCAAGTAGTTTAATTATTGCCATTTCACATGAACGACCTGGTCTAAAACCATATGAGTTATTTGAAAAATGTTCTTCAAATATTGGCTCTAATACTTGTACTATTGATTGTTGAATTATTCTGTCCATGATTGTTGGTATTCCTAAACCTCTCTTATCGCCATTATCTTTTGGAATATATACTCTTTTAACTGGACTTGGCTTATATTTTCTTTCTTTTATTTGGTCTTGAATTACATTAAAACTGATTTCTCCATTGTCGTATTTTTCTCTGAATTGTTCTACTGTAATTCTATCTATTCCTCCTGCACCTTTGTTTGATAAGACCTTTTCCATTGCATCTATCATATTTTGAATATTTAAGATTTTATTTAGTACTTCCATACTCGTCCTTTCCTTTCTCTAATTTCATTTCTAACTCATCATCTTTTGAGGATTTTTCTAAAGTTACGCTTTATACTTTACCTTTTATTCATTCTGACTCGAGTTAGGGTAATTTTAGTGTACTTAGACACTATAAATTGTTCAGTCCTTCCTAGTTTCCTAGTACTACGACCTCGGCTGACTTCTCATAATAAACCTTTTTCGACCATTACTTGTCCTTGTACTCCTCGTCGTTTCCCTGACTTTCATGTTTATGAGACCTCCCGCGGTAAGACATATAACTTTCCTCGTTTACTCACTTGATTTACTACCCAAAGTTACGTGTATCCTTTGGACTTCGGTTTGGGATGCAACCTTATCCCTTTGGCAAGCCTTAGTATCAAGTTTCTGTTCGTTGAGCCACGATTTTGTTCCACACTTCCTTTAGCCCTAACATCACTGTTAATGCGTTGTGCTTCCCTAATACTTCGCAGATACTTACGCGTATAGTGGACTTTCACCACTTAGCTATATGCCATGCACGGCACACATCACTACGGAAGCCTCACGGCTTCCCTTTTCTGCTTCATAGGACCCTTTGTTTCCTCCACAGACCAAGATTCGATGGTTGCCACCGTTTTTATTTTTTATTTATGATTTATAATCTATTCTAAATTAAC
>CANRIB010000052.1 GCA_947630575.1 uncultured Bacilli bacterium
TAAGATAAATTATATGTAACATTTTTACTAATTATTTAATTCAAAAAGTGTAACATTATTATTAATTATTCACACATTTTTGCGGTTACAACCGCAATTTTAATCATTTTCCCACTTTTTGCGGTTATAACCGCAAAAAAGAAGATTATAATAAATCTCCCTCACTAGACGCATTTAAACTATAATCACTAAATTCTTTTTTTAAATATAAAGGATACGCGGCAGCCCCAATCATCGCAGCATTATCAGTACAATAAAGTAATTTAGGAATTAATAACTTAGCTTCATACTTACTACATAACTTTTGCATTTCTTCTTTTAAATATTTATTCGCGGATACTCCTCCAGCAACAACCAATCTTTTAATCCCGGTTTCTCTAAAAGCCTTCTCTACTTTTCTTACTAATTCATCTATTGCCACCACTTGAAAAGACTTAGCTAAATCTGTCCTTCTAACTTCTTCTCCTCTTTGTTCGGCATTATGCACTAAATTAATTATTGCACTTTTAAGCCCACTATAAGAAAAATTATAAGTATCATCCATTACTGGTTTAGGAAGATTATAAGTATCATTACCTTCTAAAGCCAATTTCTCTACATTAGGTCCTCCTGGATACTTTAAACCTATTACTCTTGCTACTTTATCATATGCTTCTCCAATTGCATCATCAAGTGTTTCTCCAAGTCTTTTAAACTTATAATCATCTTCCATAATCACTAATTCTGTGTGCCCTCCACTTACAATTAAAGCAAGCATTGGAAATTCCATCTTATCATCTATATTGTTCGCATATATATGTCCAATTAAATGATTAACCCCAATTAAAGGTTTATTATAAATTAACGCTAAAGTTTTAGCACACTCAATACCTACAATTAAACTTCCCGTAAGTCCTGGCTTACAAGTAACCGCAATGGCATCCATGTCTTCCATTTTCATATTAGCTTTTTTTAAAGTTTCCTCTAAAACTAAAGTTATTGCTTCTGTATGCATTCTACTTGCTATCTCTGGCACTACACCCCCATATAAAGCATGTGTATCCATCTGAGTTGCAATCGTAAGACTTACCACATCTTTCCCATTTTTAACTATAGCCATACTAGTTTCATCACAAGATGATTCTATTGCTAAAATATAAACATCTTTCATTTATTCACTCTTTCTTGCCATTAAATATGCATCATCATCTTTATAATATTTATCTCTTCTATGAATTATTTCAAACCCAAATTTTTCATACAATCTAATCGCTGGAATATTATGAGATTTAACTTCTAAAGTAACTAACTTTAAATTTTCTCCCATATCACTTATCAAATAACTAATTAAATTACTAGCAATCATTTTTTTTCGATAATCAGGATCTACCACTAAACTTAAAATATCACACGTTTCATATAAACAAGTAGCACTAATAAAACCCACTATTTTATCATCTTTTTCATAAACAATAACTTTCGAATATCCATCTTCTAACATTTCTTTAATGTTATTTACTTTTGAAAAATTATCATTTAAAAGACTCCCCAATTCATTAATTCTTGGTATATCATAAATATTTGCTTCTCTAATCATGTTCTACCTCTATTCTCTTAACATATAAAGGTTTTAATAAATGAGGATTAATACTATCTTTATTTTCTAAAAATAACCCTACTTTTTCTATATCCACAAAATCATCATATATAATATCTTCTTTATAATTTTCTTTATTACTTAAATATTTATAATCATCTATAAATTCATGTTCTTTATTAAACTTACCTATAAAAACCCCATTTCTATCTTTAATACCCAATACTACTTCTTTATTATAGTTTAAACTTAAAGCCTGTAAATAAGATATTGCTTTAACTTTAATATTTTTCACATATCCCATAGTTTTAGCAATAACAACCCCTATTCTAACTCCCGTAAAAGAACCAGGCCCATTAATTACTATAATTTCTTTAATATCATCAATCTTAACATTATTATCTAATAATATATCTTTTAATAAATTAATCGTATTAACAGAATGTTTATTACTATTAATTACTCTTTTATCTATTAATTTATTATCTTTTAATAAAGCTATAACTAAATCTATATAATGAGTATCAATATAAAGTATCATTTTCTTCACTCCTTAAAAACAAAACCCCACCTAAGTGAGATTATAATACGGCATCACATAATTCTTCATATTGCATTCCATGAGGCTTAAAAACTAATACTCTTGTATTCTCATCTATTATTTTAAATGCAATATCCAGTCTTTCTTTAGGCAATCTATCTTCAATTAAATCAGCCCATTCCAAGATACAAATCCCATCTTTATTAAAATAATCTTCTACACCAAACTCTTGATTATCATCTAATCTATAAACATCCATATGATATAAAGGAGCTTCTCCATTTACATATTCTTTTACAATTGTAAATGTTGGACTCGTAATATTATCTTCTATTCCTAATGCTTGAGCAAAACCCTTAACAAAAACAGTCTTACCACTTCCTAAATCTCCATTTAAACATATAACCATTCCTGGAAATTTTTCACTTTCAATATTTTGTGCTAATTCTAATGTATCATCCACACTTTTTGATGTATATTTATAATTCATGTCACTCACCTAAAAACATTATAGCAAACAATCTAAAAATATTTCAACTATATTTCTATAATTTGACATATTTTATTTTATATTATGTTTTTATATTAGAAAATTCTAGCCTTTATTATATTTTTAAAACATATTAAAATATATATGAGGTGTGAAAATGGATTTTGTTGTAAGACAAACAAGGCAAAAAGATCCAGCTAGTTACAAATCTTTATACATTAAAGATTCCCTGTTAAAAGAAGTAGAAAAAATAGCAGACAAATGCAACACCTCTTTTAACAATGTAGTAATTAGTATGATCGAAGCCTGTATCTATGGTAATGGTGAGGGCCAAGAACAAAAAAAGAAAATTAATTCTTGATTGATTCTAATAGATACACTCCTTGAAAAGCACACTTTAAAAAATATCTACATATTTGCAGATATTTTTTTATTATAAACTATAAGTAACAGTTATCTTTAAAGGAACATAATAATAATTATTATATTTAGTAACATTATTTACATTATTAACAGTTATACTCATATCTAACCAATAATAATTACCATATTCTGAAATTCCTTCATATTTAGTAGTATAATTTCTGCTAGTTAATGTTGAATTCTTTAAATAATTATCACTATAATTAAAATCTTTATAACTTACTAAACTACGACCAGAATAAACCCCTACATCATTAATAGAATTCTTTGTTTTAAAAGTATTATAATCACTACTATTAAAATAATCTATTTTAACACTTTTTATTTTAGCCGTATAAATAAGATTATTAAGAATTAACTTTTGGTCATAAGTTTTATTTACATCACTACTACTTATCTTATTCATTAAATAATAAGTATAAGAATAAGTTTTATTATCTTTAACTGTAACTGTCATATAATCTGTTTTACCATCAATAGAAATACCTATAATTGAAGTACCAGCCCCAACTGCAGTAATAACATCATCTTTTAAAGTTATAACACTTTTATTAGTTGAAGTAAAAACAATCTTTTTATTATATATAGCCCCTGAAGGATTAACTGTATATTTTAATTTATAAGAATCTCCCACATTTAAAGTTAAATTACTATCATCAAAATTAACAGATTGAACAGCTAAATCTCTATCACTTACATATATAAATGCTGATACACTTTTACCTCCTGCTGTGGCCGTAATTATAGCATTACCAGCTTTTTTAGCTACTATATAACCACTAGAAGAAACAGTAACTACATTAGTATTACTACTTTTCCATGTAACAGTTTTATTTGTCGCATTACTTGGATTTACTGTTGCTCTTAAGGTATAAGTTTCTCCTGTATATAAATCAAGCGTATTTCTATTAAGTGTTAAACTTGTAACTTGAACAGTATTATTACTTACATATATAGTTGCACTTGCACTTTTTCCACCTACACTCGCCGTGATTGTTGCCGAACCACTATTATTTGCAGTTACAACTCCACTTTGAGATACACTAGCAACATTAGTATTACTACTTCTCCATGTAACAGTTTTATTTGTCGCATTACTTGGATTAACAGTAGCCCTTAAAGTATAAGTATTTCCCGTATATAAACTTACTGAACTTGTATTTAAAGAAACACTTTGAACAGCAACACTACTTGAACTTGAACTAGAAGAACTACTATTAGAATTTAAATAACCCCCTTGTAAGCTATTTCTTGTATCTGTAATAACTCTTCTATTTCCATATTGATCAATATAATATTCATAAACAGTTTTATATTTATAAATCATATTTTGTTGAACAACAAATCTAATTTGATAACCAACTAAACCTGTACCAGCTTTATTATAAACAGCCGAATATGCTGGTTGTTTAACTACTAAAGCAACCCCTTCTTTATTTGCTAAAGCTGTCATTTCACTAACTAATTTTCTATATTCATTAATACCAATTTGATTAACTGCCGTAACATAAGTTGCTTTATAATAATCATCTTTACTTACAGCACAATTACCACTTATTAAATACGCAATCGGATAACTAGTATTATAATCTTTATTACCATAAGTACATGTACTAGCTACACTATTAGTATTTGGTTTAGAACTAGTACTAGAACCTGTACTACTATTCGGTTTTTTACTAGTACTTGTACTAGTTTTATTAGTTGTAGTACTACTTGGTTTTGTAGTTGAACTATTTGGTTTAGAATTATCAGCAACATTATTTTCATTATTATTATCAGTATCATTACTATCATCTGGATTAATAATTAAATCATCTACATCTGGATTACCATCAACATCAATATTAGAATCATTATTATCAGAATCTTTAACTTTTAATTCATTAATAACATAATTAACTTCATCACCACAAACTAATTTAACTTTAACTGTATAATCAGTATCATTAATCTTTGTAGCTTCTGCATAACTATCTTCTAAACTACAAGTTTTCTCATCAGCAAACTCAACCAATAACTTTTCATCATACATTTCTTTTAATGTAACTTTTTTCTTACCATTTATAGTTACTGGTAACTTAGATTCTGTAAAATACTCAGAAGCAGCATCTTTCATTAAACCTAAGTTAGTTTCAAAATCAATCTTACTATCTTTATTTCTAAAAATAGATATAATCCATAAAGCAACAAATAACACGACTAATAAAATAGCCATTTTAATTGCTACAGATTTAAAATTAATATTAAGTCTTTTTGTTTTTTCTTCATACATAAATAAATCCCCCTTTAACCAATATCTAGATGCCTTTCCACTCACTTCCCCTTTGGTTTGCGGAATATGATACCACAAAATAAACAATTTGTCAAATTTTAACCCTCAAAAAAACGAGGAGAATGTGAAAAATTTTTAAAAATGTTACATAAATAAAAATGAATAATTAGTAAAAATGTTACATAGCAAAATATATGAAT
>CANRIB010000053.1 GCA_947630575.1 uncultured Bacilli bacterium
TAAAACTTAAATTTTGCGTTCTTCACAAAATCTTTTTTGCGTGGTATTTTTTCATATATTATTTTCAACCTTTCTCCCTCTTTCTATAACGAACATGACAAAAATCTATTGTTTCTTCTCTATCTTCCCTAATTATTTTTCTATCATAATTATTTTTATCAAACTCTGGAAAATAAGCATCCGCCATAGAGCACTCTCTATCTATTTCGGTTAATAAAAGCTCATCAGCTTCTCCCAAAAATAATTTATAAATACTAACCCCTCCAATTATATAAACATCTTCATTTAAACTTTTAAGATAATTAGTTAACTCACCAAAACTATTAAAAATCTTTACTCCTTCAATATCTAAATTCTTATGTGTTAAAACTATATGTTCTCGCCCCTTAAGTAATCCTGGAAGAGAACAAAAAGTTTTATAACCCATCACTATTTTATGTCCCATTGTCATTTCTTTAAAAAACTTCAAATCTTTCTTTATTGGCCATATTAATTTATTATTAAGTCCTATTTCTCCCTTTTTACCCAATGCTGCAATCATTATTATCTTTGCCATTATACCACCCTTATTTTAAGAATATAAAAAAAGTAAAAAAATGTCAACAAATCTTGTCTAAATTTTACTTTTTATTTATAATAAAATTGGAGGTATAAAATGAATCAAGGAACTAAAGGTGATATATACACCAAGGAAATTTTAAAAAGAATATTAGAAGAAGGTTGTCTAGATAAAAATCCTCGTCCTAAATATGTGGATGGCACTCCTGCTCATACTTTAAGTGTTAATCATGGCCTCATGACCTATGACTTAACTAAAAATGAAAGCCCCCTTATTACTTTAAGACCCATCGCTATTAAAAGTGCTATTGGTGAACTCTTATGGATTTATCAAGATGCATCTAACAATTTAGATTTATTAAAAGAAAAATATGGAGTTTCTTGGTGGGATGAATGGGACATAGGAAATAGAACTATTGGCACTTGCTATGGTGAAACTGTAAGAAGACATGCATTAATGCTAAATCTCCTAGAAGGAATCAAAAAAGACCCAGATGGTAGACGACATATTATCAATCTTTGGCAAGAACAAGATTTTAAAGAATTGCATGGCCTAAAACCTTGTGCTTATCAAACTGTTTGGAATGTTAGACACGGACAAGATGGTATAGACTATTTAGATATGAGTTTATTTCAAAGATCTAGTGACTTTTGTACTGCCGGCTGTATTAATCAAGTTCAATATTTAATTTTACTTTATCTTGTTGCCAGACACACAGGCTACACTCCCGGACGTTTCACTTGGTTCTATAACAATATCCAAATTTATGACCGTCATATAGATAATGCAAGAATAATGCTTGCAAGAGAACCTATTGACTGTAATCCTGAAATTTGGCTTAATCCTGAAAAACAAGATTTTTACGATTTTACTCCCGAAGATATTAAAATAACTGGTTATCCCCGTAAATTAATAAGAGAAAAAAATCCCCAATTAAAATTTGAAATAGGCATTTAAAAAACTGATTTAGCAAAAAACTAAGTCAGTTTTTTATATATTTATTTTACTATTATATTTATTAATTATTTTATTTATATATCTAAATCCATATTTCTCATATTTTAATTCTTTTAATATTTCTTCATAATTAATATCTTTATTATTTAAATGTTTATCTAAATAATTAAGTGCATCTTTTTTAGTTAAACTATCAAATGTAATAATATCATCAAATCTTCCTAAAAACTCTTCCGAAAAAGTATCCAACAAATCATTATTTTTAACCTCCCCAAACCCAATACTATTATTCTTACAAGCATTAGAAGTCATAAATATTAAGGTATGAGAAAAATCAATTTTCTCTCCATGTGAATCATGAATAAAACCTTCATCCATAATTTGTAAAAACAAATTAAGAACACTCGGATGGGCTTTTTCTATTTCATCTACTAATATAATTGAATAAGGATTATATTTAACTTTATTAAATATATAATCATCTTCATACCCAATATATCCATGAGATACCCCAATAAGCTTATTAACACTTGTTTCCAAATTAAATTCACTCATATCTAATCTAATTAAATTATTTTTTAAAGTATCACTTATTATTTTAACTGAACTAGTCTTACCAACCCCACTAGAACCAACCAACAATAATTTAAGATTAGCATCACTCTTAAAGTATCCCTTTAAATTATCTATAATCCTTTTTATTGCTTTATCTTGACAAGCAATTTTTTCTTTTAAATTATTATTTATCTTATAAGTTAACTCTTCTTTATTTAAAAACATTGGAATATTACTTTTAATTTCAATTATTTTTAAAATATCTTCTTTAGTAATAATATCATTTTTATTATTTTTTAATTCTTTGATTTGCTTTTCTATTTCATTAATTTTTAAACACACATCTAAAGCTTTATCAAATTCCCCATTTTTAACAAATATCTCTTTATTACTATTTAATTCTTTTAATTTAATATCTAAAGGTTTTATTTCTTCAAAAGAAACACTTTTTCTTTTTACATGAGCACAAATACTATCAAGTAAATCAATACACTTATCTGGATTCTTTTTCTTAAACAAATATTTATCCGCGTACTCTACAATATCCTTAATATTTTCTTCACTTATTTTAATTTTATGATGTTGAGCATAACTATCTTTAAGACCTAATAATATATCTTTAGTTTCTTCTTTATTAGGTTCACTAATTAATATGGTTTCAAATCTTCTTTCCAAAGCTTTATCTTTTGCAATATATTTTTCATATTCATGAGTTGTAGTAGCTCCAATAACTTTAATCTCCCCACGCGCTAAATATGGTTTCAAAATATCACTAGCATTTATAGCCCCTTCTGCCCCACCGGCATTAACCATCGCATGTACTTCATCTATAAATAAAATGATATTTTTATTCTTAATAACTTCTTTAATTATTTTCGTCAGTCTTTCTTCAAACTCTCCCCGATATTTAGTTCCACTTACTAAATCTCCCATCGGCAAATCTACAATTATTTTATCTTCTAAACTACTTGGTACTTCTTTATTTTTTATTCTTCGCGCAAGTTCTTCTACCAATGCCGTTTTACCAACTCCAGCCGGACCAATTAACAAAGGATTACTTTTTTTCTTTCTAAGTAAAACTTCTATTAAAGTATTAATTTCTTTATCTCTCCCAATAACTTTATCAAAAGTATCAACTTTATCATTAATATTAGTTCCTACTGTAAATAATTCTAACTTAGTATTAACAACTGTACTTGGTTTAACTTTTAATTCATCATATAAATCATCTAAATTAATACCCATCCCAATCATTATCCTAATTGCAATTCCTTCCCCCTCATCCAGCATTGCCAATAATAAATGATTTTCTGTAACTATTCCTTTATTATTTTCTTTCGCGTCACTTATTGCACTAGCAATAATTCTTTTAAGTAAAGGTGTATATAAATTAACTTCTAAATTCTTTTTAGGAACACCCACAATACTAACCAATTCTTTCTTAAAATTATCATAAGTTAAATTATATTCCAACAATTTAGCTTTAATATCCCCATCTTTTAATAAAGCCAGCAATAAATGTTCTGATCCCACATAAGGATGATGCAAGTTGTACCTTTCTCCTTCTGCTTCCTTTAATATTTTACTACCTGTAAAACCGAAGTTATTAAACATATTTATCCTCCTCTATAATCTATGTTAATTAAGCATAAAAAAGAATTATTTTATACACCAAACAAAAAGAATAGAGAAAAACTCTATTCCCGTATTATGTTGGGTAAAGGTAACCCATAATCTTGTCTATTAATAAAAAGGATAAGCATAATAGACAAGTAATTTATTTTTATTTAAGTTATTGGACTATGTAAGGATTAGAACTTGTTCCTATGTCTTCTCCATCAGTGAAGGTAAATTTTGTATCAGACTTCAGATTTATTACTGGACGAATACCATAATTGTAACTCACGTGGATGCCAGTGAGAGCACCATCCGAATTCACAATGAACACGTGAGCAATGCTACCATTAAAGAAATACGGAGACATTGTCCAGTAATTTGCTCCTGTATGTAACCAATAACCATAATTATTATTTCCAGCTAATCCTCCTGCATAAATTGCTTCATCCATAGTTATTAGGCCTACTGGAGTTTCTAATGCATTATTCCCTTTTATTTCATTTCCTTCACTATCTATTGTTCCTTGAGCATTTGGCCCTGTAAATAAATCTCTTGTTTTATTTGTACACTTCAATGTTGGTTCTTGTGTTGAATCCCAATTGTTACCTCCAGTGACGTTTCTGTTCGAACTTTTATAGTTTGAACTTAACATATATAATCAATCCGTTCGGGTTGGTTTTTTT
>CANRIB010000054.1 GCA_947630575.1 uncultured Bacilli bacterium
TATTTTTTCTTTCAACGTAAGTTCGTCTTATTTTTGATTCAAAATTTAAGGATGACTTTCCTATTATATTAAAAAAATAGAGAAAAATCTCTATTACGCTATATCATTAATTTCTTTTATTAATATTTCTATTATTTTTTTATCTTCTATTTTATTAATGGAAAAGGCTCTTTTACCAGCATTATTAAGTGATGCTCCACAGTGATATACAACTTTTTTATCTAATACTATATATCTATCATGAAATGAATCATTATATATTATTTCTAGATTATGATATTCTTCATTATATTTACTTATATCTAAAGAACTTAACTTTCCTTTTATTTTAGTTATTAATATTACTTTTATTTTTAAGTTCTTTATCATATCTAAAACTGTTTTATCTGCATAGCCATCAATGATTATTAATTCTTTTTGAGCTTTATGCATTATATCTAGAAGTTTAGAATAAGCATCATATATCTCTCCCTCAAAAAAGATGGTATTTATTTCTTCTTTATTTTGAAAGTTAGTAAACATCTCTTGTAATAGTTTTATATCAGCATCATGTTTTAATAACATATTTTTATAATATTTTTGTTCTAATAATTCTTGAGATATATAATTTTTCATTAAAACAAAAGCATCCATAATAGCTAAACTTATTTTTTCAGCAACACTCGTATTTAAAACTGTTGCAAGCATAGCAACCCCTTGTTCAGTAAACACATAGGGTAAGCTTCTAATCATGCTGGTGTTAATATTTGCGGTTTCAAATTGAAACCGCAATTCTGTTTCAGTGAGTTGAAAACAATATCTTTCAGGAAATCTTTTAGGGTGTCTTTTAACTGCTAAATTAATTGTTTTAGTGCCATTTTTGCATTCATAAAGACGAGCTAAATCACTATCAAGCATTACTTGTTTCCCTCTTATTTCATAAATTAAATCCGTGATTTTCTCAGTATTTATGGGCTTTATTAAAGATATATTCATATTTTCTTGAGTAAAACTTTTTAATATATTTTGCGTAATTATTTCTTTATTTGGTGTTTTTAAAATAGAATTTAAAACCTCTATTCCTTCTTTAGTAAATACATATGGAAGGTATCTTCTTCCTCCATAATTATTTAAACTTGAGGTGACATTTTGGCACCTTAAAGATGAATATTCTTCATTTGTGACTTGAAAATATGAAGCATCTAAAAATTTTTCTTTGTTTCATAGTTATACATAAAAGCTAAATCACTATCTAATACCACTTCTACTCCTCTTAGATTATAAACCTTAATTTCTTTTTTAATTATTAATTCATTCATACCAAAACCTCCAATAATAATTTAATCCCTTTTCTATTCTAAATCCATTATAACAAGTGAATCTATATATGTCAAATTTTATTTAATATAAAAAGCTCTAGTTTTTAATTAAAGCTTTATTCTTACAATATTGATAGACATAGTTAGTGGTATAACAATCTTCTAGACTACGATGGGAACCATAGTTAAGTTTAAAATGTTTTTTTAAAGTTTCTAGTTTAGCATTATAGGTTTCAGGAATATACTTTCTAGCTAAATATACAGTATCAATATTTTTATTAGATATCATATTTAAGTTTAATTTTTTAATGTTTTCTTCAATAAAAGATAAATCAAAACTGGAATTATGAGCAATTAAAGTTAAATCTTCAATAAAGGTAATAAATTTTGGTAAAGCTTCTTTAATTGTGGGTTTATTTTTCACCATATCATCATTTATACCAGTAATATTAGTAATAGTATCAGGTATTAATATTCCAGGATTAATTAACATATTAAATTCATCTATTAATTTATCATCTTTATATTTTAAAGCACCAATTTCAATTATTTCACAAGTTTTAGCATCAAATCCAGTAGTTTCTAAATCAAATACAACATAGTCTTTAACTAATTCTTTTTCTTTATTATAATATATCATAGCATGCTTTTTATTAAATCATAGACTTCATCTCTACCCTTTTTAGAAATAGTAGAAAAAGTTATGAATTCTTCCTCTTCATTTAATTTTAAAGTATCTTTTATTAGTTTATTTTGTTTATCTCTTAAACTTTTTTTAACTTTGTCATATTTGGTCGCGATAACTTTGATTTTTAAATTATAATATTTTAAGAAATCATACATTAAAACATCATCTTCGGTTGGTTTATGACGATAATCAATTAGAAGAAAAACACATTTTAAGTTTTCTCTACTTTTAATATATCCTTCAATCATCGTACCAAATTTCTTTTGTCTTTCTTTGCTAACAGAAGCATAACCATAACCGGGAACATCAACAAAATAAAAATCATTATTTATTTGATAGAAATTAAGTGTTTGAGTTTTACCGGGTTTAGATGAAGTATGAGCGAAATTCTTTCTATTTATAATGGTATTAATAAAACTAGATTTACCGACATTGCTGCGACCGACAATTAAAAATTCAGGTAAGTTATCAGTTGGGTACTGACTGGTTCTTACTGCTATACTTGCTAAAGTAACATTATTTATTTGCACTTTCTCATCACCTTTTTATATTATAGTATATTTTTGCTCTTTTTGCAAATAAAGAGAATAAACTTATATAGATAAGGAGGAATATAATGTTTGGTAATATACATAATTTTCCTCCGAATATTGATCCTCAAGTTTTTTCTTTTATTGCCGTTTTAATTGGTTCAGCTTGTGTGGGGGATTATTCCGCGTCAGAACAAAATAGTATTGGAAACTGGCTTATTTTGGTGGGACAATTTATTTTAACTAATGCTGCTCAACAACAATTAATTGAAGGAAGATTAGAAAATTCTAATATTAATATAAATAGTAAAGAACATAAAATGGGTGGAAGTTTTTATGCGAATAATAGTAAGTCTAATCAAAATCAAAGAGTTGAAGTAGATTTTTTATTAGATGCAGTGCAAAAAATTCAAAAAGAATTAGAAAATATTAAAAATAATTTAGATAATAATTGATATTTTTATTGATAACTTTATTTTTTAACGATTTTCTTTTTTAATTAGTTTAGCATGAACAACTATTCTGTTTCCTTGATAATCTTTACAGGTAGAAAGAGTAAGTATTTTATCATTTATATCTAGGGAAGTATTAAAATTTATAGTACTGCGATTTTTTATGGTATCTATAAATTTTTGATATTCGTCATTATTTTTAAAATGGGTAGTAATATAATATGATTCTTTAGGAATAGTATAAACACTAAATATTTGCCATATCATGTTAGAGGTAGTGGTAGAAATTTTAATTAAATGATGACTTTTATCTTCAAACCATTTAGCATCAAGTAAAGATGGAAGAGAACCAAACATGGTTTTATTAGTCATTTTATGAGCATAGATTATAGTGTTTTTATTTAAAGCTTCAAAGTTATTGCGAAAATCCCCAAATACCCAGCCCGCAATATTAGAGGTTTTATTAAAAGTATGGTCTAAATAAAAATCATTATCGGTGGTTTGAACAACAGGATAATCAATTTTTGTTCCTGGAACATTTATCCATGCGACTGTATCATTATTTTGTTTTAAAAGATCAGTAAAATTTACTTGTAAAAATGGTTCGTTAATATAGTCATAGTATGAATCAGTTTCATCTAAAGGAGGATTATAAAAGATATCAAGTTCTTCTTTATTATTTATTTCTTGTGAAACTTTTTTAATACTTTCTGTTATTTTAGTACTTTTATTTATATTAGCTAAATAATAAATTATTTTATATGATGAAAAGATAGTTAAAACTAAAGAAATGGCAAATAAAAAAAGATATTTCTTTTTGTTTAGCATAAGCATCCCTCTTTAAATTTATTTTTAGTAAATAAAAGAATTTTTATACAGAACAAAAAGTAAAATTCAATAAATTAACATTTATTTTCATTTTACCTTGATAAGTCTCACAACTTATCTTTCCTG
>CANRIB010000055.1 GCA_947630575.1 uncultured Bacilli bacterium
ATTTTTTTGTTGCTTTTTCTTTGAGACTTATAATTACTGGCTTTGCCTGTTGCATTTACTTTGAGAATTCACCATTTCGCCTTCTTAAAGTTGATTCTAAACGGGTAGCGCGAAGGATTTGTTTATCTAAAATGCTGTAGGTGATTTTTAATTCAACTTTTTGCATATTTTTGAATTCAATGGTGGTGGTTTTAGGGCTAGATGAGTAATATGTTAAAATATTAGTTAAATTAAGCCAGCAACAATTAGGATTTCTATGAGAGTTAGTGGGAATTAAAATCATTATTTCCCGTTCATTGAGAATAATTGGGGGTTTGTAATAACAACCTAAAAGATAAGCACTTCCTTGTTGACGGCCTGATAGACTAGCACCATTGATAACACAGTTATACATGATAATGTCCGCTGGGGCTTCTTCGGATATTATAGTTTGATCTGTTTCGAATATTTCCGTTATAATTTTTTGAGGATTAACTAAACTCTTTTTAGGAATTAAAACATTGGTTTTATCAGTTATAATATAAGGCATAAAAATTGCCTCCTTTCATATAAATAACTATGTTATATCATATTTAGAAGGCAAAATTTGTCGAACCATGACTAAAATATCGTTTTTTGGTCGTATTAATAAGTTTTAATTGGTAAAATTAGTTGAATTAATGATTCATCTGTTAATGATTTGATAATTAAAGGCTTAACATCACTGTTTAAGAGAAGCAATATTTCATCTTCTTGCATAGTTTTAATAGCCTCTAGCATATATTTAGATGAAAAGGAAATTTCAAGTTTTTCTTTATTATTGGTTTCCACGGTTAATTGTTCTTCAACTTTACCTATTTCAGAAGCATAAGAATTAATAATCATTTTGGTATTATCTAAGGACATTTTAACAATATTTTTATCTTTACCTTGAGTTAGAAGAGCCGCGCGGTCAATCGCATCATTAAAATCTTTTTTATTAACTTTAATAATATAAGCAAATTCGCTTGGTATTAAGTTTGCAGTATTAGGATAATTACCACTTAATAGATTAGTTTGAAAATTAATATTTTTATAGATAAATAAAGCTTTATTATTAAATATGTGCATTACAACATCTTCTTCATCGGTAATTATGCGTTCTAATTCCATAATATTTTTACCAGGAATAACTATTTCAATGTCTTTTTCAACAGGAGTGGATAGTTTTATGTTTTTCTTGGCTAAACGATAAGAGTCGGTGGCGGTTGTTTCTAAAACATCTTTAGTAAATTTAAAGTTTACACCCGTTAATATAGGACGTAATTCTTGAGTTGAGATAGCAAAAACAGTTTGATTAATGATAGTTTTAAAGATATCGCCTTTAATAGTAATAGGTTCTTTACTAAGTTCTAATTTAACATCGGGGTAATCATTAATATCTAAACAATTTAAGTTGTATTGATTATTATCAGTGTATATTTTTATTTTTAAGCCATCGATTACTTCAAAGTTAATAATATCACTTGGCATTTTTCGAACAATATCTAAAATATATTTACTTTGAATTATTATTCCACCTAAGTTAGTAACTTGTTTAATATCTTTAGATTCAATAAGAACTTTAATCGTTAGTTCTGAGTCACTCGCGGTTAGGTATAAGCCTTCACTTGTTAATTCAAATTTGATACCATTTAAAACAGGGATAACATTTTTAGTAGATATTGCTCTTATAACATTGTTTAATCCTTCTAATAAAACATTTTTTTCAATTGTAAATTTCATATTTATTCCTTCTTTCTAAAAATATATTAGTATTTATTATACTGTTAGTAATGTTTGTAAGTAGTTTTAAGCCTTTATTTAAGGCAAAATTAGTAATTTTTTTTGTTGATAAGTATTTGTTTATTAACATTAAATTAGAGTTTTATCTACAATTTTGATTTTATTTCTTTGATTGTCCTTTCTAGCTCGGCATTAGATACTAATTCTTTTTCGATTTTATCACAGGCAAATATAACTGTTGAGTGGTCACGACCGCCAAATTCTAAGCCAATTCTGGGGAATGTTTCATCTGTTTCGAGCCGACAGAGATACATAGCAAGTTGTCTTGGATGGGCGACTTTGTTGCTTCTTTTTTTGCCTTTTAAATCGTCGATGGTTATATTATAATGATCAGCGACAGCCTTTTGAATTTTAGTAATATTATTGTTAGAATAGATGTTTTTATTAACAAAATCTTTTAGAGCTTCACAAGTAAATTCTAAATCGATTACTTTGGGAACAATCATGGCAGTGTAGGCCATAAGTCTATTTACAGCTCCTTCAAGGAATCTAACATCATTTTGACAAGCGTTAGCGATATATTCAATGCTTTCTTCTTTCATTAAGTTTGCTAAGCTAGTATTCTCAATTTTTTTACGAATAATTCGGCATCGTAAATCAAAGTCTGGGGGATATATATCTACTGGTAAGCCCCACATAAATCGGGAACGCAGGCGCTCCTCTAATATTTTTAGATCATCAGGCGAACGATCGGAACTGATTATTATTTGTTTATTGGATTGGTGAAGATAATTAAAAGTGTTAAAGAATTCTTGCTGCGTTTTTTCAGCACCAACTAAGTACTGGATATCATCAATTATTAATACATCGATATTACGGTATTTATTTTTAAATTCAGTGGCGTATTCTAAGGTGTTTTTAGCATTATCGGGATTAGCAATGTTAGTATATTCCGTCATAAATTCATCACAAGTACAATAGAGGACTTTACGATTAGAACTTGCAGTAATATAATTGCCTATCGCGTGCATTAAATGGGTTTTGCCTAAGCCACTTTTACCATAAATAAATAAGGGATTGTGAATTCTACCTGGAGCTTCGGCGACGGCCATCGCGGCGACTTTAGCTAAACGATTGGTATCTCCTACAACGAAGTTTTCAAAATTAAGATTGGGATTTAAGTTAGTATTAAAATTATTGTTGATAACTTCTTCTTTATTAACAGGGGGAGGAGGTAAGGTTGCTAATTCTTCTTCTAAAACAAATTCAATATCATAATTTATATTGTTAATATTATATAGAGTTTTTTCAATTAAAGAGTAATAGTTGTCACCAAGCATGCGTTTATGGATTTCCATAGGAACTTCAAAAGTTATTTTAGTGGGTGTTAAAGAAACTATTTTTAAATCGTTAAACCAAGCATGAAATGATGCTGGATTTATTTCTTTATATATGTTGTCTAGAAATGTTTTAAGTAATGCTTCTTTATCCATAAACCTTCACCCCGCTTATAGTCCTAATGTTTTGTAAGATAATTGTATCGCAAAAAAGGTCGAAAATAAAGATAAAAATGTCAAAAAATTTTATTCACATATTATAGACAGGATTTTTCTTGGTGATTATGCCGGATTGGAGAGTTATTCACAGTACTAACAAAATGGAAATTAAATAAATTAACAATTAACAGTTGATATTTTTATTTAAATTGTGGAATATGTTGGTAAGTAAGAAAAATAGGGTGTTTTGTTTAGGTTTTATGCGAGATTAGTAATTTTAATAAAATGTTTATAAGTAGGACTTTATGCACTTTTTATAGGAAATACTCTGTTGATTAGATATGCGGGGTTAAGTTTTTAGAAAATGTTCTTTGTTAATAAGATGTGAGTGAAAAAAATTATCCACATTATCCACAATAAAATGTTGATAACTAAAGAAATTTTTAGATAAAAGTCATAAGAGAACTTTTAATGATCGTAAAATTTGTGAATAATTAATAATAATGTTACACTTTTTGAATTAAATAATTAGTAAAAATGTTACATATAATTTATCTTATAT
>CANRIB010000056.1 GCA_947630575.1 uncultured Bacilli bacterium
GCAACAGCGATCACCGTTAGTAATACCGTGTTTTTCCTTTCCATCTTTTTTCTTTCCTCATGCCCTATAAAAAATCAAATGCAAATTTTATTCAAAAAAAGAAAAAGTTTGCATTGTATTGCAAATTTTTCACAATTGTTATATAATGTATTTGAGGTGGATATAATGATAGAGAGAACAGAATATCTAGAACAATTAAAATCATGGAAAGATAAAGATTTAATTAAAGTTGTTACAGGAATAAGAAGATGTGGCAAATCAACTTTGTTTGAGTTATTTATTAATTATTTAAAAAAAGAAGGTATTAAAGAAGATCATATAATATCATTAAATTTTGAATCTCCAGATTATAACTTTAATAATTATAAAGAATTATATGAATATGTTAAAGATAAAATAAAAGATAATGGAAAATATTATGTATTTTTAGATGAAGTACAAAATGTATCAGAATTTCAAAAAGCCGTTGATGGTTTATATATAAAGAAAAATGTTGATGTTTATATAACTGGATCTAATGCTTATCTTTTATCTGGAGAACTTGCAACATTACTTTCAGGAAGATATATTGAAATAAATATGTTACCATTATCTTTTAAAGAATATCAAGAATACTATAAGGAAGATAATCTTGAAAAATTATATTTAAAATATGTTAATAATAGTTCTTTTCCTTATACATTAAATATAGATAATAGTGAACAAATAGATATATATTTAGATAGTTTATATAATACTATAATAGTAAAAGATATTTTAAATAGAAAAAAAATATCTGATTCTAGTATGTTAAAAAGTGTTACAGAATTTTTATTTTCAACAATTGGGTCAAATTTGTCAGTAAAGAAAATAGCAGATACTTTAACATCAAATGGAAGAAATATATCTGTTCATACTGTTGAAAATTATTTAGAAGCTTTAACAGAAAGTTATATATTTAATAAAGTTTCAAGATATGATATTAAGGGAAAACAATATTTACAAACAGGAGATAAATATTATGCGACTGATGTTACAATGAGATATGCATTACTTGGAAGAAAAAATGTTGATTTAGGACATATACTTGAAAATGTTGTATATTTAGAGCTTAAAAGAAGAGGCTATAAAATTTATGTTGGTAAAAATGATGAAACAGAAGTAGATTTTGTGGCTGAAAATAGAGAAGGAACTATATATATACAAGTTGCATATTCTGTAAGAGATGAAAAAACACTGGAAAGAGAATTAAATGCTCTTAAAACGATAAATAATCATTATCCAAAATATATTTTAACTATGGATATTGAACCAGAAGTTGATTATGAAGGAATAAGAAAGATGAACGTTTTAGATTGGTTACTAAAGAAATAAATAATTAAAGGAAAAACACGGTATTACTAACGGTGATCGCTGTTGCGACGCTACTGGTAGCGGTTGTTGGGGCTACTTTTGCCTATTTCACAGCGACTACAGGTTCTAGCGCGACTGGAAATGATAAAGTAGAAGCTTCTACAGCAAATGTTGGTAATAGAACTTTGACTTATACTGGAACTACTGGCGAAGCTAAAATGCAATATCCAGGTGGCATGATGGTAATCCCAGGAAGTGTTGAAGCTAAAGTAGAAACTACTAATGGAACACCAACTCCTGTAGATTTCAGTTTTAAGTTAGGTTATGATATCGGCATAACGAATATTGAAGAATTAGATGCGAATACAACAATTACGTGGAAAATTTATGAAACAACTTCGCAGGTAACACCATTAATTCCGGAAGCTTGCAAAGAAAAAATTGAAACAGGTCAAGGAGATAGTGAAAATGAGACTCATTATGCTTATACAGGTTGCGAAGTTACAGCATTTGGATCAAACTCAGTTGCTGAGGGAACTTTAAGTTCCAGTTCTTTAACAGCTACTGGTAATTCTAATGAAATAACTTTCGAAGGTGTTACTGGAACAACAACTAAATATTATTATTTAGTATTAACATATCCAGACAATAATAAGCAAAATGGAGATATGGGTGCCAAAATTTCAGCACAAATTACTGGAATAAGCGATGATACTTATACAGTTAAGCCAGTGGAAGACTAATCTCAAACCGACCAATAAACTATCTAGGGAAAGCTAGGTAGTTTTTTAAATGGGAAGAAAGAAGGAAAAGATAATTTAAGAAAAAAGGAAATAACAACAAAAACAAAAAGCAAAAATAAAAAACAAAAAAATAAAGAATTAAAATATAAAAGGATAAAAAAATTGGTAAACTAAAATATATATTAAATAGAAAACTACCTATAAGAAAATTTAAATATTTTTAAATCTAAAGCCAAATTCAAGAAATATCAGAAATAAGAACTTTCAAAACTAAAAAAATAGAAAAAGGAAAATCAAAAATAAGAGAATTGGAAAAATAAAAAAATCAGAATTGAAAACAAGCAGAAATGAAAAAAGAATATAAATTTAGCCCAAAGAAAAGAACTTATCTTTAAGCTAAATTTATATTTCTTTAGTATAACCTATATTATTATTTTGTCAACTCTCTTTTTTAAACTTATCAAATCTTTATAAACAAGATTATCTTTCCTTATTTATATTATTTATAATCTTCGCCTTTTTAACTATTCCATAAATCTATATTTAAATCTAATCTCCAATTTGTTATTTAATATCTATCTTTCTTCTCAAATTTTAAATATTTCTTCTCTTTTCCTTTTTTTCCCATTTAAAAAACTACCTAGCTTTTCCCTAGATAGTTTATTGGTTTGGGTTAGTCTGTTGCGACTTTAGTTGAAACTTCACCATCAACTGTAAGTGACACATTTATTTTCTTATTCATATCATCATTTTGGTTACCTTCAGTTGCACTCTGATCTTTTTTGTTTTCATATTTAACAACAACATAATAGAAAATACCATCTTCGTCATTTGAAGTAGAAATAGTTTGACTTCCTAAATCACCAACATCAGTACTTGTGATATCTTTAGTGCTTTGACCAGCAGTTAAAGTTCCAGTTGCTATTTGACTACTTAAACTAGGTCCTGAACAATCTGAACCGGTACTTTCTCCAGTGTCAGTATAATAATAATTTATTGTTCCACTTCCTTTATCTTCTTGAACTAATTTACATGTAGATGTAAGACTATTTTTTAATGTACTATCAGAACGATAAAGTATCCAAGTTAAATCTGTAGTGGTTTCATTAGTATAAGTTAATTTTAACTTATAGCTTAGATCATACTCATTTGTATCTCCTTCTCCTTTAGTTGCTTTAGCATTAGCTGCGAAAACCGCATATCCTCCTGGATAATCTAAAAAATTATTATCATCTGCAACAACGCCATCTTCTGGGCCAAATGTAAAAGTTGTTCCTGCAACTTTAGCAGTAGTAATTTCTGTTTTAGTTTCAGTTGGTGTACCACTGTTAGTCGCTGTGAAATAGGCAAAAGTAGCCCCAACAACCGCTACCAGTAGCGTCGCAACAGCGATCACCGTTA
>CANRIB010000057.1 GCA_947630575.1 uncultured Bacilli bacterium
ATTTTAAGCGACTTTTTATATAGATAATATAATTAATCAAATTAACTTGATTTAAAAAACTGTCCGTAGGTAAGGGAACATATTCTAATCCATACATAGTAGAATAAATATATCCTTCTTGTCTATATAGCTCTAATTAATTCATATATAGACAAGTATTTTAAATTCCAGGCAGGGTAGTTATCCCTGCTAATTTTTTATATAAAAAAAAGCTTACTAAGCTTCTTCATTTTTACAACATTCACAGCATCCGTCACATTCAGCTTCGTCTTTAGAATCATCGTCATTTTCTTGAGTTCCATCTGCTTCTTTCAAACTTATAGCACCCGTAGGGCAAGCATCAATTGCTGTTGCAAGTTCCTCACTATCTAAATTTTCTTGACTTATTGGGTGACTTAATCCTTCATCATTAAAAGCAAAATGTTCTCCATCAAGACCTACACAAGCTCCACACCCAATACAAGCTTCTTCATTTACAATAATTTTTTTCATTTATTTTCCTCCTAATAAAACAATTATAACAAAACTTTTATTAATTGCAAATATAGTTCTTTCAAATATTCCAAAAATATGTTATTATTATGCTAAAGGAATGTGGTTAAAATGAAAACACGCATGGAAAAGTATTATGAAACCGAAAATATTGACACCCCGCTACGTGCCCAAAAAAATGTTGACCTATATGAAAATATAAATAATTATGAAGTTAATGATTATAAATTAGATTCAAATGCAACAATAATTGATAACAATGCTCAAAATATTGATGTTGAACATATTAAAAAAATTCTTGATACCAGATATAATAAAGAGCCAAAAAGAAAAAGCATTGTCTTAGAACCTTTAGAAGAAGAGAAAGAAAACATCAGCTTAGATGAAACAAGAGAATATGACATTAATGCTATCTTAGAAAAAGCTCGTAGTGAAAAAGAAGTTGACTATGAAAAAGAAAGATTAAAAAAAATCCGTGATACGCAGTATGACATACTAAATAGTCTTGTAATTGATGGCGAAAAAATAAAAGAGGAACTAGCAAGCGAAGAAACTAAAGAAGAGAATATCTCTACTGAAGAAAAAGAAGAATCTAAAAAAGAAGATAATGAATTAATGGATTTAATAAACACCATAACAATGCGTGAAATGGACAAAGAAATAAAAGAAAAAGAAATAGATCCCCTAGATATCTTAAGTGACTTAAGAGGCAATGATGATACTGTTGTAGTTGGTGGTATGCAAGAGGAAGAAAGCATTAACGAAACATCACCAATCATGTCTTTAGAAGAAGCTAAAATAGCTCAAGATGAAATAAAAGAAAAAGAGAAAGAAAAAAAAGAACAAGAAGAAAAACTTGAAAAAACCGCTAGTTTAACAAACACTTTAACTTTCACCCAAAGTGATTTTGATGATTTTAACGATTTAAAAAAAGAAGTCAAATCAAGTCGTGCTCTAATATATGTTGTAATAATATTAGTTAGCTTAATTTTAATCGCCGGTTTAGTAATATTCTTAAATAAATTTTTAAATATTGGTTTATTTTAATGCATATATACTAATATGAAACACATTTTTAAAAGTAAGAATAAATATCATAAAAAAATACTTAGTAAAATAACCTTTTTTACTATTATTTTAATTATCTTATTTACTCTTTTTTTATTAATTAATTTTAATCAAAATTTAAATAAAACAGCCATTGATATTAGTAATAAAGAATTAAATAATTTACTATATAGTATAGTAACCGAAAGAATAAATAATCATGTCTTAAATGAAGAAACTTTAAAAGACATCTTAATAATTAATAAAAATAAAGATGATGAAATACTATATGTTGATTTTAATTTAGATAATGCCTATAAAGTATTAGATAAAATATCCAATGTTTTAACTTCTTCTTTAAAAGAAACTAAAAATGGCAATATTGCTATAGGGTACTACAATAAAGAATTAAGTCATACTACCAATAGTTTAATTTTAAATATTCCCATAGGTAGTTTATTAAAAAGTCTATATTTTTATAACTTAGGTCCTAAAATACCTATTAAAATTAATTTTATAGGTTCTTTATTAACCAATTTAGAAACTAAAATAACTAATTATGGTTTAAATAATGCTTTAGTAGAAGTCTATGTTTATACCACCATTAATTGTGAGATTCTTTCTCCCTTTAACAAAAACAATGTAAGTTTAAAATATGATTCAGTTATAGCGTCTTTAATGGTTGAAGGTAAAGTACCTAATTTTTATGATGGTTCCATTGAAAAGAATAGTGCTATTTATAGTAAAAGCTATGAATAAAAATATTTAAATATTTAAAAGTTTATGTTATAATTTAAATATAATAAAGAGGTAGTATTATGGCCAAAAGAAAACAAAAAAAAGATTCACTAGTCGCATTTATTATTGCAGTGATTATCGCTCTTTTAATATATTATCAAGATGATATAAAAAGGTTTTTAGTTGAAAATATTCCCATGTTTCAAACTTCTTATGCTCTAGAAGAAATACCAGCTTATCAAGGAAAGCCTTTTGTTTATATAAATAATAATGAACCAAATTTTACTACAGAAGATTATAACACTAAAGAATTAGAAGTTTATAGTGATTTAGATATTTTAAAAAGGGCAGGTGTTGCATTTGCCAAAGTTGGAATTGAAACAATGCCTACCGAAGAAAGAGGAAGCATTGGTATGGTAAAACCAACCGGCTGGCATACTGTAAAATATGATTTTGTTGATGGCAAATATCTATATAACCGTTGTCATTTAATTGGATTTCAATTAACTGGTGAAAATGCCAATGAAAAAAATTTAATTACCTGTACTAGAAGCGCCAACACTGGAGCCATGCTTGATTATGAAAACAAAGTAGCAAACTATGTTAAAAAAACAAATAATCATGTCTTATATCGAGTAACTCCAATCTACGAAGGTAGTAATCTAGTTGCAAGTGGCATTGAAATGGAAGCGCTATCAATTGAAGATAATGGAAAAGGAATAAAATTTCATATTTATGTTTATAATGTTGAAGATGGCGTAGAAATAGATTATAAAACGGGAGATAGTAAAGAGATAGTTACAATTCACAGTTAAATGTTAGGACATACTAAAAGCAACGATTTTTACTCGTTGTTTTTTTGAAGCTTATTTTT
>CANRIB010000058.1 GCA_947630575.1 uncultured Bacilli bacterium
TATAGATTATCAAAATAAAATAACTTGTGTTCATCAAAATAAAAAAACTAATTATTATCATTTTATTTTAGAAAAATTTTAGAGATATAGAAGTCATTCTATATCTCTAAAATCATATAAATAATTACAATTAATTATTTCATTAAGTGCCTCATGTACAAACTTAATCAAAGTAGAATAATCAAGAGGCTTATATCTTTTATGGTCATGTTTAATACAATAATCTCTAATATTATTTAATGTATCTCTATTATACCAATAAATAATTTCTAGATTATCAATAATAATTTTTGCAATCTCATTAAATACATGTTCATGGTATAGTTTCATTCTAAGTCCATTTCTCCTTTTGCATACATAACTATTTCAGAATTAATTACTGGCATATCTTTCTGAAAACCAAGTAATAAGCAATTCAAAATAAGAGTATTTAATCTTCTTGGAGATGATTTGCTACAAGAATATAATGCATTTAATGCATCTTCTGAAAATATTTCATGATTTACATTTGCTAACTTAAGTCTTGATTCGATATATTCTTTTACTTCTTCACGTGATAATCCATTTAATTTATAATTTACTACTATTCTTTGTTTTAAATAATCATATATATTTTTAGATAATTCAGTTTTTAATTCTGGTTTACCTACTAAAATTAATGTGATATAATCTTTACTATCCATCTCATATTCATATAAAACTTTTAATTGATGGATAATATCTCTAGATAAGTTCTGGGCATCATCAATTATAATAATTGGAAGCCTTTTTTCTTGTTCAACAAGTAGAATTATTTCTCTTTGAATATTATGATACATCTCAGTTTTATAACAAGAACCGACATCAATATTAAAAGCATTTCCTATTTCTTTGAAAAAATCAAATACTGTCATATCTTTAGTAGCTGATATATAAACTACTTTGTATAAATCTACATTAAGACTATTTGAATAACATCTTAAAGAATAAGTTTTACCTAATCCTGGATTACCAGTAAAAACCCCTATACCTCTTATTTCTGTAAGATAACGAAATCTACTTAATAATTCTTTATAATCATTACTTTCAAAAGGATTAATTGTATCTACTTCTTTCAAAAATGGATTACAACTCATACCATAATAGCTTTGATACATAATTTATTCCTTCCTTTCTATGACATCTCTTTCATCATTAACTGCAAGAGAATAATCAATACTATTTTTTCTTTTAATTTTACTATTAACAATTTTATCAACTGTTTTAACTGATTCTAGTTTTTTATTATCTTCAAAGATAAATATTTGACTCATATTAGTTGGATTATATCTAAGTTCAATGGACTTACCAACATACTTAAATGGTACTTCATAAAAAGTATTATTAATTTTAACAGTTCTATCTAATCTTACTTTACGAATTACTCTGTGAAGAAATGCTTCATCAATGAACTCTTCATCTAAGAAAATTACTTTAGAATATTCATTATGCCATCTCTCGTTTGGTGTTTCATTAGTAGAAGAATGAACTTTATTTATATATTCATTATAAATAAAATTAGATAAACTTTTTTTTACATCATCTAAAGTATGAAAATCGTTCCAGTCTGTACATCTCATCCAACCATCTTTAATAGTTCTAAAGCTTCTCTCAATTTTAGCTTTAGCTTCAGGAGAATATGGTTTTGCATGTATTAATTCAATACCTAGAGATGCACATATTAAAGATAGTTGTTTATTATCATAAGGTCCACCATTGTCTACAAATAATCTTTTAGGTTTCCCATAAGTTTTAATAGCATTTTTAAAAACACTTTGCATATTAATAGCTGTGTCATTTAAAAAGAAATCAAAACCCATAATCATACGAGATTTATCATCTATAAACATAATAAGTTTTGTTCTATACTTCGTACCATCTATAGTAATATATGGACCATCTGATGTATCACTTTGCCAACAATCATTAACATTCTCACATTCAAACATTCTTCTTTCTACAGATATTATTTGACTAGCTTTTAAATTGTTAGCTTTTAAAAATCTTAAAACTGTGTTTAAAGATACTTTTGATTTATCAATATATTGTTCTTTTATTAATTTTTTATAAATAGCTGTTCCACTTATACTTGGATATTGTTCTCTTAATGTAATAATTCTACTTATAGTATCATTGTTTAATTTATGACTTGTTTTGTAATCACTTCTTCTTTTTGTAGTTAAAGAATTAAATCCATCTTTTTTATATTTATAATACCAATTTTTAATACAACTAAATGAAAATTTATATTCTTTACCATTAAATTCATGTTTTTTTAGAGAAATATCCCTAAAGAACTCATTATTTGTATTAAATTTATGAGTTTTGTTAATCGCAGGTGCGATTAATCCAAATCTAAATAAACCAAAATCATTAAAATAATTATCTTTTTTCATATATACCTCCTTTCCGGATTAGTATATTACATCATTAACTTGATAATTAAAAGGTACTCTTATGTTGGTGGTCTTTTCTAAAAATAAACCATATCTAATATTCCATGTTTTGTCATCATCAAAATTTTTCTAAATGATTTAAAAAATAGTTTGTAATAATACTTTATATCTTTAATAAATTTCTCAATTATTAAATATTTATCTTGATTTTTAAACATTGTTTTTAGATATGGAAGAAATTCATTAAATTGTTTATTCCATTTATCTATTACATCATAACTTATAGTAAAAGTTAAATCTTTATAAATAATACTACTTAATATTACATCTAAAGTATATATTTTATAAGGAACAATAAAAGAAGGTAATAATGAGTGTGTATGACCACAGCCTTTGCATTTTACTCTTTTAATATTTATACATTTATAATTTAAAATATTATTATCTATATAACAAACATATCTAGTGTATGTTCCCCATTTTATTAATTTACTAGAACCACAAGATGGACATACAATATATGGATTGTTTAAGGAATTTTCATAATT
>CANRIB010000059.1 GCA_947630575.1 uncultured Bacilli bacterium
TGAAAAATCTTAAAAGGTTATTAGGTTTAATGGCTATATCTGGATTTGCTTTCGGATTTGCTGGTAATGTTAAGGCTCAAAATTACACAGGAGCATTAAAGACTAAGTTCATTGAATGTATAACAGAAAACGTAGATACTAATATCTGTACATTAAATGGAGACTTAACTTTAACTAGTACTGATATGAGCGGTAGAACTTTAAATCCAACTAGATTAACAATAACTGTTGAAAGTGGTTCAACTTTAACATTAAATGGAACTACATTAGATGTTCAAAACGGTAAAGAACTTATCCTTAATGGTAGTGGTTCAATCGTTAGAAGTGATAGTGCTAGTGCCAATGTAATTAAAGTAAATACAGGAGCTACTTTAACAACAAGTAACATTAAATTATCATCTCAAAAAAATATTACTGTAAGTGGTGGTAATAAGCCAGTTATTTATGTTGCAGGTGGAGCTAGCAGTACTCAAGTTACAAAAGTAAATATTAATGCTGGAACAACTATAGATGGTTATGCCGGCGTAATTGTTTATCCAAACGCTTATACTTCATCTGGTGCTTCTTATGCAACAATTAATTTAAATGCTGGAACATTTACAACTGAACATTATGCAGTACAAGTAAATGGTACAGTAAACGCTGGAACAACTGAAGTAAATATTGCCGGTGGTAACTACACTTCCACTAAAAATGTAGCTTTATATGCTGCTGGAGTTTCTAAATGGAACATAAAAGGTGGAGTAGTTACAGGAACAAGTGCTATTATGGCTAAAGGTGGCGAAGTTACAGTTACAGGCGGAACATTTACAGGAAACGGAAAAGATTGCTATAGTTTAAAAACTAATAAAGTAGCAGGTTCAAATGCCCAAGTAACAGGTTCTGCAGTAACTGCTATAGATCAAAGCGCTGATGGATATACTAATGCTGCAAAAGTTCATATAAATGGTGGAACTTTTAAAAGTAATTCTTGTTCAGCACTTCATAATCAATCTATGAACAATAATATAGAAATAACAAAAGGAACTTTTACAGCACCAGAAGGAAAAGATGCTATAACAGGTTCAGAAAATGGAGTTAAAATCACCGGTGGTGAATATTCTAAAATTGATAATAAATATTTAGGAAGTTTAGCTTCTGCAAAAGTTGGAAATAATTATGTTGTTGGAAATGGTATACCAGTAACAATTAAAGTTATTGAAGAAAATGGTGTTAAAAAATATTTAGCAAGCAACCCAATAACAATTATTAAAGGCTATGAATTTGCATTAGCAGATTATGTTACAGTACAAGCAAATAAAGGTTATCATGCAGTATATACAGCTGTAGATGATAATAATGCTGAAGTTAAAATAACTAATGGAAAAATTTCTGTTGCAAATGATTCAAAAATTAATAGTATTACAGTAACTATTAAATTTGCTGAAGGTGAAGAACCAACTCCAGTTGATCCAAATAAACCAGGAACAACTACTGGAGATAATAAACCAAGTAAAAACCCACAAACTTATGATGGAATCTTAAGTTATGTTACTTTAGCAATTTCTAGTCTTGGTGCTTTAGGATTTGCTACTAAGAAAGTATTATTTTAGATAATAATAGATTAAACCAATAACCAAATTAAGTCAGGATGTTTCCTGACTTTTTCCTTTAAAGGGAAAATTATGTAATAATTACTTGTTTATTCCAGTAAATTATAGTAAAATATAATCTGTAAAAGAGGTGCATTTTTGTGAAAAAAAGAAAGGTAGCTAAGGATCCAAATAAAAAAACAAAAAGTAAGAAAAAGAAAATAATATGGATAGTAATATTTTTAATATGTTTATGTGCTGCTGGATTCTATATTTTCAAAATAGTAGGCTGGGGCAAAGATAATGAAAAAATAGATAAACTTAATGATGATATTAACAAAATCGAAGATTTAGTAGAAGAAGTACCAAATAATGAAGAACAAGAAGCCGTTAATCCACCAGATAAAACCAATAAATCAGACGATTATTGGGATTATCTTAAATTACCATTAATAAGTGTCGACTTTACTGAATTATTAAAGAAAAATGCTGATACAGTTGCTTTTATTAAAGTAAATGGAACAACCATTAATTATCCTGTAGTTCAAGCAAGTGATAATGATTATTATTTAAATCGTGCTTTTGATAAATCATATAATGGTGCCGGCTGGATATTTCTAGATTATCGTAATAACATTAATAATTTAGACGATAATACTATAATTTATGGCCATGGTCGTTTAAATACTACAATGTTTGGCTCTCTTAAGAATATAGTTAAAAATAAATGGTATGAAAATACTGATAATTATGTTTTAAATCTTTCAACACCTGAAGAAAATACATTATGGCAAGTATTTTCTGTATATCATATACCTACAGAAACGTATTATTTAACTACAACTTTTGGTTCTGAAGAATCACACAAAAAATTTATTGATACTATTGTTAGTCGAAGTATTTATGACTTTAAAACATCTGTTAATACTAGTGATAAAATTCTAACTTTATCTACTTGTTATAGTGATACTGAAAGGGTAGTTTTACACGCTAAGTTAATAAAAAAACAAGCAAGATAAAAATTGTTAAACTCTATAAAACCATAGAGTTTTCTTATTGTAAACTTTTAAGATATTATATCTGTATATAAAGATAGAATAAAACAAAGATAATATTAATAATAATAAAAAATTTAAGAGAAAAGGGGATTCAAAAATCAAAAAAATAGGGTAGTTATTAATTAATGTTAGTAATAAATGAAATTTTTCGCGCAATAACATACCGCGGTAATCCGCGGTATGTTATTAAAAAAAGTTCTCTTATTAAATAAAGAGCAAAATTCAAAAAAACAAAACCCAAGATAAATAACAAGCTCATGTTGTTTATTAAATATAGGAAGGGTATTAATAAATTAAAGGATATATCTTCCTTATCTTCTTTAATTAA
>CANRIB010000060.1 GCA_947630575.1 uncultured Bacilli bacterium
TTCATATATTTTGCTATGTAACATTTTTACTAATTATTCATTTTTATTTATGTAACATTTTTAAAAATTTTTCACAAATTGCGGTTGTAACCGCAAAAATGTTTGACTTTTGGCTTTTGGCGGTATATAATTAAAATGGTGATTAAAATGCTTGTAAGAGAAGAATATTTAAATAAGTTAATAGAATATAAAGATGTAAATTTAATTAAAGTTATTACAGGAGTTAGAAGATGTGGTAAATCTACTTTGTTATTACAGTTTAGAGATTATCTTAGAAGTATAAATGTAAGTGATAAAGATATTATTTATATTAATTTTGAAAGTTCTTTATATTATGATATTAAAGATTATAAAGATCTATTTAATTATGTGAAAGAAAAAGTAGGTAATAGAAAAGCTTATGTTTTGTTGGATGAAGTTCAAAGTGTTTTAATGTGGGAGAAAGCTGTTAATTCTATGTTGGTTGATTTAAATGTTCAGATATATATTACAGGTTCAAATGCTTATTTACTTTCTAGTGAACTTACTACTTTACTGGCGGGGAGAGTTTTAACATTAAATATTTATCCTTTTTCATTTAAAGAGTTTGTTAAAGTTTATCCTTTTTCTAAAGAAGAAACATTAGATGATAAACTTAGTAAATATTTACAATATGGGGGTATGCCTAATATAGTTAATATGAATAATAATGAAGATTTAATTGTTTCTTATTTAAATGATATAAAAGATGTTGTTTTAAAAAAGGATGTTATCGCGAGAAATAATATAAAGAATATTGTTGTTTTAGATAATTTAATGACTTATATGGCTTCAGTTATAGGTGTTTTTACGAATCCTTTAAATATAGCTAAATATTTAGAAAATACTAGAAATGAAACTGTTGATAGTTATTTAAAAATGTTAGAAGATGCTTATATTATTTATAAATGTCCAAGATATGAAGTTAATGGAAAACAATTATTAAAAACTCAGGGTAAATATTATATGATAGATATGGGGATTAGAAATGTTCTTGCTGGTTATAATAATTTTGATAGTGGTTCAATACTTGAAAATGTTATTTATTTAGAGCTTAAAAGAAGAGGATATCAGGTATATGTGGGAATATATAAAAATTTGGAGATAGATTTTGTAGCAGTTAAAAATGGGGAGATAAAATATTTTCAAGTAGCAAGAAATTTAAGTGATGAAGCTATAATAGAAAGAGAAACAAGAAGTTTACTAGCGATAAATGATAGTTATGAGAAATATATTATTACTTTAGATAAAGTTAAGAATAAAAATATTAAGGGAATTAAATTAATTAATATTATAGATTTTTTGTTAGATTAGTTTCACATAAATATGTGAAATGAAAGTTTTTAGCTTCACACATCTATGTGAAATTATCTTGATTATAATTTAAAAATATGTTATTATGTTATTGGTGAAGATTATGAAAAGAGATTTTTATCAAATACTTGAGGATTGGAAAAATAATAATATTTTAACTCCTTTGATGGTGGTTGGAGCTAGACAAGTAGGTAAGACTTATATTATAGATAAGTTTTGTAAAGATAATTTTGATGATTATATTTATATAAATTTGATGGATAATCAGAGAATAGTTAAAATATTTGAACAAGAAGAAAATATGGAAGATAAAGTTTTAGAATTAAAACTAGAACTTAAAAGAGATATAAAAGAAGATACAATTATATTTATAGATGAAGTACAAGAATCAGAAGATATAATTTCTTCTTTAAAATATTTTTGTGAATGTGAGTTTCCTTATAAGATAATTGTGGCTGGTTCTTTGCTTGGAGTTAAATTAAAAAGATTTAAAAAGTCTTTTCCAGTGGGGAAAGTATTAATTGAATATATGTATCCTATGAGTTTTAAAGAATATTTGATAGCTATAGGAAATGAACAATATATACCTATAATTGAAGATTGTTATAAGAATAATAAACCAATGAAAGATTTTTTACATATAGAATTAATTAAAGAGTATCAAACTTTTTTGTGTTTGGGGGGTATGCCTCAAATGATTTTAGAGTATGTAAATAATAAAGATAGATTTCTTTTTAATCCTAATGTAATTTTAAAAAGTATAATAGATTCTTATATAAGTGATATGGGTAAATATACAAATAATATATATGAAACTAATAAAATAGAAAGAATATATAGAAATATTCCTGGGCAACTTGCTAAAGAAAATAAAAAATATCAATTTAGTAAAATAGAGAAAAATGCAAGATTTAGAGATTATGAAACAGCCTTTGAATGGTTGCTTGCAAGTAGACTTGTTATACCTTGTTATTTAGTTAATAGATTTGAAACACCTTTAAAAGCTTTTATAAATGATACAGATTTTAAAATATATTTAAGTGATGTAGGTTTGTTAGTGGAACTTTTAAATATTCCTTTAGTGAATATATTAAAAAATAAAGATTTTATGTTTAAAGGGGCTATTGTGGAAAATTATGTAGCTACAGAACTTGTAAAAAATAATATAGATTTATATTATTATAATAAACCACAAGTTATGGATATAGATTTTTTAATTGATGTTAGTGATGGGGTAATTCCGATTGAAGTAAAAGCTAATGATAATGTTAAATCTTATAGTTTAAATAAGTTTTTGGAGAAAGAAAAATGTAAATTGGGTATTAGAATATCAACAAAGAATTTTGGTTTAGAAAATAATATTAAATCTGTTCCATTGTATGCAGTATTTTGCATTGAAAAATAGATTGATTTTAGGTCAATCTTTTTATATGTAAAAAATTTTAGTGTTACAATTCACAGTTAAATGTTAGGACATACTAAAAGCAACGATTTTTACTCGTTGTTTTTTTGAAGCTTATTTTT
>CANRIB010000061.1 GCA_947630575.1 uncultured Bacilli bacterium
ATATAAGATAAATTATATGTAACATTTTTACTAATTATTTAATTCAAAAAGTGTAACATTATTATTAATTATTCACACATATAATTTTAAGAGTAATTTATAGTTTACAAATAATATTTTTTGGGTTATAATATACCCGAGTATTGAATTACTCCTTGCTTATACATAGAGATAAGCCAATAGACCATGAGGAGGTGGAATTATGACTAAATATGAAATTATGTTCATTGTTAAAACAACTATGGAAACTGAAAAAATCAAAAAGACTATTGATAGTATGAAAAAAATAGTTACTGATGGTAAGGGAAAAGTTGTTGAAACTAAAGAAATGGGCGAAAGAAAGTTAGCATATCCAATTAAAAAAGAATTAAATGGATATTACTGTGTTTTAAAAGTAGAAGCTACTCCTGAAGTAATAAGTGAATTTGATCGTAAAGCACAACTTTCAGAAGCTATTTTAAGACATTTAATTATAAAACTAGATGAGGAGTAAGCATTATGAATAAAGTAATTTTAATTGGTAGATTAGCAAGAGATCCAGAGCTTAGAACAACACCTACTAATCTTAGTGTAGCAACTTTTACAATTGCAATTTCAAGACCTTTTAATTCTCAAAATGGAGGTGCTCCTGAGACAGATTTTATTAACTGTGTGGTTTGGAGAAGACAGGCTGAGAATTTAGCAAAATATTGTCATAAGGGTAGTCAAGTGGCAGTAGAAGGTAGAATTCAAACAAGAAATTATCAGGCTCAAGATGGAAGTAGAAGATATGTAACAGAAATTATGTGTGATAATATTACATTTTTAGGTTCTAAGGCCGATAATCAAGGTGATTTTAATGGAGGAGATTTTGGTGGAGGAAATAGTTATCAAGCACCATATCCTAGGGATAATAGTTATCAGCCAATAAATAATAATTATCAAAATAATAATTTAGATTCAGGAAGTTCTGCTAGTATGCCAACTACAGATATTTCTGAAGACCCATTTAAAGATTTTGGTGAGGAAATTACTTTAAGTGATGATGATTTACCATTTTAAAAAGGAGGAATAATAATGGCAGAATTTTATCGTAAAAAGAAAAAAATATGTCAAATGTGTGCCGGTAAAAGTGTAGATTATAAAGATGTTATGATTATTAATAAATATATTAATGATAAGGGCAAGATTATGCCTAGACGAATGACAGGCGCTTGTGCTAAGCATCAAAGACATATTGCAGAACAAATTAAATATGCAAGATTTATGGCTTTAATACCATTTGTTAAATAACAGATGGTTTTTTATTTACATTAATTTTTACGAATAATTTGATATGTTTTGCTATCCTTTGTCGAACGTGTTTAAAAAGTTTTTAAAATGTTCTATATTTAAGTAGCAAAGGTGATAATTATATGTTAAAAGTTGATATGGAATATGAGAAAGGTATTTTATATGTAAGACTTAGGGGAGTTTTGGATAGAAAGGCCACATATAAAATTAATAATTATATAGTGCCGGTAGTATTAAAGCATAAGATTAAATATTTAGTATTTAATTTATTTGAACTTAAAGATATAGATGAATCAGGCATGGATAGTTTGCTTAATACTAAATGTGCAATAAGAACTAATAAAGGGAAAATTTGCTTGTGTGAAGTAAGTGATGAAGTTAGAAAGAAAATAAAAAGACTGAGGATGAGTGTCGCATCAAATGAGCTTGCCGCGAATAGGTTAATAAATATCTAATGACAACTAATGAACTTATAAATGAAAATATGGGGTTAATTAAAAGAATAGCAAGCAAATTTTATGGTAGTGATAAAGAAGATTTGATACAAGTAGGAGTTATTGGGCTTCTTAATGCATATCGTAATTATAAAGAGATGGGAGAAGCAAAATTTAGTACTTATGCGTATCCATATATATTTGGAAAGATGTATGAGTATGTAAATGAAAATAAAAATATTAAAGTTAGTAAAAGTTTACTTAAAATATATAAATTAGTTGAAAGAACTAAATATGATATAGCAAGTAAAACAGGAGTAGTGCCAAGTTATGAAGAAGTAGCGTTATTCTTAGAACTAGATGTTGGTTTGGTGGCTGAAGCTGTAAATAGTACTCAGGCAATAATATCTCTTGATGATGAAGCTAATGAACTTAATTTGCATGAAGTTATTCCAGATAATAAAAATACTAATATTGATTTAAAAATAGATTTAGATAATAGTTTTAAAGTTTTAAATGAAGAAGAAAAAGAGATAATTAGATCAAGATATTATGAAGATTTGACTCAAAGTGAAGTTGCTAAAAAACTTAATATGACTCAAGTGATGGTATCGAGATATGAGAAAAAGAGTTTAGAGAAAATGCGAGCTCAAATGATATAAAAATACTTTAATAGAGTATTTTTATTTTTGGTGGTTTGTGATATAATTTAATTGTTGCTGAAATAGCTCAGTTGGTAGAGCAACGCACTCGTAACGCGTAGGTCGCAGGTTCGAGGCCTGTTTTCAGCACCATTTGAAGATAAAAGAACCAATCTTTTAAATATAAATTGGTTCTTTTTGTTGGATAAAAAGTAAAAAAGTAGTATAATAACATTTACATATTTAAAAAAAGCACTCATTTTTTGATTGCATTTTTAATAAAAATATGTGTATAATCTCAACTTAAACACTTTTTGAAAGATAAAAACTCCCTAGGCCTTTATTTATAAGGGTTTAAGGAGTTTTTTGATTT
>CANRIB010000062.1 GCA_947630575.1 uncultured Bacilli bacterium
TTACTTGTTACAGTGGTTGACGATGAACTTGAGCCTGCCTTAATTACCGCATTACTTGGGGTTATGGCTCCACTTGATGTTATACTTGTTGTTGACTGAGATAATGATATTGAATAAACACTATGACCACTTACTAATTCATCTGTTCCAGTTGTTATATAACTTGTTCCAGTTGAAATAGAACTTCCATAACTAATTGATTGATCTTTAGCTGTTATCGTTAATGACTTTTTCTTGATAGTACAAGTTCTTGAAGATGTTGCATCACTTGGAAATACATAGCCTTCCTTAGCAGTTGCTGTTATTTCATAATCTGTAGCATCAATTCCACTTGTGATATTGTAAGTTACTCCTTCACCTCCTGTTATTAAAGTTTGAGTATCACCATTGTAAGTTAATCCTGAGACACAACTTCCCATTGAAGCTTCTAAGGCCTTGATAGTTAAATTACCTGTTTTATAATTTATATTATAGTTACTTGTTACTTCAATTTCTGAGGAATCTTTAATTACAGCATCCTTTGGAGTTATCGTTCCGCTTGAAGTTATGCTTGAGGTAGAAGGTGTTAGGGTAATTGATGTTACTGTATCTCCTTCTACTAAATCTGTGGCTATTATGTCGTTTGTTGTTTTACTAATAGTTTCATTATAATTTATTGTTTGAGGTTTAGCTTCAATTGTAGCATTCTTTTTCTCGATACTACAGTTTAGAGTTTTAGTTTTTTCTTTATTTTCAAATTCATAACCAGCTTTAGGAGTTACTGTTATTTTATAGTCTCCAGCATTTGTTCCTGTTGTTTCACTATAAGTTACTCCTACTCCGCCACTTACTAATTCTTGAGAAGTTCCATTATAAATTAAACCTTCTTTACAACTACCTGTTGTTGCTATTTGAGGTCCTTCGGTAACTACAACTTGATAAGTACTCTTTGTACTACTATAATTTGGATTGGTTGCTTCAAATTGAACTTCGATATCTGCTTCTCCTAATTCTTTACCTAAAACTGTTACTGTTGCCCCTTTGCTACTTTCAGGCATTAAAGTTGCTGTTGCTTTAGAAATAGCACTTGATGTTACCTTGAATGTTCCATCAACGTTACTTGTTGCCTTAAATGTTACCTCTTCTCCTATTCTTACACTTCCACTTGCTGGCTCTAAGGTTAATTCTGGAATAGCTTTTTCTATTTCATACTCATGAGTTTTATTAGTTAAATTATAGTTTTTAACTTCTGCTTGACCATTTGTAACTTTGGTTAAAGTTGCTGTTGCTAAATGAGGACCAGCATCAGTTTCTTTAGTTGTTTCAATTGTTAAAACTTCATCTTTTACTCCAATTCCTGAAGCTGTTGGCCCCTGTTGTTCTCCTGTATAAATATATTTTTCAAGATTCCATTCTACTTCAACATCTTTTGGTTTAATTTCACATTTGATTGTTATATCACTTGTTGTTTCATCATTCCATGTATAGCCTTCATTTAATTTAACTTTTATTTCGTAAGTATTTGCATTTATGCCATGATTATTTTCTAAAGTATAACCTTTAGTTCCTTTCGCAAGTTCTTGAGACTCACCATTATAAACTCTTTCTATACAAATTGCACTTGTTGGTTTATTTAAGGATAAGGTTTTATCACTTAATAAATTAATTGTAAACTCTTCTATCGAACTTATCTTGCCATCTTTAAATATTCCATAATATCTATATTTTCCACCTTCACTTATTATTTTTTCAACTTTATTATTAGTTGGGGTTAATTCTTCTTTTTCACTAGTATTTGTATTTATTAAGATTATTTTTTCTAGTTCTTTAGTTGAACTTAAAGTAACTTTAATATCTTCATCACTTTCTGGTGATTCTTTTAAATCGTAAGGAGTATTAGAGTTTGCTTTAACTGCCGTTATTTCTACTTTACCATCTTCAACACTCTTTTCGACAAAGTCTCCTTCTACTTTTACATCTAAACTTAAATAACTATTTTTATATTCTTCAGTTGTATAGATGTTTTTACCTTCCCAACTAGTTTCTGTATCACTTATTAAGACATTGTCACTTAACCAAACAGTTAACTCGTAATCTCTTGTTACTTTATCTTCTTTTTTGATATTAGCATCAATAGTTGATGCGTATATCATATTGTTATTAAAGTCTGATAAACGACCAGGTCCAAAGACATCCTTCTTTTCTCCATTTTTAGTTTCTGTTAAATAAATCATGATATCAGAGTCTTTAAATCTTTTCTTATTTTCTTGTTCTTCTCCATAATTTAAATAGATTCCATAATAGATATCATTCTTTGAATCATTATATCCTTCAACACTAAAGTTGTATTTCTCGCCCTTTTCTTTTCCTTCTGCAGTACTCATTGGACTAACACTTGCAGTTATTACTTTATTACTACTTGCCCTCATGTATATATCACCAGCAACGAGAGCCTCATTATTTAAACTTTTGGAAAAACTAAATAATGCTCTTGATCCACCTATTACTACAACTAATGATAACAATATTAAAGCGAGAATTCTTACAATTTTCTTTTTCTTA